>NZ_JBHSOU010000010.1:0-415568 GCF_042656385.1 Pseudomonas sp. GCM10022186
AGGTCTGCAAACTCAACCTTAACCAAGAACCACGATGGCCTTCCTCTTACGCCTGACGGCGCTTCGGCTAGACCTCAGTTACACCACTTCCCGGGACACGATCCTTATACTTGCAGCGATATTCAAACCGACAGCAACATTTACAGCAGCCACTACGTAAGTTGCGACACCGATAGCGACTACAGCAATTGCAGCACCCGCCACGAACAAAAACGGTTGCGCACCCTCAATTTCCGCCTCTGGGTATCCTTTCTTACCTACCCTATTCTCTCTCTCCTGAATAGAATTTCCCTCAACGCCCTGATCACCTACAAGCAACCTCAACCTCTCCAAATAACTTGAGTAGTCTTCTTCAAGAGACGAAACAGAAAGCGATCGCACGACAAAATCTCTAAGCGCCTCACCATCTGCGTCCATCAAACGATCTACACGTTGACGCAAAGTAGGTGTTGCCATAAAAACACCCAACTCTTTCAATCTACCAAGATAAGCTGCGTAGTCTCCATCTATAGCAGCCTTGCGAATTGTCGGATCATGGCTGGCCAACAACAGCTTTTCCTCCATAGAACGAGGCTCTATAGTGCCCTCCGCAACCCCCATCTTCGCTAGGAATGACTCCCTATCAGCGTAAAATTCACCAGCAAGAGACAGATCACTACTCACGGCGGACCAAACTCTAGAAAAGTCCACAACATCTTCCCAAACCTCAACCGGAATATCCCCTTTCGACATCAACAGTCTTAATTTATTATCAGAAGCTGTATCCTTAGCAATTATCGAACCAGGCGCTCCGAACAGCCGCTCATTTGAACTTGCCACCGGAAGTGCTGAAGCCACCCCACCAAGTACAGCAGCCTTGAAAATATCTCTTCGACGCATTTTCCTTTCCCCCTAGACATTGACCATGATGGACGCTTGCGAAAAGAATTGGCGAAGGACACGCCCCATATGAGAGCTATGCTGCTCGACTATTCTTTCTCGAAGTAATCTACTTTGATGTAGAAGCGCACATGCCTGACACGGGTGAACTATTTTTCCTAGATCATCCTTATACTCGCCCCATGCCAAATTTTTAATGATCTGATATGGACCATCTACTTTCAGCCAAATCTTCAAGAAATCTTGCGCCTGAGAAATGTACTTTTCCCGAAGGGAATCTCCAGAAGCCCAGTTAATTTTCATTTCAGGGATATGTTCAAAGGTCAGACCGCAGCAACCAGAAATCTCTCGATGTGGAGTAAGGACGCAATTTTCGACAACTTGATCACACCCTTGGCAAAGCATGGACTCTCTATTACCAATCGCTGTCCGCTCGGCACTGCCCTTATGAAACGGCATCCAGCTATTTACTTGAGTGGTGAGCAAACCAGCTTTCTCCAAACTGG
This sequence comes from Pseudomonas sp. GCM10022186, assembly GCF_042656385.1. Classification (NCBI taxonomy): domain Bacteria; kingdom Pseudomonadati; phylum Pseudomonadota; class Gammaproteobacteria; order Pseudomonadales; family Pseudomonadaceae; genus Pseudomonas; species Pseudomonas sp. GCM10022186. The sequence goes on from NZ_JBHSOU010000010.1 coordinate 1,386, forward strand.
CCAATTCAACATCCTTCCTGACCTGGTCAATTATCCCACTATCAACCTTGTCTTGCTCTATGGTAACAACAGTAAATATCCCATGCGTTGCAGCAGCTTTTGCAGCATTTAATGCAACATCTATCGGAACCCATTCAGCATGATCAGATCCAGTACTTACATTTAGCTCATCAAGGCCACACTCGACTAGTTTAGAAGCCATTCTATTTGCAATACTGGTTGTCTTTGCCCAGAATCCGTTAGTCACACAGCGAGTAGCCAGATTATATTTCTTTGCATACCTGATCGATGCCAACAGATCATCGCCCAATAGGAAACACTCACCACCACTAAACACCACCAACCTAAGACCTGGAAATGCCTCTACAGAGCCATCGATAAACCCAACAATATCCTCAAATGACAATCTCGCAGTTAATTTAGGACTACACTCAAAGCAGCATTCTTTGCATGCAGCATTGCATTTATAAGTTGTGATAACCGTCAGGGTGTGCGGAAATTTTTCCCAATATCCTTCTGGCACCCAGGGAGTATTCATAAGCATTCCTCGTCAGAATCAAGAACGCTTATCGTTATCAACCAAACAGCGAATTCTTTCCACTCACAACATCAGCCACCTGAAGAACAAAGGAACCAAATAAGAACGAGTCTCCCCCACAATAAAACCCATTAATTTACAACCACCTATAAAAATCGTAGGAAAACTCCTACAGAGCAATCTACAGAATCACCTACCAAACCCTACCAACCAGCGCCACAACTAACTAATTTCCTACAATATAGGTATTCATCTCTTAATCATTAAAAAGAAAAATCCAAACATTTCTTAACCACAAGACAAGGTCAGTTATTAGGATTTGGGAATTTGGAGCTGCTGCTAACCCTGGATGAAACCACCTCAAAATGGATCACCTGCAGAGTTTCTATGCGTGCGGGAAGAAGAACGAATTGCGCCCATACCAAGTGTTGATGCAGTGATTGAACAAGGAAATCGACGTGACTCCCCCTTGTGATGCGCTAGCTCGCAATAGTCCTAGCGATATCTTCACTACGGCGCTGACTGCAGAAGGGGACAGAAACATTTTCCCAGCCTAGATTTGGCTGATCTCCGTGGAATCTGGCGGTGGAACTGAGCCTCGCAAATCTCCACCCCACGCAAGCTGCAAGTCGCTGTGGATAACGCTTTGTTGTTATCTACTTATCCACCAACTGCCCATCCCCAGCACCGCTACTCCCCACGGCCAATCAGCCAGTTCCGACAAACCATCAGCATTGCCCCTCCCCCGCCCCATCCATAGGCTCTGTCCCGACGCGTGAGAAAGGCCCATCAAGCTGTGGAGCAAAGAACCGTAGGATGGGTAGAGCTTGCGAAACCCATCGCATCGAGGTTGATGGGTATCGCAAGCTCGCGGAACGCCGCCCGACCATCCTACGAACCGGACTCTGGCGTTCGCAGTTCGGGGTGGCGGGCTGAATAATGGCCTTTTACCATACTCGCCATAGCCAGAAGTCAGGGATCAGCACATGGATGCGCGCGTAGAACTACCGCAGGAGCAGGAGCAGGAGCAGGAGCAGGAGCAGGAGCAGGAGCAGGAGCAGGATATTTTTGACATCTATGTCGCCAGAACCAGCGACTACGCGACACGCTACTTTCCACAACTGATCAAGTGGCTTCCCCCCTTCGTAGGCTTCTCAATCTTTCTCGCGTACTTCTTCACCAACCACTTCTACCCCAGCTTCGACCTTTTCCAGTTCTCGTCACTACTGATGTCGGCAGCCCTGATCGGCTTTGGCTTCGTTGGGCTGTTTGCTGCGGGTGTTGCAGCACCGGGCCTGCTGACAGTGCACCTGTTCGTTAACCACAAATTGATCCGGAGCAATCTGCGCCGCGTGGGCAACACCGAGGAGGAAAAGACACGCAATGCCTACTGGTTGATCGCACTGTGCTTTCTCCTCCCCCATGCCATCAATTCCCTTGTTTCCTCCAGCACTTTGCTGAGCTTAGGTTCGTCTTTCCGTAGTGCATACCTCATCCTTCCCGCATTCATAGCTCTGGCCTTCGGGATTGCAGTTCAGGTGAAATTCAAACTGCCGAAGTGGAGTTTTCTTCGCTACCTGTACTCGACCTACCTCGCCCTCCTTATCGTCAATCTGGTAACCCTCAGCGCCCTTCCCCAATCCGGTTCGGCGTTTGGCAGTCTGCTCACTGGCAAGCTTCAAACCATTGGTTTCGTTCTCGTGCCCTTCATTCTCAGCATCATCATTGCCTGTTATTGCATGGCAGCATTTGGTGGCATTAATCACGTGCTTTGTGTCTCCATTCCACTGGCACTGGCGATCGCCTTGTACAACGGCGTGCTTACCACCATGCCGGACCGGATCATGAAGGGCCTGGGTCTCGGTAACTACGAGGCGAGTGAAATCACCCTGGACAGCGGTTACTGCGAGAGGAATCCGCCTAAAACCCTGTCACTGGATCAGCAGTGCTCGCTTAGAGATGTCCAGGTGATTTGGTCGCTCGGCGAAACCCTAGTGCTACGTCTGCATGGTGAGATGGAGGCACAAATCCCCTCCCGCTACGTGAAAGCAATTCTGCGCAGGAAGAACTGAACGATCAGGAGGATCACCAACAAACTGCACATCACCGTACTCGCCAGCACAACACTGGGCTTCGCCCTTGGTCTGCTTCCCGGCTTGGGCAGCATCGATCTTCTGGCCCACCTGACACTGTCAGGTATGGGACTCGCCAGAAAGGCTAGAAAAGCAGCCGCCCTGGGGTTCAAAAAGTATAAATGGCTAGCTCTGGCAGGTTGCTGCCGACCACCAGCGACCGCTCCAGATCGACTTCTGCCGGTCACGACGGGCAGAGATCGGCCAGGAGCGGACTGATGCTACAGGTCATGCTGGGAGGGGTTGATGCCGGTCTTCACCAGAGTTAGCCTCAGCCAAGTCAACAATATGAGAACAACTCTTCATGGAAGTCATTCTGAGAAATCCAATCCCGGGCGATATTGGCTGGCTGATATCAACACATGGAAGACTATATGCAGAGCAATTTGAATTCGACTCAAACTTTGAAAAGGATATCGCCAAAAAAGTCATTGCATTTCTGGAAACTCAAAACCCGCTCAACATGCTATGGGTTGCCACTATAGATAATGAAGCCATTGGCTCCATAGCAGTATCATTAAAGACTGATCAAACCGCTTTTATAAATTTCTTGCTAGTCAAAACCGAATACCGCGGTTGCGGAGTTGCCAAAAAACTAATGAATAAGGTTATCTCACATTGCAAAGACCACGACATAGGCTTGTTGTGCCTTGAAACATACAGCTGCTTAAAATCTGCTCGAGAATTGTACAAAAAATACGATTTTACACTGTCAACCAAGAACGTAGATGTTAAAAAATATAGTCAATCCTTTGACCAAGAGTTTTGGGAAAAAAGATTATAAAAATTAATCACAACCAAGCACTGCAGCGGACTCGCTGAAGTTCTCCGCTAAACTTTTAACCAAAAACTGGACAGACTTATTTCGTCACTCTAGTCCCATCTCACATGCCACGCATCTCCATGCGCGCATGGTAAAGCTAGCGAATAAAATAAATCCACCCCCGTTTTCCCAAGGATCAATATATCAATATCATTATAAATATCTACAGGATTAGCGAATGAGCACTCGTATCGAAATGATGGCAAACCCTGGAGAAGTTGAGCGCTCGGCTATCCTCCGGCCCTTGCGAGCCCATAATTTTTCTCGAGCGGGTGATCCAAAACCAGAGACAATCGCTCTACTGGTCCGCGATGAGCAGACCAATGAAATCATTGGCGGCCTTTACGGTGAGATATTCTATCGTTGGTTATTCATCGAGTTGCTCGCCATACCTGAACAAACTAGGGGACAAGGCATAGGCTCACGCCTGATGGACATGGCGGAAGACATTGCACGTGAAAAAGGCTGCGTCGGAATCTGGCTAGATACCTTTGATTTCCAAGCACCTGCATTTTACCAAAGACATGGTTTTACCGAGTTCGGTTGTCTCGATAATTTCCCTTTGGATCATAAGCGCTTCTTTTTCCAGAAACGATTGATCTAACGTGCCGCTTTAAAGAATCTTACAGATTCGTAGGATGGGTAGAGGAACGAAACCCATCGCATCGAGGTTGATGGGTTTCGCAAGCTCTACCCATCCTACGGGCTGAAAGCAATCTTGCCGTATGGACGATGAAGAGCCCGTAGCCCAATGAATGCAATTCGGGGAACGCTTGCTAGCGCCATCCCGAATTTCATCGGGGCCACGTTTGATTTCCGCAAGGCTGTATCGATCAGGCTCACTCGCGACGGTCCTGTCGATCGAAATCCAGCCCCGGACCTAGTAAGGAACTGGCTGCCCACTATCGGCAGCGGCAGTTCTCCGCATGTATCGCAGGATGGCCGCCACCCGCTCATCCTTCGCCAGCTCCTGCCAATGCCCTGCCGCAATCAGCCGTCCGCCGTCCACCACCCATACCCGGTCAAAGCGATCCAGGCTCTTCAGGTCATGGGTGACGCAAACCAGAGACTGTCCTGCGAAGCTTCGCAACAGCAGGTCCCACACCTGCTCCGCAGTGGAGGAGTCGAGTGAAGCGGTTGGCTCGTCGAACAGGTTGAATGCGCCTGGTCTCATGAGCACTCGCAAAAGCGACAAACGCTTCACTTCTCCACCGGACAGGTTCGTCCCCTGGTTCTCCACTTCGAAACTGTCCATTTCCGCCGCGAGCTTGGGCAGACCGAGCGAATCCAGATGTTCGCAGAGCTTCTGGCGGTCGTATGGCTGGCCGAAAAGGACGGCCTCAGCGATAGGCCCACTGAGCAGGCTGGGCGACTGCGGGCAATAGCGAAGCTGGCTGAACTGCGCTGCTCCTCCGACATTTCCCAACGAAGAATCCCCAAGCTGCAGGTTGCTTCGTGACTCGACGAGAACGCCAGCCAAGGCTTCGAGCAGGGTTGTCTTGCCCGCCCCGCTACTTCCGATAATCGCCACGCTCTCCCCTCTCCTCAGGGAAAGGGCGTTGGGCAGCTCCAGCAGCTCAGCTTCCGGTCGCTGGATTCGGACCGGCCCGAGCGTCAGCCTGTTCGGCACTGCGGGATTGTCTGCGCCAGCCGAGTCGCCGGCTTTGAAATCCGGCAGGTCCAGTACCTGTTGAAACCGCTTCTGGTCTGATGCGAACTGGTCGGTGAATCGGTGAGTTTCAGCTACTGAAGCAACGCTATTGAAGAAGGCGGTGGCGATTGTGAACATCGCGACCATTTCCCCCACCGTCATGAAGGGCTGGGCCGAGAGCTGGTCCATGAAGACGAACAGCAGGATGCCCGCCGTCGACAGGCAGATAAACAGGGCCTTGGCGGAACCCAATATCGAGGCCGAGTAGCCGATCCGGATGGCTGCTGCCGCGTAGCCACGATAAGCACCATCCAATGACGCCAGCGCTGAATCTGGAGTCCCTTCGCACTTGATCGCCTTCGCAGCTCCGAAGGTCTGGGCGAAACTCGATGCAACCTCATCCTCCTGATCGTTCAGCGCATCGATATGGCTGCGCCGCCAGTGAATGATTCTGTGATTCAGGTACAGGTACCCAGCCGCCGCCAGCAGCACTGTGAAAAATACCCCCGGACTGCCATAGAACAGGAGGACACCGCCGACGATCAGCGTCTCCACCACAAGAGGCACACCGGACAACAGCATGAAGTTCAGAAGCCGTTCGTAGGCATTCACGCCTCGATCGACGGTATTGATAAGGCCGCCGATCCGCATGGAGGAGAAGACTTCGAACTCCTTCCCCATCACGCAGCGCACCCACTGCAAGGAGCTTTCGCACACGCACTCCTGCACGAGTCTCGAGAGATAAAGCGATTGGATGGGGTTAATGACGACCTGCATGACGCCTGCAACGCAGAAAACCAGGACCAGCAAGGAAATCTCTTGCGAGGCGATCCCCTGCTCCGAAGTCAGGCCATCGACTATATGGCCGAGCAGCAACGGCGCAGCTATCAGGGTCAACTTGCTGAGGGAGACAAAAGCCAATACCTGGGCGATTCGCCAAGGCCGGGAAAGAATCGCATGGGTAATACGCGGGTCAAGCGACAACATCCTGTTGCTCCGTGCTCAATAGAGGGTGTTTAGAAAGCCCTTTCTGGAGCAACCCTCTTTCCACGTGGAATCAAGTCTGACAGCCCCTGGAATGCAGGCTTGGCAGAAGAGGGCAAAGTGAAGCCCGTTGTTCGGCCCACACCTCATCGTCAAGCAAGCCTTAGTCCTTAGCTCGGCGCAGCCTGGAAGCGCCTTGCGTGCCTGCCAGCCTGCGAGGGCTTCAAACTCGACAGCCCATTGCTACGAACGGACGCCGCCAAGCCAGTCCGGCGAATCCACCAATCTCCCGTAAATCAACGGCCAGATGGTTTCCGCAGCAGCACGGGAAAACATCCTGAAATGCCCGATCTCGCTCATTCCGGTTTCCTCCGGAGAGATGCTCAGCAAGGACGAATGGGCAGCCTGGCTGTAGTAATCGGCCACTTCGGCAACTGTGTTCAGCGGAGCCATGGCGTCGTCGCTGAATGACAGGGCGGTAAGCGAGCCCCGGAACTGCCGATACCCTTCCCGATCCAGTTTCAAGTCCCCCTGGAGATACCCCGGTGTCTTCACCCATCGCCGCCAGCGCCTGATCACCTTTTGCGGGATGTTCTCGCCGGCGCCGATTTTCCGTGCGGGGAAATAGCCATAGGCGGGAACGAGCAGCGGGATCATCACGTAGACATAGATGCCGAGAAGCGCCCGGATGCGCGGGCCGAAGCCCCCCAGGTAGCCGCTCTGCGCCGATACCAGAACGATGCGGTCAACCACGGCGATGGCGGGAGAGGCGCCCAGGGTCGCGCCGCCGAAGCTGTGTCCGATGCAACACAGGGGGAGCTCTGGGTAGCCCTTGCGCAGCCACAGGAGAATTGTGCTCAGATCCCGCCCGAGCCAAGTGTCCATGTCGATCCGTTTCATTTCTGCGCGGGAAACCGCGTTGATCCCCAGCCCCCGATGGTCGAAGGTCACAACGCAACACCCTCGGCCGGCGAGCCAATGGGCGAATGCCTGGTAGAAGGAGGCGTTGATCCCCAGGCCACCGCATATCAGCACCACTTGCCTGACCGGCTGATGGAGCGGTCGGAACTGGCGAATGAAGAAAGTGCCATCACCGTAGAGATCGATGGTGTCGGTGCGCATTCGGTTGCCCTCTGCTGGCGATCCAGCCCCTTGAGCCGATGCAGGCCGGACCTGATGAAGAAAGCTGGAAGCCTCATCACTTCCAGCCGTTCCCGCACTCCGTAAGTCCGATTGCGGAGGAGTCGGAGGCGGGAATCGAGCATAGGTCGCGCAAGCCGGCTCATCGGGCCGGTCATTGAGATTCAGAACATGCCTACACCGATGGCGTACCAACGCCTGTACGAAGCGCTGCCGCAAGTGGGGAAAGAACACCCATGCAATCCGTAGGTTGATGCGGGCCACGCTGGTCCGAGCGAAGCGAGGCCCAACGACGCGCCCGGGTCACAGCCCGCATCGTTGGGTTTCGTACCTCTATCCAACCCGACTCTGTAACGACCCTCTCCCGCTGGAAAGGTACCTGGAAGGCAGCCGCACCAGCGGCTGCACGGTGGAGGAACCTATGCCCGGTTCAGGGTGAGGGTGTCAGCACCGCAACCGCCAGCTCGTCCAGATCGACGGAGGCGCGATTGAGATAAAACTCGGCACCACCGCTGCCAGCGTTACCACCGCTCGCCACCTGCTGCAGTTGCGGACGTACGAACAGATAGCTGGCCTTGACCTTCGACAACACCTCGGCATGCTCGACATGGCGCGCCAGTAACGTCTCGAAACGCTGCTCTATCGCCTGGTCGAGCTCATTTGCCTGATCTGGCGTCAGCGTCAGGCCGCCCTTCCGCGGCAGCGGGTAGAGGCGAACCTGGTAGTCCAGCAGCAGCGTGGCCAGGGCCTGGCTTTGCGCCCATAGGTCGGTGGCTACCGGATCGGGCCCCGCACTGGCATAAGCAGTGGAGGCCGCCTGCTGCAGCTGTTGCTGATGGCCGAGCATTTGCTGGATCAGCTCCGGGTAACGCTCGCGCTCGGCCGGAGACAGTCGATCGAGGGTTTCGAAAGCTTCCTTCATGGCACGCAGCGGCTGCACCAGCGCCGCGGGCTGCCCCAGCTGTACCATGTAGGTTTCCATTATGTTGAGGTGCTCGAAGGTAGCGTTCAAGCCACGCGGGTCGGGTGTGCGTTCGGCCGGATTGAAATAGACCATCGCGCTGGCACACATCAATTGGCTGCGACTGCGGATTTCACTCAACTTCCCGGCGCTTCGTCCATCCCCCCAGACCAGCGGGCAAATCAGGCACAACAGGAACAGCAGCGACTTCTTTTGCATGATCCATTTCCTCAATTCTTGTTGTTATGTCGGGTTACAGCGCAAAACCATGCAGCCCATCCGGACGGCTCCCCAAGCGTCCAGCCTCGGGCGCAACGAGGTTCATCGTGGCTCGCCAAGCCTGTAATAACGGGGCATCAAGGCTCCTGCACAGGTGAAAAGCTGGTCGGCTAGCTGGCGGATAGTAGTCGGAACCCAAACGGGGGACATACTCCAAAAGGGGGGACAGTTTGATTTTTGTTACGCCAATCTCACCTCACACGTCACGCATCTCCATGCGCCATGCGCGCAGATAAAGCCAGAGCCCAAGCGCAGCATCCAGAGCAGAGAACCAGGCTCGCCTCATGCCTCCCGCACCAACCATCCGACCACCCTCCGCGCCACCGGCGTGACCAGCAGTACCGCCGGGAAGGCGAAGAGCCAGGCCATGAGCCAGGCGCCACACCAGAGGCTGGGAAAGTCCCGCGCCAGCCCTGCGGCGCGGTAGGTGGAGATGCCGGAAACCAGCAGGGACATGAGGCCCGAGAGGATCAGGCTGAACAGCAGCGTGCCGTAGCGTTGGGGAATCATGCAGGCACCTCGATGCTCAGGCTGCGCCTGCGAGCCGGTGCAGGGTCTCGGAGAAGTGTCGGCCGAACATCCGCGCGGTCTTCACGTCGCCTGGTGCGAAGGCGTCGGCCGGGGCGGTGTGGCTGGACTGGGCCACCAGGCCCGACCAGGAGCCCAGTCGGTTGGCGGCTTCCTCGTAGGGCACGCCGGCGTGCTGCTCGGGCAGGATGGGGTTACCCACCCAGAGCATTCCGTGCTGCATGCAGAAGACGAAGAGCGACATGAGCGTCGACTGCTTGTCCCCTGCCGGCAACGACGACACGGTGAAGCCAGCCGCGAGCCGCCCCTTGAGCTGCTGGCTGCGCCACAGCCGCCCGGTGGCATCCATGAAGGTCTTGAAGGCGCCGGAAACGCCACCGAAGTAGGTCGGCGAGCCGAGGATATAGCCGTGGTAGTGCAGGAGTTGGTCCGGCGCCTTGTCGAGGTCTTCGGCCCTGAGCAGGTGAACTTCGGTGTTGGCCACGGCCTGGGCGCCTTCGCAGATCTGCCGGGCGATATGTTCGGTGTGCCCGTGGGCGCTGTGGTAGATGACAGCAAGCTTTTTCATGGCGATGGGTCCCTGTGGTTGGGGGATGTTGTTCGAGCGGGCGGCGGACTTATTGCGCAACCCAGTCGACCAGGGCGGCGGCCAGGAACAGGCCAAGGCCGAAGACGCCGTGGTTGGCCAGGCTGCGCAGGCAGTTCTTCAGGGGCGCGAGCGTCCGGGAGGCGAAGAATCCCGCGCCCATGGCCGGTTGCATCACCAGCAGCGGTGCGGCGACCGTCCCGACCCCCACCAGCACGGCGGGCAGCAGCGTCGGGCTGGCCGTCCAGCCCGTGCCTAAGAGCCCCACCAGCAAGGCCGCGAAGCCGACGCCGACGGCATAGTGGCTGAGCCAGCCCAGCGCCAGTTCTCCGGGGATGGGTTCCGCCTGGCCGATGGCGGCGTGGGTAATGCGGCCGCGAAACAGGTGCCCGATCCAGCGCCCGATGAAGGCGAAGTTGAGTGTCTGCACGCCCATTCGCTTGAGGAGGACGAGCCAGATATCCATCACGGCGGTGGCGCCGATGCCGATGAAGGTGACCTTGATGATGTCGTGCAAAAGAGTCATGTGAGCCCCTTGGTCGTTGACGGTGGGAGGTGTGGGACTCACTCTAGAAGTTGAAGTCAACTTCAAGTCAAGGGGCTGGAAATGGACATTGCAGAGGTCGCCAGACGCTCGGGCGTACCCGCTTCGACGCTGCGTTTCTACGAAAAGAAGGGGCTGATCCGCTCCCTCAGCCAGCAAGGCACCAGGCGCTGGTTCGCGCCGGGCATCCTGGATCAGTTGGCGCTGATTTCCCTGGGCCAGGCGGCCGGGCTGTCACTGGATGAGATTCGCTCGATGTTCTCGCCCGATGGCGAGCCGAACATCGACCGCCAGTTGCTGCTGGCCAAGGCCGATGAGATCGACGCCCTGGCCAAACGCCTCAAGGCCATGAGCCACGGGTTGCGGCATGCGGCGGCCTGCCCTGCCCCGAGTCATGGGGAGTGCCCGACCTTCAAGCGGCTGCTGAAGGCGGCCTCATCAGGTGCCATCGAGCGGCGCTGGAACAAGGCAGCGCCCAAGCGTCCGGCCAGATAATCCCGCAACCGAACGCCCTCGACCTGCAAGACTGCCCATTACCCCTTGGGTAGCTGCGGCATTGCCCGATGAGCGAAGGCGAGGGTTAGTCCGTGTGGACGAGGTGGAGCATTTCCGGCTGCTTGTACCTTGGGCGCTCGAATGCAAGCCGCGCCCGCATGACAAAACCAACAAGGACCACATGCATGACAGTCGACTTCTCCGCCTCACGTCCCTGCCGTATCCACCAGGTTCCCCAATGGGATCACGAGACCGATGTCCTCGTCGTCGGATTTGGTGCCGCTGGTGCAAGCGCCGCCATCGAGGCCGCCGGCGCCGGAGCGGCCGTGACGCTGCTGGAGGCCACTTCCGGAAATGGTGGTACCAGCGCCATGTCGGGGGGCGAGATCTACCTGGGGGGCAGTGGCGGCACGCCTGCCCAGCGCGAGGCTGGCTTCAGCGACGACACCGAGGATCTGTTTCGCTACCTGATGATGGCTGGCGGTGCCGACGCGGACGAGGCGAAGGTGCGCCTCTACGCGGAAAGCAGCCTTGCCCACTATGAATGGCTGGTAGCACAGGGCGTCAGGTACAAGAACACCTACCTGCCGGAAAAAATGATGGAGCCGGTGACGGATGACTGCTTGATCTGGTCCGGTAGCGAAGAGGCCTGGCCGTTCGTGGAACAGGCCAAGCCCTGCCCTCGCGGGCACACCCCGCAGTGGGTCGGCTGGGGCGGCGGGCGCATGCTCATGGATGCCCTGGCCGCTCGCGTCGAAGCGCTCGGCGTGGATGTGCGGTACGACAGCCGAGTGCTCGCACTGATTGCCGATGACGCCAACACCGTGCATGGCGTGGTCGCCCGCAGCGATGGCCAGATCCGTTTCATACGCGCCCGCAACGGCGTCGTCCTGTGTGCCGGCGGCTTTGCGATGAACCGCGACATGGTCAGGCGCTACGCGCCGCATCTGCTGCGCTCCGACGACCCCATCGGCACACCTGGCGACGACGGGACGGGCATCCTCCTGGGCAGGAGCGTGGGGGGCGCCGCCATCCATATGAACGAGGCCTTCGTCAGCCTGCCCTTCTACGCGCCGGAGTCGCTGGTGAAGGGGATCTTCGTCAATGAACGCGGCCAGCGCTTCATCAACGAGGACTGCTACCACGGGCGCATCGGCCATCACATCATGCAGCAGTCCGGTGACCGCATTTACCTGCTGGCTGACAACGCGATTTTCGAACGACCGGCGGAATTCACCCGCATCGATATCGCCGCCGTGGGCGAAACCTGGGAAGAGGTCGAGCGGGAACTCGGGCTGCCGGAAGGCGCCCTGACCGACACCGTGGAAATGTATAACCGCCATGCCGCCGACGGCCGCGACCCCCTGTTCCATAAAGCCGGGAAATGGCTCAAGCCGCTCAATGAGCCGCCCTTCGTCGCGCTGGATTGCCGCATCGGCTATGCGTTCTATCCCCATTTCACCCTCGGTGGGCTGGATACCCTGCCGACGGGCCAGGTCGTCACGGAGAAGCGCGAGCCGATCGCTGGCCTGTATGCGGCCGGACGTACCTCCTGCGGCTTGCCGCGCTGGAGTGGCGGCTACAGCTCGGGCCTGTCGCTGGCCGATGCCACTTTCTTCGGCCGCCAGGCGGGGTTGAACGCAGCCACGGCGGCATACGAGGCAAGTCTATAGAGCCGGCCTGCCGCCACCAGGGCTTGCTCCATTGCCGCGACGAGCACCCGGGTGTGAAGTCATCCGGCTGCCCTCACGGTGCTGAAGCGGTTCCAGCGCTCCAGGCCGCCATGGGCCATCAACACCCGCTCCAGCAGATCGCCGTTCTGTTCGCTCATGGCCCTGGTCCTCGTCGATGGTGAGCCGACCCGCCGGCTCGCACTTCTGGAAAGCCAAGCCCACAGCTATCCGCCGCGCCAGCGCTCAAGACATGTCGGTGGCTTTAGACGATCTGCATCGAACTCTGTACGTTCGGAACCCAAGAGAGCCAGGCCAGCGACGACACTATCTCCACGCCCGATGCATACCGCATGGGACTACAGGAGATGACTCATCAACGGCTCGAATGTCATCGGAAACTAATGGCCCCTGGTGCAAGGGGGCCTTGAATAACCACTCGGTTGTTTTCACCCAGGCTAAAAACCATCGTCTTGTGGCTACTGAATAAAGTTCGCCAGGACGACCCTTAGCCCAACTACGGGAAGCCAGATCAATGAACATCTTGAACATCACCAGCCACGGCAACGACACGCTTTCACACAACCTGTCGCTCGGCGCCATAACCACGGCGATCGGGACCTACGGCGCCTACTTTGCCCTCGCGGTCATCTACTTCTGGTTCGGCGGCATGAAGTTCACGAGCTATGAAGCGCAGGGACTGGTTCCGCTGGTGAGCAACAGCCCCTTGTTGGGATGGCTTTATGGAATCTTCAGTGTAGAGACCTTCTCCAACCTGCTCGGAGTCCTGGAAGTATCCATCGGTGTGCTAATTGCAGGCCGCCTGCTGTCGCCAAAGCTTTCATTGATTGGTGGCGTTCTTTCTGCCGGGCTGTTCTTCACCACCTTGAGCTTTATGTTCTCGACACCCGGGGTGATCGAGCCCAGCCTCGGCTTCCCGGGCATCAGCGTCGCTCCGGGCCAGTTTCTGCTCAAGGACCTGGGACTGCTTGCCGCCTCCATATTCGTGGCAGGCCATTCGCTGACCAGCATGGAAGCACCTTGAGCTGACAACTTCCCCGGGATAGGGCCTGAAGCATGCCGATGCTTCAGGCCTATTGCCCATCAGCTGGCCAGGGACTTCATCCAGTCCCGCGGGCTGCAGCCCGTCTTGCGGCGAAACGCTCGGGCAAGCGCTGAGGGGCTTTCATAACCGACCTCTTCAGCGATCAGCGTAATCGGCCGCCCTTCACGCAGGCGCTTCTGCGCCAGGCTGATCCGCCAACTCAACAGATACTCCGCCGGCGTCTGTCCTATGACGGACCGGAAATGCGCGGCATAGGCCGCACGCGACATGTTCGACTCACTCGCCAGTTCCGCGACTGACCAGGCACGCTGCGGTGCGTTGTGCATCTGCACCAGCGAACGGGCCAACCGTGGATCGGCCAGCCCGGCCATCATTCCGGTACTCAACCCCTGGTGGTCGAGGAGATGCCGGAACAGCAGGATGATGAGCAGTTCGAATAGACGATCGAGCACTGCTTCCCTGCCGCAATGGCCGCCTGCCGCCTCACTGAACAACCAGTTGAGTGTGTCGGCCAGTTGGGGCAGTTCATCGAGGGGCAGCACCAGAAGATCGGGTAACGAGGCGGACAAGGGGTTACCGGCGCCGCCATCGAAGGTCATCGACGCGCACAGCAGTTGAGCCCCCTCGGGCTCGACCGGGACCATTTCGTACCGGATCGGGCGGGGCATGAAGATCAGGCTGGGCCGGGTAAGCAGCAGGTCGGAGCCCCGGGGGCCCTGCAAGGTGAGATTGCCCGCCTGCAGCAGGTGGATATGACCGCGCTGGTCAGCACCATCGTAGGAGGCCACGCCGCACAGCTTGCCGCTGTGAAACAGGTTGGCGCGGACACCGAACTGCGACAACAGGGTAGACAGACGGTCCATGTTGGCGGCTCATGACAGGACAACGGCAAACTACTGCAACATACTCCATCGCCAGCGACTCAGCAGCCAAAGGCTGACGCACGTCGCTGATCCTGAAGGCGCATGAAGAACGCTCCCGGCTCTCCGCAAAAGAGGCTGTCCCTTTTTCCAGGCTGTTTGCACCACGCCTTCCCGATCAACCACCCAACGCGATGATCGCGAACATCAGCGCCGTACCGACCACCGCTATTGCCGCTCCGCCGCCCCAGGGATTGCCGCCCGCATGGCGAGCCAGAATCCAGCCGGAGGCAAACAGCATTACCAACGCCACAAGGTTGGAGGTGCGAATCGCCAGCCCGGTCTTGTCGGTCAGCAGAAACGGAATAACGAGGGGAAAGGTCGCCAGTACGACCAACAAGAAAATGCCGAACGCGCCCTTGAAGTCGTCAATACCGAGCCGTGCGGGAACGGGCGAACCGGAGTGCTCCAGCATGCGACGGCGCAGCATCTCCAGTCCATCGCTGCCGGCCGCCGCCGCAATGCGCGGTGGCAGTGCATCGGCGATCAACGCCTGACCTTCTTCTGGAGTTGTACCGTTGCGCAACCGGATCAACAGGTTTCGGTTACGGGCCCGACCCGTCCAGGTTTGCAGCAGATACATCACCGCATCGGCCAGGCCCCAGGCCAGATTGCAACCAAAGGCGGCGATCAACATGGTGCGAGCTTCCTCCCGACCGGCCGTGGCCACGCTCAGCGATCCCACGAAGGTCAACGCCATCAGCAACCCGAACATCACCTCGCTTACTCGGTCGACGGGGTCGAGTATTCTCCGCCGCTTTTCCTCACCCGGTAGGTGCATCACGCCTTACCCCTGTGTTTATTCGTCCTTCAGCCTCTTATCGAAGTGGTAAGCATCGGCCTCCACCTTCACACCGTGTCTGCGAACGATGAAGCAGCCTCCCGGATAACCAAGGTGAGCGGAATGACCGCCCACCATGGCGTACCTCCGAGTCAGAGGCTGAGGAAACCGCTGTACAGGCCATAGCCGGCGATCAGCGCACCGATCAGCACCACGGCGAAGATCACCTTCTCCACGGCGGTGAACACCGGTTGGCCGAGTTCACGCTTGGCCTTGGCGAACAGGATCGCACCCGGCGCATAGAGCAACGCCGACAGCAGCAGGTACTGCACGCCCGCCGCGTACACCAGCCAGATGGCATAGAGCACGGCGATCAGCGCGATCACCAGGTCCTTGGTGCGTTCGCCCGGCGCCTGCTCGTAGGTCTCTTGGCGCCAGGCCAGCAACAAGGCGTAGGCTGCGGACCAGAAGTACGGTACCAGGATCATGGAGGTCGCCAGGTACAGCAGGCTGAGGTAGGTGGAGCTGTTGAACAGGGTGATGATCAGGAACAGCTGGATCAGCCCATTGGACAGCCAGAGCGCATTGACCGGCACCTGGTTGGCGTTCTCCTTGCGCAGGAACTCCGGCATGGTGTGGTCGCGAGCACTGGCGAAGAGGATTTCCGCACACAGCAAGGTCCACGACAGCAGCGCACCGGCCAGCGAGATGATCAGCCCGACGCTGATGAGCACCGCGCCCCAGCTGCCGACCACGCTTTCTAGCACTCCGGCCATGGAGGGGTTCTTCAGACCGGACAGCGCGGCCTGGGCCATGATCCCCTGGGACAGTACGTTGACCAGCACCAGCAGCAGCAACACGCCGATGAAGCCGACCACCGTGGCCTTGCCGACATCGCTGCGCTTCTCGGCGCGGGCGGAGAAGATGCTCGCGCCTTCGATACCGATGAACACCCAGACGGTGACCAGCATCATGTTGCGCACCTGGTTCATCACCGTGCCCAGGTCGCTGTTGCCGGCACCCCAGAAATCGGAGGTGAACACATCCATCTTGAAGGCCACGGCGGCAATGACGATGAACAGCGCCAGCGGCACCATCTTGGCGATGGTGGTCAGGGTGTTGATGAAGGCGGCTTCCTTGATACCGCGCAGCACCAGGAAATGCAGGAACCACAACAGCACCGAGGCACAGATGATCGCCGGCAGCGTGTTACCTTCGCCGAACATGGGGAAGAAGAAGCCCAGGGTGCTGAACAGCAGCACCATATAGCTGACGTTGCCGATCCAGGCGCTGATCCAGTAGCCCCAGGCCGAGGAGAAACCCATGTAGTCGCCGAACCCGGCCTTGGCGTAGGCGTACACCCCGCCATCGAGCTTGGGTTTGCGATTGGCGAGGGTCTGGAACACGAACGCGAGCATCAGCATGCCGATGCCGGTGATCAGCCAGCCGACCAGGGTGGCGCCGGCGCTGGCGCTCGCGGCGACGTTCTGCGGCAGGGAAAAGATCCCCCCGCCGACCATAGACCCAACCACGAGGGCGATCAGCGCCCCCAGTTTCAACTTGTCGGTAGTTCCCGCGACCTGGGTCTCCTTGCCAGGTTCAGCCTGTTTGCCTACATGCAAATTGCTGGTTGAATCGACCATGTATCGCTCCTTGCCGAAACGGCATCGCTAAAGTAGATGGCCGGCCAACAAAGAATGGTCGCAAACACATAGCATGACCTTTCGAGTGGCCCACGCCACCGAACCGACTGCTTGTATCGCTGCTGGGAGTTGGTTCGATGCAACTCATGCCCCGCAGCCGGGCACTGCGATTCGGATCGCCAGGAACCGCGCAACATGCCGGCCCGGTGTCTTACCGTCTCCTCCACAAGAGGGCGGGAAGCGCTCACGCGTTTCTCCAGTTTGGCGGCGAAAGTCTCGGCCAAAGCCAGATCTGAAAAACTGAACGTCATGCCGCACGCATGCACCAGCCGGATGGCCTTGTCCTGTTCGGTCACCAGGCTCACCTGGCTCTCCCGATTCCCGGACAAGCATGTTCGAAACGACCTCAGTGTAGCCAACTATCCGGATGCAGCAGGACACATTGCGCATGTCCGCACGAACCGGCTTTCGCCCACACTCCAGACAGCAGCGGTCGATGCGCAGACGTGAATCGACATTCCCCCGCCCCCGCTTAGACGAGGTTCGGATAACGGGCCATCCTTGCTGGATTCCGACCTCCCGAGGAGCGCACCAGATGCTCAACTGGATGCTGGTCTTCGTTCCCATTGCGATCGTCCTGGAACTCTTTGCGCAGGAGTATCACCTGCTTGTCTTCCTGGCGGCGGCCCTGGCCATCATTCCGCTGGCGGGATGGCTGGGCCGGGCCACCGAGCAACTGGCAGAGCGCTCTGGCGAGGGTGTGGGCGGGCTGCTCAATGCCACCTTTGGCAATGCCACCGAACTGATCATCGCCCTCAGTGCATTGCGTGCCGGCTTGCACGATGTGGTGAAAGCCTCCATTGCAGGGTCCATCGTGGGAAACATTCTGCTGGTGATGGGGGCGGCCATGCTGGCGGGCGGGCTGCGTCACAAGGAGCAGCAGTACAACACCTCCGCCGCACGTTCGCAGGCCACGCTACTGACCCTGGCCACCATTGCCCTGATCCTGCCCGCCGCCTACAACGCTGTCGTGGCATCCCGCGTCCCACACGGGCTCCTGTCCCTCAGCCTGTATATCTCCCTGGTCCTGCTGCTGGTCTACGGTCTGTTCCTCGTGTACTCACTGATCACCCACAAGAGCCTGTTCGCGGGTACACCCGAGCTCCAGCACACCTCGGATCAAGGCGCCCTCTGGCCAATGGGAAAGGCGCTTCTGGTACTTGCATTGGCCACCCTGCTGATTGCCTGGATCAGCGAGATCCTGGTCGCGTCCATCGAGCCAAGCGCGCGACAACTCGGGCTCAGTAACCTGTTCGTCGGCGTCTTCGTCGTGGCCATTCTCGGTAACGCGGCCGAGCATGCGTCCGCAGTTTCCGCAGCGATGAAGAACCGCATGGACCTGTCACTTTCCATTGCCATCGGCTCCAGCGTCCAGGTGGCGCTTTTCGTTGCCCCGGTCCTCGTCCTCGCCAGCCATTTCATCGGAGCCGCCCCGATGGACCTGGCCTTCTCCGGCGGCCTGGTCCTGACCGTTCTGCTGGCGGTCCTGATCACCGGCCAGGTGGCGGGTGACGGCCGCTCGGACTGGCTCAAGGGCGTGCAACTGCTCGCCGTATACCTGATTCTGGGCCTGGCCTACTTTTTCACCCCTGACGCATCGGTCTCCTGAGTCATGCCAGGACAGGGGGCACCAGCCTGGAGAACAAGGAAACGGCCCTGACCGTGAAAGACATGACGAATCCGTCTCGGTAGGGTGCGCCGCGCGCACCAGCGGCTGGACACGGCGCGGGGGCTGATCCAGCAGTCTCTGCCCATGGCGCACCCTGCAGCGGACCTGCTGCGGGGCTCCTGCCTCGGTGGAGTACCGGTGCCATGATGCGTTGCAGGTGAATGTCGAAGTACCCGAACAGGACATCCTCGGGAACGTCATTGCCCCAGCGATTGCCCCACCCCTCGGGGAGCTGCTAAAAGCGATTCATGCCATTTGAAAGATGAATAGCGCGATGGACCAGAGTGACAAATCGAATAGCCGACTGTTCGACCTCGACCTGCTGAGAGCCATAGTCACGGTGGCCGACTGCGGCAGCTTCACCACCGCCGCGACGCGCCTGCATTCGACCCAATCCACCATCAGCCAGAAGATCCGCCGCCTGGAAGAGATGGCCGGGCATCGCCTGCTGGAGCGTGGCAACCGCGATGTGCTGCCCACCGACGCCGGCGAGACGCTGTTGGGCTATGCACGGCGCCTGCTGGCCCTGAACGATGAGATGGCCGAGGCGCTCTCCGGCGCCACCGTGGCGCTGACGGTGCGCATCGGCGTGCCGGACGACTTCGCCAGTGGCCGCACCACCGAGCAGTTGGCCGCCTTCAACCGGCGTTACCCGCAAGTGAAGCTGGAAGTCACCAGCGGCCTCAGCCGCGACCTCAGCGCCAGCTACGACCGCGGCGAACTCGACCTGGTGCTGCTCAAGCAACGCCAGAACAGCCGCGAGGCGGTGGCCTGCTGGCCGGAGAAGACGCGCTGGGTGGACAGCGCCAAGAACCCCTGCATCGACCTCGACCCGCTGCCCATCGTCACCTTCCCCCCGCGCGGGGTGTACCGTGACGAGATGATCAACGCCCTGGAGTCCATCGGTCGACGCTGGCACATCAGCTTCACCAGCTCGAGCCTGACCGGCATCCAGTCGGCCATTGCCGACGGCATGGGCATCGGCCTGCTGCCACTGCGCGCGGTGACGGCGGAGCACGCGGTCGTGTCGAAAAAAACCGGTCTACCCTCGGTGGATGTCTTCGAAGTGGCGTTGCTGCACCGCCCGGCGGCGGACCCGATGGTCAAGGCGCTCGCCCAGGTACTGTCGCGGGTGTTGGCCCAGGATACGCGCGGCTGATTCACATTTGAAAAATGAATACGGCAGATTTCAACATTTAATTTGTGCATGCAGTCGCTGCTGGATATCGTGGCTGTCAGCGACGGTTAGCGCCCCGCCCCTGGCGCGCCGATCTGCACGGTTTGTTCGCCTCGGCGCCACGCGTGCCAGGCAGCAAAACAACAATGAGGAAATGCCCCATGTCCAAATCCAGCTATTACGCGCCGCACGGCGGGCACCCGGCACAGACCGAGCTGCTCACCGACCGCGCGATGTTCACCGAAGCCTATGCCGTGATCCCCAAGGGCGTGATGCGTGACATCGTCACCAGCCACCTGCCCTTCTGGGACAACATGCGCATGTGGGTCATCGCCCGCCCGCTGTCCGGCTTCGCCGAGACCTTCTCCCAGTACATCGTCGAGCTCGCCCCCAATGGCGGCAGCGACAAGCCGGAACAGGACCCCAACGCCGAAGCGGTGCTGTTCGTGGTGGAAGGTGAACTGAGCCTGACCCTGCAAGGCCAGGTACACAGCCTCCAGCCCGGCGGCTATGCCTTCATCCCGCCGGGTGCCGACTGGAAGGTGCGCAACACCTCCGGCCAGCACGCGCGCTTCCACTGGATCCGCAAGCACTACCAGAAGGTGGATGGCGTGCCGCTGCCGGAAGCCTTCGTCACCAACGAGCAGGACATCGAACCACTGGTGATGCCGGACACCGAAGGCCGCTGGAGCACCACCCGCTTCGTCGACATGAGCGACATGCGTCATGACATGCACGTCAACATCGTCAACTTCGAGCCGGGCGGCGTGATCCCCTTCGCCGAAACCCATGTGATGGAACACGGCCTCTACGTGCTGGAAGGCAAGGCGGTGTATCGCCTCAACCAGGACTGGGTCGAGGTGGAAGCCGGCGACTTCATGTGGCTGCGCGCTTTCTGCCCGCAGGCCTGCTACTCCGGTGGCCCTGGCCGCTTCCGTTACCTGCTGTACAAGGATGTGAACCGCCACATGCGTCTGACGCTGAACCAGCCGCACTGATCCACCTCGACGGGAGCCCAAGGGCTCCCGTCGTCGTTTCCGCCTTTGACGCTCAGGCTTCTCGCAGGCTGGTGCCGAGTGCGAAGCCCAGCGATACCTTGCGCTGTCGGGCCTCGCTGCGCTCGGCACCAACCTACTCGCAATTTCAGCCGTAGGGTGGATGACGCTCTTTTCATCCACCAGCGCTGCCCAACCGGACCTCGAATGGTGGACCGATGAAGCGTGGTCCACCCTACGGTTGCGTCTTCGAGCGGGCAGCCTGCGTGGCGCAAGCATTCAAGCGGCGCTGGTGACTCGACCGCCCCTAGAACAGGTGGCTGATCACCAGGCCGCCGCCGGAATCCGGGCTGGCATCGGAATAGCCCTTGAGTGCATACAGCTGGACTTTCCAGACCGGGCTGAGCTTCTGGTTCAGGAACAGGGTGAACTCCCGGATCCCATCGCCATCGGAGGTCACTTTTTCTCGCCAGTCATAGGCCGCCCCCACGGAGGTCCGGGGCGCGACTCGGGTAACCAGGCCGAGGGAGGCAAAGATCGGATCGTGGAAGTCGGAGTCCGAAGGGTCGCCGAACTTCTTCCAGCCCAGCGTGGCGAATCCGCTGATCACGCCAAAGGCCTTGGTGAGGTCTATCTGGCCGGAGAAGTCGGTCTTGCCGGTTCCGAGGCAGTTGTCTTCATCGGCGGTCGGCAATTTGACCTTGCCGATCAGGTCGACGAACAACCCATCGCCTCGACTGCCATCCAGCAGCGCATAGTCCGCGCTGGCCACGGTGTCGCCCAGGCCCTTCTCGACGCTGCCGCAGTCTCCCGGCAAGGGTTCGCCATCCGGCCCCACTGAAGGATTGGTGATGCGCAGGTAAGGGATGGTCAACTTGTAGATCATGGGGCCGG
This sequence comes from Pseudomonas sp. GCM10022186, assembly GCF_042656385.1. Classification (NCBI taxonomy): domain Bacteria; kingdom Pseudomonadati; phylum Pseudomonadota; class Gammaproteobacteria; order Pseudomonadales; family Pseudomonadaceae; genus Pseudomonas; species Pseudomonas sp. GCM10022186. The sequence continues at coordinate 22,922 of NZ_JBHSOU010000010.1, forward strand.
TTTCATACTTCGCGATCACCGGGACATACCAGGTCTCGCTGGTCGTCGGCGTGCCGTATCTCCCCCGCGAGTAGTCGAGCCCCGTGGAAACCGTGAACTGCTCGGCAAGCGCCGGAATGGCCAGGGACACCAGCAGGGCCGGCAAGATCACGCGAGCGGAGCTCATGTTCACCTCGTAGCGATCCGGACATCGAAGTTCATGCCTGGCCCTGGCAGAACCTCGCCGGAGGCCGCTTACCCCCGGTTCGCCGGGCAGGCATGCAGGGGGAGCCCCCCTGCCCTGCTTAGCTTAGCCGGCTAGCGGATTTCCGCGCCCGGCGGCGATCGATTCGCCCCCTCAATGCGGCCCCGAATGGTCTTCTGGTCTGTCGACCCGCTCTACGTCTTCGACCTTTTCGGGGCGCTCGATGCGCTCGGGCTTGTCCACCCGCTCAATGCGTTCGACCCGTTCAACCCGTTCCGGCTTGTCGGCCTTGTCCGGCCGTTCGATTCGCTCGATCCGTTCGATCCGCTCCACCCGGACGCCATTTTCGAAAACCTCGATTCGCTCCCGGGTTTCTACGCGTCCATCGGATTCGCGTGTCTCGATGCGCTCGCGACGCTCCAGGTCACCGGAGGCGGACTCCACGGTTCGCTCGATTCTCTCCCGCGTCTCGCCATCGTCACTGCGTCGCTCGATGGACTCGGTTTCGTCCCGTCCGGAACCTTCGTGGTCGTTCTCGTGTTCTTGCTCCTGCAGCTCCGTTTCGCTCCCGGATGAGTCGACATGGCCGGAACCCTGCCGGATGGAGGTTGCAGGTTGCTCCCGGAAGAACTCGACTCGCGTCGCCCTGATCGCCCGGCCCTTGTCGAATACCCCGCTGACCCGGATACGTTGGCCAACCGCAACGTCGGCAGGTTTTCCACCGGCGAATGAGGTACCGCTATCCAGATGGGCAGTGAAGCCACCGAACTCGATCCGGTCGCCCTTCTGGGCGCGGACCAGGCCTTCGACCAGGGCGTTGCGTACCCGCCCGGCGAAGGGGAGCCCCGGATCGGGACGGGACTGGACCACATCCAGCTGCCTGCCGTTCCAGGTCCCGCGCACCAGCACCTCGCCACTGGGCGCCAGGGGCCTGCTCAGGGTCAATCCCTGCAGATTGCCGGCCCGCTCGATGGCACCGATGGCACTGGCCTGGGCCATGTCCGGCGCCCGATCGATGCGGCTGGCGACCACTTCGCCCCGGGCATTACGCAGTCCGCTGACCCGCACCGGCTCGCCAATGCGCAGCCCCGCGGCCACGCGAGCATCCGGCGCCAGGTGAACCGGCTGGCCCATCACCCGCAGGGTGGTGCGGCCCGCTGCCACTTCGGTGACCGGCCCTTCATAGGCATGGAGGATGGCGATGCTCCGTGCTTCCAGCCCCCGACGCGAGGGGCCGGCCTCCACCGCAACGACCTGGCCTATGGCCAGGCGCGTGCTGCTGGCAGGGACACCGTTCTCAGTGAGCGCAACCTTGCTGCCGTAGTGCACTTCCACGCCGTTGACACAGATCGAACCAAAGCCGGTGATAGTCCCGACTATGCCCGTACCGCCGATGCCACCTTCGTCATCAGCCGGTGCGCCGGTACCGCCTATACCGCCGGTGGCAACCGCCCCCGTCCCCCCGATGCCGCCCGGCTCGAGGCAGACGGGCGCCGCCTTCAGCGAGGGCGAAGCCAGCAGGAGCGGGCCGCAAATGAAGGCGAAGGCGCACAGGAGACGAGAGGCAGTGTTCATGGCGAACGGGCCGTTGTCGGAGAGGGTTCAACTGGCGGAGTGGGTTCGGTGTAGAAATAGACGCCGATGGTGATGCGCTGCCTGGAGTCGGGAGGCGGGACGTCCCGCTCTTCCAGCTGGGCGGCCAGTTGGTTGAGCCCGAGCAGTACCTGCATGCCCTCCACGCTAACCGCTTGGCGAAGCTGCTCGACAGCGGCCGGAGACAGGCTGTCGTAGTGGACGCTGCGCTCGAACAGGGGCTCGCCGCCTTCGGTCAGGTTGTGGACGGCGGCACAGGCATGATCGTGGAGGTTGTGCCGGAAGTAGGCGGTCTTCTCGTCGAATCCCCGTTGCGGAATGAATGCCATCGTCTCCAGATGGACGCAGTCCTGGTCGTCAATCCGTACCACCCCCAGGCGCAGCCACTCGTCCAGCACGACACGGGCCCGGATGTCCTTGCTGACCGTCGCCACCAAGCCGTCGAAGGAGCACTCGCCGCCATTGCTGGCCAGGCGCGCCAGGGGCAGCGGCTGGCCGGGCTTGGCACAGAATGGCGTGTTGTTCAGCCAGACACTGACCAGGTGCGCGCCGAAGGAAACGGCCTGGGGCAAACCGGTATCAGCGTCCGCTTCCCTGGCCCGCAGGCGCTTCACGTCCTTGCGATGTACGCCCGTGAGCAGGCTGATCCTGCTGTCGCTCGGTGGCTTGTCGTCAAGGCGGAATTCGCGTTCGGCGACATCCACGAAAACTTCCTTGAGCAGGTCGGCAAAGCAGGTGTAGGTGACGCCCTTTCTGAGCATGAGCCTCACCAGGGGGCGCATGACATGCAGCAGCGCCGGCAGTAAGGAGGGAGGCAAAGTGGGCAATTGCATTCGAGGCATTCCTCAACAACGGTGGCAAGCGGGAAAACACGCCTGAGCGGCCAGTCCATCCCTTCGCCTGAGATTCTCGATAATTCCACCTCCATCACCTGGCGCATCCTACCCGTCCACCCGGCCGTTCCTGCCCCGCAAGACCCGGAGTGACTCCGGGCCTTGCGTACGGTCGGACCGACCATTCAGACGCCGGAGCGGTCGTCGCCTACGTCGTGGTCGGCACCATCGTCGGCGCCATGGCCGACACCATGGGGCCCGCCGACGTCATGGTCGGCGCCATCGTCCGCGCCATGGCCGACACCGTGCGGTCCACCGACGTCATGGTCGGCGCCATCATCCGCACCATGGCCGACACCGTGCGGCCCGCCTCCCTCGTGGTCGGCATCGTTGTCATGGCCACGGCCGCTACTCGCGCTGCCGGGACCACTGTTGCCACCGTGACCGCCACCGTCGCCGCTGTGACCGGACCCGCCATGGCCACCGCCGTCGCCGCCGTGACCACCACCATGACCACTTCCGCCACCACCATGGCCACTTCCGCCACCGCCATGACCGCCGCCACCACTGCCACCGTGACCGCCTCCGCCACCACTTCCGCCACCGCCGCCGCTACCACCGCCGCCACCCCCACCACCGCCGCTTCCACCCTCCTTGGCGTACGCACTGGAGAAGCTACCGAGGTAATCGGGTACCAGGACCGTCGATGCAGACAGGACTCCGCCAATGGCCAGAGCCAGCAAACATTTCTTTAGCAGCATGATGAGCCTCCGCTTGGAGTGGCATAGTCATTTCCGTATCCAGCGCAATAACCACCGAACCCCAGCCGCCCATCGGGGCGGCCCGCCAACCAGCGCGGCCATCAAACTGCAACGACTGTGCAACTGCCCTCGGCACGATCCTTCTGAGCCAGCCAGCTTATTGTGGGAATTTTTCCCACAAAATGAGGTTAGTGCCGCCAATCGGAGTGTCAACGACCGAATATCAGGAATCAGCCCGGTAGGGTGCGCCGTGCGCACCAGGGGTTGAGCGAGGCGCAGTGGCTGCCCCCGGAATCGGTGCGCATGGCGCACCCTACGGTGGGGCAAGTGCCGGAATTGCGCTCCGGCAGATGAAGACACATCAATGGGAATCGCAGGCTCATCCTACGGAGGCGGCCGGGACGCTCACGGCGTCCCGAACAGCGCCGTCCAGTAGATGCCTGCATCGCTCTTGGGGTCCACGGCGTAGGCTGCACCCAGCTCGCGGAACTGCGGATTCATCAGGTTGGCGCAGTGGCCGGGGCTGGCCAGCCAGCCTTCCACCACCTTGCTTGCGCTATCCAGGCCGGCGGCGATGTTCTCGCCGACCAGTTGGGCGGAGTAGCCGGCCAGTTCCACACGGTCGCCGGGGGTGCGGCCGTCGCGGTCCTTGTGGTCGAAGAAGTTCTGGTTGGCCATGGCACGGGTGTGGCTCTGGGCGGCATCGGCCAGGGTGGCGTTCCAGGTCAGCGGCGCGGCGGCGGCGAAGGATTGGCTGCCGCACTGGCGAGCCCGGGTGCGGGCGGTATTGATCTGCGCCAGCAGCTTCTGCCCTTCCGCCTGCCAGTCGCCCAGGCCGCCGGCCAGCAGCGGGCGCGCCAGCACGATGCGCCAGTCCACGCCTTCGCGGCTCACACCGATATCGACGAACTGCGGGTCCAGCACCACCTGGCAGAAGCTCTCCTGTAGCGCCTTCATGGCTGCCTGCGCATCGCGCGGGCCGGACAGGTTGATGGCCTGGACGTTGACCAGCGGATAGGCCGTGCGCGTCAGTGCCGCCTGCAAGTCGCCGATGCCACCTGCCGGCAGGATCAGGCGCGGGTCCGGCTTGAGCGGCGGCAGCTCGGTCGAGGCCTGCCCCGCGCAGGGTTGTGCCTGGCTGCGGTAGGCGTTGATCGACTCGAGCAGCTGCGTCTCTTCGTTGGCCACCACTGTGCTGGCCAGCGCCAACCCCAGGGATATCCCGGCCAGACGCATGACGAAAGACGTGACGTCCATGGAAATCTCCTTCTCCAGATTGCGCCCATGATGCGCGATTCCGCCCCATTCTGCGCAATGGCCGTGACACGCGCAGTTCAGGCAGGGACGTTCGCGGACGCCGCTCCTCAGCAGAACCGCTCCACGGCTGCGGCCAGATCGGCCGCCACCCAGGCCGCCGGTGCCTGCGCCTCGTCCCCCGCGCGGTACTTGCCCGTGCGCACCAGGCAGGCCTTGAGGCCCGCGCAGAGGGCGCCCTGGATGTCCGCGACCACGTCGTCGCCGATCATCAGCGTTGCATCGGCTCGAGCGCCCAGGTCATCGAGGGCGCTGGCGAAGAAGTCGGCGGACGGTTTGCCGAGCACCAGCGCCGTGGTGCCCGCCGCGTACTCGAGGGCGCGCACGAAGGGGCCGGCATCCAGATGCAGGGCGCCCTGGCCGCGGAAGTAGCGGTTGTCGCCCATGCAGATCAGCGGCGCGCCTTCGATCAGCAACTGGAAGGCGCGGTCGAGGTGGGCATAGTCGAAGCGCATTTCCGCATCGCCGAGGACCACCGCGTCGGGCTCCGGCTGATGGAGCAGATCGGCGAACTCTTCTTCCAGGCCCGGATGGATCAGGCAGTAGGGTTTCAGCCCCCTGGCCCGTACATGGCGCAGCACGGCCTGGGGCGCGGTGAAGATCTGCTCCGCCGGCACGGCGAAGCCCATGGCCGTCAGCTGCCGGTGGATCGCCGCCCTGCCCTGGCGCGAGGTATTGGTGATCAGCCGCAGCGGGCAGCCCCTGTCCTGCAACGCGCGCACCGCCTGCAACGCACCCGCCACGGGCTGGTCGTCCACATACAGCACGCCACTGATGTCGAGCAGCACCGCCTGCAGCCTGGCCATGGTCGTCCTTCGGTTAACGATGCGGGCTAGAAGCCCCGGGCGAGGACGATGTCGAACACGCCACGGCGCAGCTCGCCGTCCTGCTCCAGGGCAATGGCGCTGGACGGCTTCTGGCTCGCCCAGGGGTCCTTGGCGATGAAGGGGTCGCCCTTGAAGTAGAGCTGCATCGTCAGCGGCACGTGCAGCGAATCAATGACCCGGAAATGGATATGCGCCGGCCGCATCAACCCCGCGTACTTCTCCAGCCCCGGCAGATTCGGCGGCACGGGGTAGCGACCCGGCATCACGGTCTCGATCCGGTATTTGCCCTGTTGGTCGGTGTAGAGCATGCCGCGCAAATGGAAGTTGCCGCTGTCGGTGAAGTTGCCGGGCTTCTCGGTGTCGTAAAGGCCGGTGCTGTTGGCCTGCCAGACTTCCACCAGGGCGCCGGGAACGGGGGTCCGGCAGTCCGAGCTGAACACGGTTCCGCTCACCACCAGGCGCTCGCCGGGCTCTTCGGGCCCCGCCAGCCGCGCCTGGAACGGCGCGCCGAAACGATAGTAGGGACCGAGGATGTCCCCCTCGGTGGGCCGGCAGCCTTGGCGGGCGGCGAAGACCGGCCCCGCCAGCAGCCCGCCGCCCAGCATGAGTGCGCTGCCGCACAGGAAGTGGCGCCGCGAGAAGCCTTGACCGGCCGCCGGGATTCGCTGCTTCTCCATCTTTGCCTCCTGCCGGGTGTTCGACCCGGTCGCAGAGCTGACGACACGCCTGGTTTCTGGCCATCGAGAAATCAGTTTAGGCAGCGGTCCCAGCGCCAGCCAGGAGGCCGCCACCTCAATACCCGGTCAGCTCCAGGTACCCCACCCCGCTGTGGCTGCCGCTGAAGCGGATGGGCCCTTCCCAGTACGGGAAACGGGTGTCCATCCAGGCGTTTTCCTGTAGCGGAGCGCTGGTGATGTCCAAGCCCTGGCCGGGGATGCGCAGGGACCAGCGGGTCGGCAGTTGGCGGCCGGCGACCCGGCTTTGCCGCAAGGGGGTCATGAGGATCTCCTGGCTGCCCAGGGTACGGGCGCGGCCGTCGGCGCCGATCCAGGTGCCGGCGCGGTAGTGCTGGCCATCAGCGTGGCGCAGCTGGAACAGCATGAGCTTTTCGCCGCTGTCCAGGTGCAGGGAGAACCAGTCCCAGCCCTGCTGGTCGGGCGCCAGGGGCTGGCTGCTCCATTCCCGGTCCAGCCAGGCTTGCCCCCTGACCTGATGGGTCTCGCCCTCCAGGCTGATCGTGCCCCGGGCCTGGAGGAAGGGCTGGCTGTAGTAGTAGGAGGCCTGCCCCTGGCCGGATTTGCGACTGAAGCCCTGGTCGCCGTGCAGCACCAGGGGGCCGCTGCCGACCAGTTGCAGGCGATAGCCGAAGCCGGCGCCGTCGGCCCGCAGTTCCAGCTCACCCAGGCCATCGGCTGCCGGCGCCCGGCTGCTGAAGCTCCACTCATCGATCCAGGCCCTGAAGGGCGAAGCCTCGACGCCAGCCTGGCCGACGCCGCCGCGGGCGAAACGCTCCGCCGAACGGTGGCCGCGGGGGCCGGTCAGTGCGGCATGGCCCATCCACAGGTTCTGGTTGCGCCAGCCCGCCTCCGTGGAGCCGGGCTGCAGGGCACTGCGGAACAGCGTCCACTGCAGGCCCCAGGCACGGCCCTGCTCGTCTTCCAGGTTGGCCGTCACGTACCACCATTCGATGCGGTAATCCGGGTGCGCACCGTGATCGGCCGGAAAGTTCAAGGCCCTGCCCGGGGTCACCCGTGCGAAGTGTTCCGAGGCGCTGCCGAGCCCGGCGAAACCTTCCGCCGCGGGCGGTTCGGCATCGCAGCCGATGAGCAAGAGGGCCGCGAGCACTGTCGCGCGCGAACTAGGGCTCATGGGTGAAAGTCCTCAGCAACTCGGCCGGGCTGGCGCGGCCGAGTTTCCACCATGGCCAGGCAGCGGCCAGCAGGGTGGCGAGCAGGGCCATGGCGGACAGGTGCAACAGTTGCCAGGGAAACACCTGCAGCGGCAGGCGCCAGCCGAATGCCCGCACGTTGATCACCGCCACCAGGCACCAGGCCAGCAGCAGCCCCAGGGGAACCGCCAGCAGCAGGGTGAGCAGGGCCAGAAACAGGGTCTGGCCGAGGCTGAGCATCGCCAGTTGCCGCCGCCCCACCCCCAGGGCCCAGAGGGGCGCCAACTGGACGAGGCGCGTCTGGCCGAGGGTCAGCAGGCTGATGAACAGCGCCACGCCGGCGACCCCCAGGGTCAGGCCGTTGAGGGCGTCGGTCGCGCTGAAGGTGCGCTCGAACACCCGCGTCGACCAGGCCTTGAGTTCGCTCTGGTCGATGAGCCGGCCACTGTCCAGGGCGAAGGTCGTCTGCAAGGCCCGCATCAGTGCGGGCACCTCGGCCTCCGGCAGATGCAGGCTGTAGCTGCGCGGCGCGAGCCCCGGCCAGTGCTGCCGCAGGGCCTCGGCATTGACCAGCAGGTGACCCTTGGGATTGCCGTAGTCGGCATAGAGGCCGACGACCTCCAGCGTCCACGTCCCCTGTGGGGTGGGCAGCGCAAGCTGCTCCCCCAGCCCCAGGTCCAGGCGGCGTGCCAGTTGCTCGCTGAGCATCACGGCCGGTTGCCGGGCCAGGCGATCCCAGGCATCGGGGCTGGCTTCGAGCAGCGGCCAGTGGGCGCGGTAGGCCGGGTGATCGAGTACGCCGCCGAGCTGCGCCGGCCAGCCCTGCAGGCGCAACTCGACCCGCCAGCTCGGCAGTACGGCGCGGATCTGCGGCTGGCGGCCCAGCCAGGCACCGATCTCTGCCGCCTGCTGCGGGTCCCGCGGGGTCAGGTAGAGCTCGGCGGCCAGGCGCTGGTCGAGCCAGTCGGCAAAGGTCTTGCGAAAACCTTCGGTCATGCTGCCGACGCCGATATTCGCCGCCAGCGCCAGCAGCAGGGCCATCAACGCCAGCGCCAGCGCGGGCAGTTGCTGCCGGCTGTCGGCGATGAACCAGTGCGCCAGCGGCCCGCGACAATGGGGCAACAGCCACTCCAGCAGCAGGTGCAGGCACAGCGGCAGGCACAGGGCGGCGCCCAGCAGCAAGGCGGCGAGCAGGACGAAGCCGGCGACCAGGCTGTCGCCGACTCCCAGGGCGATCAGCGCCAGCGCGCCGAGCACGCCGGCCAGCAGGGCCTGGCGGCGTAACCAGTTGGCCTGGGTGCGGTGCCAGGCCTCCGGTTGGGCCAGGGCCAGCAGCGGCAGCCGCGCGGCCCGGGCCAGGCTGCCGGCACCGGCGAGCAAGGCGCCCAACAGGCTGATGGCCAGGCCGCCCAGCCACCACCAGGGGCCGAGGCTGAGCTGGCCGGCCACCTCGGCGCCATACAGGCCGCGCAGGCTGGCCACCACGTCGGGCAGCAGCAGGCTGGCCAGCCCGTAGCCGCTGAGCACGCCGGCGAAGCCGCCGAGCAGGGCCAGGCCCCCCAGTTCCAGGGCCAGGGCGGCGACCAGCAGGCGCAGGCTCACCCCGCAGGCACGCAGGGTGCGCAACAGGGCGCGGCGCTGCTCCAGGGCCAGGCCGATGGCGGCATGCACGATGAAGAGTCCGACCACGAAGGCCAGCAGGCCGAGGGCGCTGAGGTTGAGGTGGAAGCTCTCGGTGAGCCGCGCCAGGTCGGCGGCCTCGCTGCGCCGATCGAGCACCAGTTGGTCGGCCAGGTGCGCCGGCAGAGGCGGTTCGCCACGGGCGAAGGCGGCGGGCAAGAGCAAGCCGGAGAGTTTTTCCGGGGCGCCGAGCAGCCGCTGGGCAACGCCGATATCCACCAGCAGCACGCCGGGCGCCACCTGCGGGCGCACCTCCAGCGGCGGCAAGGCCTGCCCGGATTCGCCGAGCGGCCGCGCACCGGCCACCAGGCCCAGGTCCGCCAGGGTGTCGGCTGCTACCCAGGTACGCCCGGGCTGGCCGAGAAAGGCCGGCAGGTCCAGGGCGTCGAGCCTCTGCCCGGCCAGTGCGGTGCCGGCCGGCAGGGTCAGGGGCTCGATGCCGATCAGTTGCAGGCGTTGCTCGCCCCGCCCTTGCAGGCGCAGCCGGCCCTGCAGGATCGGCGATACCGGCCAGCCCAACCGCCGCAGGTCGACGAAGGCCTGCTGCGGGAACAGCCCGCCATTGCGCGCAACGAGCAGGAACCGCTCCTGGCCGAACAGCTCGCCGACCCGCGCATAGCTTTCCCGCGCCTGGCTGTTCAGCGCCTGCACGGCGGTCCACAGGCTGGTGGCCAGCCACAGGCCGGCCAGCACGCTGAAGAACTGCACCGGATGCCGACGCCAGTGGCTGAGCAGGCCGTGCAGCGTCCAGCGGAAAACCTGCATGTCAGACCTCGACCCGCTCCAGCAGGCGGCCGCCGTGCAAGGTCAGGCGCCGTTCCAGGCGCGCGGCCATGCGCGGGCTGTGGGTGACCATCAGCAGGCTGGTGCCGCTGCCGTCGAGCAGCTCCAGCAGCAGCCCCAGCACCTCCTCGCTGGTGGCCTCATCCAGGCTGCCGGTGGGTTCGTCGGCCAGCAGCAGGGGCGGCCGGGCCGCCAGGGCACGGCCCAGGGCCACCCGCTGCTGCTGGCCGCAGGAAAGTTGTTCGGGATAGCGCTGGAGCAGCTCGCCAAGGCCGAGCCGGCGCACCAGCTCGGACTGCCAGCGCGGGTCGTGACGACCGGCCAGGCGCGCCTGGAACGCCAGGTTATCCGCAACGCGCAGGCTGGGGATCAGGTTGAACTGCTGGAACACCAGGCCGATGCCCGTGCGCCGCCAGGCCGCCAGCTGGCGCTCGTCAAGCCCGGCGAGGGACAGGCCGCCGATCGAGATGCTGCCGGCATCGAAACGATCGAGCCCGGCCACCAGGTGCAGCAAGGTACTCTTGCCGCTGCCGGACTCGCCCATCAGCGCCAGGCTCCGGCCTTCGTCCAGTTCCAGGTCGAGCCCGCGGAGCACCTCCAGCGGTCCCTGGGGCGTCGGGTAGCTCTTGCACAGACCCTGGATCTTCAGCATCGGCGTACGGCCTTCGAGGCGGTGACTGCGATGATTGTGGCAATGGCCCCGCTGTCGGTCGGGACGCCTCACCCGGCCGGGGTTGTCCTTCCAGATTAGAACCTGTCCCGGACTCGCCGGGTGCCAGCCGGAGGACGCGGGCGGGTGAGCGGCAATTCATCCGGCGGTTTTCCAGAGCACCGGGGCATTACCCACTATTCTTTTATGGCGTTCCCGGATACGGCCGACCTGCAAGGCATGCCGTCGCTGTTGCAGTCTGCCGTTGAACCAATCTGGTAACCACGGAGAGACGGCCATGACCTTCCGCCTGAGTTCCACCGCATTCGCCCATAACGAACCGATCCCCGAGTCGCATACCTGCGACGGCCGGGACATATCGCCGCCGCTGAACTGGACCGAACCGCCGGCCGGCACCCGCAGCCTGGTGCTGATCGTCGACGATCCGGACGCCCCCGACCCCGACGCGCCGAAGATGACCTGGACCCACTGGGCGCTCTACAACCTGCCGCCCACCGCCGGCATCCTGCCCGAGGGTGTGCCTGACAGCGACCTGCCAGCGGGCACCCTGCAGGGGCTCAACGACTGGCAGCGCACGGGCTATGGCGGCCCCTGCCCGCCGATCGGCAACCACCGCTATTTCCACAAGCTGTTCGCCCTGGACACCATGCTGGTCGACCTGCGCCACCCGACGCGGGCAATGCTGGACCAGACCATGAAAGGGCACGTCCTGGCCCAGGCGGAGCTGATCGGTCGTTATCAGCGGCATCGCTAGGGTCCACTGTTGCAAGCGTCGAGCGTCGGCTGCGCCTCGCGCAAGCGGGACATCACGCCATCGGCCGTCAGCACCGAGGTGGACGACAGGGCGATGCCGCTCGCGGCGACGGCCTCGGCAACCCAGGTGTTGCAGGTGTAGGCCAGCGAGTAGCGCCCCCGCGCCCGATAGAAGCGGCTCTCGCCGTACAGGCCGTGGCCAAGCCCTTGCAGCCCGTTTTGCGGGGTGGCGGCGAAGCTCGCAGCGAGACGGGCCAGCAGGCGCCGGTAGCCGTCTTCCCCGACCCGCAGCGTCACCGTCTCCGCCCCCGGGAAGGCAGCATCCGGTGCACCGGGCACCCAGACCACATGGAGGACGCTGCCACGGGACCCGCCCAGCGCGCGCAATGCCTGCGCCAGGCCGGCCCGCGGCGTCCGGTAGAAGTCTTCATCGCCCCAGCCGAGTTCCAGATAGCCGTGGTCGCGAAAGTCCCGGCCAAGGGCAGGCAGCACCTGCAGCAGGTCGCGGCTGGCGAGCACTATCCCGGTATGCCAGCCGTGGTTCACCACCTGGAAGGTTCGCGTCATCTGGCAAGGCGCCACGGACGGCGCCCTGACCGGTTGCGTGGCACTGCAACCCAGCAGCATGAGGAGCACCAGCAGGACGATGGACCTGGACACGGTTCGCGTGCTCGAAGGACGTTTCAATCAAACATAGATCGCTCCGCCATTTACCGGCCTGCACGGGCGCATCTGACGAGTCGGCTGGCCGCCGCCCTGGCCCGCCCAGTAGAATCGCCGGTCATCGCGAGCGCACCCAGCGCCCGCCCCCCATCCACAACCAGCGAGAGAGCCGCCATGGGCGCCCAGTGGAAAGCCAAACCGAAAGAAGCCGCCGCCAACGCCCGAGGGAAGATCTTCGGCAAACTGGTGAAGGAAATCATGATCGCCGCGCGCAACGGCGCCGATCCGGACATGAACCCCAAGCTGCGCCTCGCCATACACCAGGCCAAGAAGGCCTCCATGCCCAAGGACACCCTGGAGCGCGCCATCAAGAAGGGCTCCGGCCAGTCGGGCGAGGTGGTCAACTACGAGCGCACTCTCTATGAAGGCTTCGCGCCGCACCGCGTGCCGGTGATCGTCGAGTGCCTGACCGACAACCTGAACCGCACCGTCGCCGAAGTGCGCGTGCTGTTCCGCAAGGGCCAGCTGGGCACTTCCGGTTCGGTGTCCTGGGACTTCGACCACCTGGGCATGATCGAGGCCGAACCGGCCAGCGCCGATGCCGATGCGGAACTCGCCGCCATCGAGGCCGGCGCCCAGGACTTCGAAGCCGCGGACGAAGGCGCCACCCTGTTCTACACCGACCCCACCGACCTGGACGCCGTGTGCAAGGCGTTGCCGGAGTTCGGCTTCACCGTGCAGTCGGCCAACCTGGGCTACAAGGCGAAGAACCCGGTCAGCCTTTCCGGCGCCGAACTGGAAGAAGTGGAAGCCTTCCTCGATGCCCTGGACAACCACGACGACGTGCAGAACGTCTATGTCGGCCTGCAAGCCAACTGAACCCCGGGGCCGTCGGCAGTTCCACCAGGAGCACGCCGAGCAGGCCCGCAGCGAAGCGCTGCGCCTTCTGGCGCAGCGCGAGGCCATGGGCCCGCGCTGGCTGGCCTGGGTGGCCACCGAGCTGTACCACCTCAAGCCCTCGGAATTCGCCAACATGGTGCGCCGCGAACTGGAACGCCTGAGCACGGCGGATCGCCAGTTCGCAGGGGCGTCGAAAGAATTGCACTGAGGCCCGCGGGCTCCTGTAGGGTGGATGTCGTTTTTTACATCCACCAACAGGGCCCGGCCGTACCCCGAAAGGTGGACCGGTGAAGCGTGGTCCACCCTACGGCCAAGCGGGAATCCGTGCGTAGGTGGATAGCGCCTTTCTATCCACCAGGTCCGCGTGAAGATTGCCGGTGGAAATCCGTTACCGGGATTTCCACCCTACAGGGGACACGTCGCGAACCTACGATTGCGCCGGTGCCGTTTTGCGCAGGCTGAAGCCCCAGCCCTGCTGCATGCCCAACGCCGCGACGAGGATGGCCGCCACGCCCAGCCACTGCAGCAGGTCGAGACGGTGGCCGAAGGCGAACCAGTCGACGAAGATCGCTGCGATCGGATAGATGAAGGACAGCGCGCCGGTCATGGCCGTCGGCAACTTCTGGATCGCGCCGTAGAGCAGCACGTACATCACGCCCGTGTGCACCACCCCCAGGGTCAGCAGGATCGACCAGGCGTCGCCGCCCTGGGGCAGGCTGGAGAGGTTCGCCATGGGCGCCAGCAGCAGCACGCCGGTGCACACCTGGATCAGCGCGATCAGGTGCGGCGGTACCCCGCCCAGCCACTTGATGATCAGTGCGGCGATCGCATAGAGCAGCGCCGCCCCCAGGGCCAGGGCGATGCCCGCCAGGTAGTCGCCGCCACCCTCCCCCTGCCCGCCATGGGCGCTGACGATGGCCAGCATCCCGGCGAAGGACACCGCCAGCCAGGCGAGCTTCCGCGCGGTGATCTTCTCGCCGAGGAAGAGCGCCGCCAGCCCCACCAGCATGAACGGCTGGACGTTGTAGACCGCCGTGCCGATGGAGATGGACGCCCGCGAGTAGGAGGCGAACAGCAGCACCCAGTTGCCGACGATGGCCACGCCGCTTAGCACCGCCAGGAGGAAGGTGGTGCGGGTCAGGATGCCGGGCCGCAGGAAGCCCATCGCCGCGCAGATGACCAGCAAGGTCGCCGCGCCGAACAGGCAGCGCCAGAACACCACATCCAGCACCGGCTGCCCGGAGAGCATCACCAGAGCGCCGATGGTGCCGGAGATGAGCATGGCGGCGACCATTTCCATTGATCCGCGATGTATCGATTTGTCCATGATGGGTCTCCTCTGCATGGCGCACAGTATGACGAGCCCGATCAGGGCAACTCCATGCGAAAGCGAAGGCCGCACTCCTCATCTACCTTTACTATCAAGGCATTTTTCTTCGATTACCTAACGAGACCGCCATGACCGATGACATCGACCAGTTGCTGATCGCCGCGCTGATGGAAGACTCCCGCCGCTCCCTCAAGGCCCTGGCGCAGATCAGCGGCCTCTCCTCCCCCAGCGTCGCGGAACGCCTGCGCAAGCTGGAGGAACGCGGCGTGCTCAAGGGCTACACGGTGGACGTGGACCCGAAGGCCTTCGGCTACCAGTTCCAGGCCATCGTCCGCATCCGCCCGCTGCCCGGCCAGTTGCAGGAAGTGGAGCGGCAGATCCAGGGCATCCCGGAATTCACCGAGTGCGACAAGGTGACCGGCGACGATTGCTTCATCGCCCGCCTGTGCGTGCGCTCGATGGAACAGCTGGACACCCTGCTCGACCGCATCAATGGCTATGCCGAAACCAACACCGCCATCGTCAAGAAGACCCCGGTGAAACGACGGCTGCCACCGATGGCCTGAGGCTGCCGGTGGGCTGAAGAACGCCCCGCCAGCGCACCCATAGCTACACTCAATCATGCCAATTCGCATTTTTCATCGGGACACTGGAAATGCGGGGTTAGGCTTTCTAAGGTCACGACCGTAAGGCCGTCTCCTGCATTTTCCTCCATGAGGTGATGACATGAGCATGCTGAAAGGTTCCAGGACCGAGCAAAACCTGAAAGACGCCTTCGCCGGCGAATCCATGGCCAACCGGCGCTATCTGTACTTCGCGGGCAAGGCCGACATCGAAGGCTACAACGACGTCTCCGCCGTATTCCGTTCCACCGCCGAAGGCGAAACCGGCCATGCCCATGGCCATCTGGAATACCTCGAACAGTGTGGTGACCCGGCCACCGGCCTGCCGTTCGGCGGTACCGAACTGAACCTCAAGACCGCCATCGCCGGCGAAACCCACGAGTACACGGACATGTACCCGGGCATGGCCAAGGTCGCTCGCGAAGAAGGCTTCGACGAAGTCGCCGACTGGTTCGAAACCCTGGCCAAGGCCGAACGCTCCCACGCCAACCGCTTCCAGAAGGCCCTGGGCGAGCTGACCATGGGGAACGCCGCCTGAGGCGGGACAACCTGAATGGCCACGCCAGTGGACAACACCCGCGAGGGTAACCTCGAGGCCCCCACGCGCCATCCCCTTGGCTGGGAAGCTCCCGAGTTCTGGGACCACGCGGCCCTGGAGGCCGAAGAGGAGCGGGTGTTCCACATCTGCCACGGCTGCCGCCGCTGCGTCAGCCTGTGCCACGCCTTCCCCACCCTGTTCGACCTGGTGGATGCCTCCGAAACCATGGAGGTGGACGGCGTGGCCAAGGCCGATTTCCCCAAGGTCAGCGAGCAGTGCTATCTCTGCGACCTGTGCTACCAGATCAAATGCCCCTACACGCCACCCCATCCGTGGAACGTGGACTTCCCGCACCTGATGCTGCGCGCCAAGGCGGTGGCGTTCCGCGAGCAGGGCGCGCCGCTGTCGGCGCGAATCCTCGCCAGCACCCGTGAAGTCGGGCGGCTGGCGTCCATCCCGGTGGTCGCGCAGACGGTCAATGCCGCCAACCGTAACCCGACTGCGCGCAAGCTCCTGGAAAAGGCGCTGGACGTGGACGCCCAGGCCCGGCTGCCCACCTACCAAAGCCCCAGCGCCCGCAAGCGCCTGAAAGCCCTGGACGGCGCCGGCACGCCACAGGCCGCCGGCCGCACACGCGGCAGGGTGGCTATCTTCACCACCTGCTATTGCGACCATTCCGATCCGGGCGTGGTGGAAGACCTGGCCTGCGTGCTGGCGCACAATGCCATCCCCACGCGCCTGGTGGAGCGCGAGAGCTGCTGTGGCATGCCCAGGCTCGAACTCGGCGACCTGGACAGCGTGCGCCGCCTGAAGGTGTTCAATATCCCGGTACTGGCGGACATGGTGCGCGACGGCTGGGACCTGACGGCCGCCGTACCCTCCTGCGTGCTGATGTTCAAGCAGGAACTGCCGTTGATGTTTCCCGACGACGAGGACGTGGCGCTGGTGCGCGACCGGTTCTTCGATCCTTTCGAATACCTCTTCGAACGCCACCGCGCCGGCCTGCTGAATACCGACTTCAAGGTGTCGCTGGGCAAGGTCGCCTGGCAGGTGGCCTGCCACCAGCGGGTGCAGAAGATCGGCCCGAAGACCCGTGAGGTCCTGCAACTGGTACCGGGCACGGAAATCCTCACCCTGGAACGCTGCTCCGGGCACGACGGCACCTACGGCGTGAAACACAAGAGCTACGCCCTCTCGCGCAAGCTGGCGCGCCCCGTGGAAAAACTGGTGGCCAATGCCCAGCCCGAGCACTTCACCAGCGACTGCCCCATGGCCGGCGGCCATATCGCCCATGGCCTGGGCAATCACCCGCCGGCGGAGCACCCCCTGAGCCTGCTGCGCAAGGCCTACGGCATCTGACCAACGAGACCGAGCCCATGAAACCACTCGCCCGCGACGACCTGCTCAGCCTCGAAGGCTACGCCCAGCAGCGTGCGGCATTCCGCGCCCGCGTCATCGCCCACAAGAAGGCCCGTAGCGTGCGCCTGGGCGAGCATCTGACGCTGATCTTCGAGGACCGCCTGAGCATCCAGTACCAGGTCCAGGAAATGCTGCGCATCGAGCGCATCTTCGAAGCCGACGCCATTCAGGATGAGCTGGACGCCTACAACCCGCTGATTCCCGGCGGCGACGACCTGCGCGCCACGCTGCTGCTGGAGTTTTCCGACGAGGCGCAGCGCCGGCGCGAACTGGTGCGCCTGCGCGGGATCGAGCATGGCTTCGAACTGCGCATCGACGGCCAGCCGGCGGTAACCGCCATCGCCGATGAAGACCTGCCACGCAGCAATGAGGAAAAGACCTCCGCCGTGCACTTCCTGCGCTTTCCGCTGAGCGCCGGACATATCGAGGCCTGGCGCTCGGGGGCAGCAGTCACCCTGGCCTCCACCCTGCCCGCGCTCGCCGTGGCCGCCTCCCTCAGCGACGAACAGCGGCAGGCGCTGGCCGCCGACTTCGACTGAACGGGCATCCCATCACGAGATTCCAGCCCGCCCCGCGACTGGGGTAATGTCACCGGATATTTCCCGGACAAGGCAGGTGGGCGATGGCAGCCCTGGATAACAAGCCGGCGACGCAGGATGCGGCCGGCGACAAGAACGACGGCAGCGCGCCCGTCGCACGCAAGGCCGGTTCCCGTGGCGACGCCGCCGTGATCGCCACCTTGCTGCCCTACCTGCGGCCTTACGTGGGGCGCATCGCCCTGGCGCTGGGGCTGATCCTGGCGGCCAAGCTGGCCAACCTCTACATACCGATCGCCCTCAAGCAGATAGTCGACCAGCTCAATGTCCAGCCCAGCCTTGCGATATTGCCTGTGGCCCTGCTGCTGGCCTACGGCGCCTCGCGCATCGGCGTCACCCTCTTCACCGAATTGCGCCAGGTGGTGTTCGCCCGGGTGATGGCGCGAGCCTCCCGGCAAATCACCCTGAAGGTCTTCCAGCACCTGCACGGCCTCAGCCTGAAGTTCCACCTCAGCCGCCGCACCGGTGGCGTGGCCCGCGACGTAGAGCGCGGCGGCAGCGCCATCTCCGACCTGCTGGACTGGACCCTCTACACCATAGTGCCGACCCTGCTGGAGGTCGTGCTGGTCACCCTGGTGCTGGTCTGGGCCTATGACTGGGGCTTCGCCTTCATCACCCTCGGCACCTTGCTGGCCTATGGCGTCTGGACCTTCGCCGTGACCGAGTGGCGCACCCGCTTCTACCGCGCCTCGGTGGAGGCCGACACCCGTGCCAACGAGCGCGCGGTGGACTCGTTGCTCAACTACGAGACGGTCAAGTATTTCAACAACGAGGCCCACGAGTCGGCGCGCTACGACGAGAACCTGCGCTTCCTGGAGAACGCCCGGGTCAAGGCCACCAAGTCCCTGGCCCTGCTCAACCTGGGCCAGACGGCCGTAGTCGCCATCGGCGTCACCGCCATGATGTGGCGCGCCGCCACCGGGGTGGTGGCCGGCGAGCTCACCATCGGGGACCTGGTGCTGGTCAATACCTACCTGCTGCAGCTGTCGGCACCGCTGTTCATGCTGGGGATGATGTACCGCGAGGTGAAGCAGGCGCTGACCAACATGGAGCGGCTGTTCGGCCTGCTGGACGAACGCCAGGATGTGCAGGACGCGCCGGGTGCCATCCCGCTGCAGACCAGCCGTCCGCGGGTGCGCTTCGAGCAGGTGCACTTCGGCTACGACCCGCGCCGGGAAATCCTCCACGGCGTGGACTTCGAGATTCCGCCCGGCGGCACCGTGGCGGTGGTCGGCCATTCCGGCTCGGGCAAGTCCACCCTCGCCCGCCTGCTCTACCGCTTCTACGACATCGACTCCGGCCACATCCGCATCGACGGCCACGACCTGCGGGACCTGACCCAGGCCTCGGTGCGCGGCGCCATCGGCATAGTTCCCCAGGACACCGTGCTGTTCAACGACAGCATCTACTACAACATCAGCTACGGCCTTCCGGCGGCCAGCCGCGAAGAGGTGGAAGCCGCCGCCCGTGCCGCACACATCCATGACTTCATCCTGCGCCTGCCCGACGGCTACGAGACCCAGGTGGGCGAACGCGGGCTCAAGCTCTCCGGCGGCGAAAAGCAGCGCGTGGCCATCGCCCGCGCCCTGCTGAAGAACCCGGCCATCCTGATCTTCGACGAAGCCACCTCGGCCCTGGATTCCAAGTCGGAAAAGGCCATCCAGACCGCGCTGGACCGCATCCAGGTGGGCCGCACCACCCTGGTCATCGCCCACCGCCTGTCCACGGTGATGGACGCCGACCAGATCCTCGTCCTCGACGCCGGCCGCGTGATCGAACAAGGCACCCACCGGCAACTGCTGGAGGCCGGCGGCAGCTACGCGCAGATGTGGCTGCTGCAGCAGCAGGAACCGGAAGCGACCGGCTCGCCCATTCCGAGTGTGAAGGGTTGACCGAGCGCTGGTGGAAATCCACTTCGTGGATTTTCCACCCTACGTCGGACACGCGCCACGGCTGTTTCATCCTGCTCCGATGCCCGCCTCCTGTAGGGGGATAGCGCTTTTCCATCCACCGCTTTTCAGGACTCAAGGAGCGCGTGATGTCCAACTACCGCCGGGCGCATGCACCGGGAGGCACCTGGTTCTTCACCGTCAACCTGCACAATCGCCGAGATGACCTGCTGATCCGTGAAATCGAACTGCTGCGCAGGGTCGTAAGGAAGACCATGCTCAACCACCCCTTTCGCATCGATGCCTGGGTGGTGCTTCCCGAACACATGCACTGCCTCTGGACCCTGCCACCCGATGATGGGGATTTCGCCTTGCGCTGGAAGTCCATAAAACTCGGCTTTTCCAGGCGTATCCCGCCCGATGAACGGCGCACGACCACTCAACGGAAGCGGGGCGAGCGCGGCATCTGGCAGCGTCGCTACTGGGAGCACCTGATCCGGGACCAGACCGATTACCAGCGGCACTTCGACTACATTCACTTCAACCCGGTGAAACATGGCCATGTACGGCAAGTGCGGGACTGGCCGTATTCGAGCTTTCATCTTGCGGTACGAGAAGGCATCTACCCCGAGGATTGGGCAGGTTCGGGCGCCCCGGACGAGCGAGGGCGCTGGGGCGAGTGACGCTGGTGGAAATCCACTTCGTGGATTTCCACCCTACATCCGCTCGGACTCCCACCCGCTGTAGGGAGATAGCGCTTTTCTATCCACCATCCTCCAAGCGCAAGTGGTGGAAATCCACCTCGTGGATTTCCACCCTACATCCGCTCCGACTCCCGCCCGCTGTAGGGGGATAGCGCTTTTCTATCCACCATTTCGGAGGTAGTTCCCACTCTACTCACCGCCCTCCAGCACATCCCCGGCCCAGCTCAGGGCGGCGACCACGGTGGGGAAGCCGATGGTGCTGGTCAGCGCCAGCAGGGCGTGCTGGATGTGCTCGGGGCTGGCGCCGGCCTCCAGGGCGCGGCGGGTGTGGCTGTGGACGGCTCCCTCGGAATGGATGGCCGCCGCGGCGGCGAGCTGGATCAGCTGCAGGCTGAGCTCATCCAGCGGGCCGGCCTGGCGCACCACGGCGCCGAGCGTCTCCACTGCCTGGAAGTAGGCCGGGTGCTGTTTCTTGAAGCGTTTGTAGGTTTCGAGACCGTGCTTGCGTTCCATGGGGCCACCTCGCTGGGGTATGCCCTTTCAGCTTAGAAAAACCCTCGGCGAAGGCACGATCTATGGTTAAGGGACCCAACCACAGGGAAGCCGGCAATCATGCTCGAGACCAGCCACGGCAGCCGCCACCTCCGACGCCATGGCCCGTAGCCTGATCGGCGTCATCCTGCTGGGCATCGCGCTCTACCTGGGGCTGGGCGTGCTGCTCTTCGCCTTCCAGCGCTCACTGATCTACTTCCCGCAACCCCGCGCCGTCGACGGACCCGACCAGCTGCTGATGCTGCCGGTGACGGACCAGCGGATCGCCGTCACCGTGCGTCCGCTGGCCAGCGCCAAGGCGCTGATCTATTTCGGCGGCAATGCCGAGGATGTGTCCCGCAGCCTGCCCGACTTCGCCGCAGCCTTTCCCGATCATGCCCTCTACCTGCTGCACTACCGAGGCTTCGGCGGCAGCACCGGCAAGCCCACGGAGGCGGACATCCAGCACGACGCCCTGGCGCTGTTCGACAAGGTCCACGCCCTGCACGCCGAAGTGGCCCTGGTCGGGCGCAGCCTGGGCAGCGGCGTGGCCATCCGCCTGGCGAGCCAGCGCCCGGCGGCGCGGCTGGTGCTGGTCACGCCCTACAACAGCATCCTCGAACTGGCCCAGCGGCAGTTCCCCATCTTCCCGGTGCGCTGGATGCTCGAGGACAAGTACGAGTCCTGGCGCTACGCCCCGAGCATCAGCGTGCCCACCCTGGTGATAGTGGCGGAGCATGACGAGGTGATCCCGCGCTGGAGCAGCGAGAAGCTCTTCGCCCGGTTCCGTTCCGGCGTGGCGCGACGGGAGGTGATACCCGGCGCCGGGCACAACGATATCGGCGCGCGCCCGGAGTACCTGCGGCTGATTCGCAGCGGTCTTTAGACAGGGGCGGACGGGGAGCTGAGCATCTCGATCTCGCGGACCTCGAAGTCCCGGCGCAGGTAGTCCATGCGCTGCTCGTGGAAACGCCGCATGTGCGGCAGCGCGCTGTGCGCATCCAGGTGGGCGCGGCTCTGCCAGACCTCATAGAAGATGAACAGGGTCGGGTCCCGGGCATCGCGCAGCATGTGGTACTCGATGCAGCCCTCCTCCGCCCGGCTGGGTTCGACATAGGCGCGGAACAGCGCCTCGAATTCGTCGGCTTTCTCGGGCCTGGTGTGGGCGTGAAGGATGAAGCCGTAGGCCTGGGTCATGGTGCTTTGCCTCGCGTGGAAACCTTTATCAACCTTATCGCAAGGCAAATACCTCCACTCATGACTTTCCAGCAATGATCAATTGCGCCCCCACCGGTTTTTCCGCGAGAACCTGGCCGGTAGTCTGCCGCCACATCAACTTGCGGAGGCACCTGCCATGAAAAAGATCCTGTTGCTCAACGGCGGCAAGAAGTTCGCCCACTCCGATGGCCGCTATAACGCCACCTTGCACGACACTGCACTGGCCTTCCTCGACCGTGCCGGCTTCGACGTCAGGGAAACCTTCATCGACGCCGGCTACGACGCCGCCGAAGAGGTGCAGAAGATCCTCTGGGCCGATGTGATGATCTACCAGATGCCCGGCTGGTGGATGGGCGCGCCCTGGACGGTGAAGCGCTACCTGGACGAGGTGTTCACCGCCGGACACGGCAGCCTCTACGCCAACGACGGCCGCACCCGCTCCGATGCCTCGCAGAAGTACGGCGGCGGCGGCCTGATCCACGGCAAGCAGTACATGCTGTCGCTGACCTGGAACGCGCCGCAGCAGGCCTTCGACGACCCCACCGACTTCTTCGAGGCCAAGGGCGTGGACGCGGTGTACTTCCCCTTCCACAAGGCCAACCAGTTCCTCGGCATGAGCGCCCTGCCCACCTACCTCTGCGTGGACGTGATGAAGCGGCCGAACATCGAGGCGGATGTGAAGCGCTACGAGGAGCACCTGGCGCAGGTGTTCGGGATTCAGCGGTAGTCGGTCGCTGCCGCTGGTGGATAGAAGAGCGCTATCCACCGGCGCGGCCACGCCCGCCACCGATGGTGGATCGGTGAAGCGTGATCCACCCTACAAGGCTGCTGCACCGCGCGGCCGCCACGTCAGGCGTAGGGTGGAAATCCACGAAGTGGATTTCCACCAGTGTCCTAAAGCATCGCCGTCCCCGCGAACGCCGCCGCGACGGCAACACCCAGCACCAGCAACCCGATCAGCAGTCTGTTCGGCGACTGCCGCGCCGCCTCGGCCGGCTCGGCGCCCTGCTGCACCGCGGCCCGCAGCGGATTGGCCACCTGCTGGCGGCCGCCGGGGCGAGGGATCGCGGCTTTGGGTACCTGGACCACGGGCATGAACAGCGTCGCGTCCTCGTCCACCGCCTGGGGCGTCGCGACCTTGGGGCCGATCACCAGGAGGGTCACCGAGCCCATGCGCACCTGGTCGCCGGGCTGCAGCACGGCGGTGCTCACCCTCTGCTGGTTGACGAAGACGCCGTTGGCGGAGGCCAGGTCCTTGACCTCCAGCACATCGTCCTTGAGAAAGAACTCGCAATGCCGGCGCGACAGTTCCAGGTCGCTGAAGCACAGCTCGCATTTCACCGAGCGGCCGAAGGTCATGGAGCTGGTGATGTGGAACTTCTGCCCCTCCTGCTCGCCCTTGAGCACCTGCAGGAACCAGCGCGCCGCGGCCGCAGCCTTGGGTCGGGACCTGGCCGGGTCCACCAGCAGCAGTTCGATGCCGCCGATGCGCACGCGGTCGTCGGAACGCAACTGGAAGCGCGTACCGATACGTTCGCCGTTGACGAAGGTGCCGCCGGGCGTGCCGCAGTCGCTCAGGTAGTACTGGCCATGGTCCTGGCGGATTTCCGCATGGAACAGGCTGATCTCCGGCTCCGGCAGGACCAGGCTGTTGCGGCTGTCCTGGCCGATGGTGAACCGTTCGTCCACCAGCCAGATGGGCGCCTGGCGATTATCCGCGAAGTGAATCCTGAGCATGTCGGGTCCTAGGAGGCAGGGCACCAGGCTATGGTAGCCATGTGCCTCCAGGCACGACGTTGCTGCAGTTGGCAGTTAATTGAAGAGGCGGTTCCAGAACTTCTTGATCGGGTTGTCCTGTTCCTGCTGACGGCTCTGCACCTTCGCCGGCCGGCTCGTCGCCACCCGCGCGGTCTTCGCCTTTTGCACGCGCTGTTCATGTTCAGCCTGGAGCTTGAGCAGCGCCTCGTTCTCCGGCGCCACGTGCAGGCCGGCTTCGATGTACTCCAGTGCGAGGCCGTACTCACGGCTGCGGTAGGCCTCCTCGCTGTGGTCGATGAAGCGCTGCGCCACCTGCTCCAGTCCCGCCAGGGCCTGCTCGTTGCCCGGCGCCCAGCCCAGGACCTGCTGATAGTAGAACACCGCGTTGTCCTGTTCCGGCGCCAGCAGGCGGTCCTCGCCCAGGCGCTGGTCAGCCAGGGCCAGCGTATTGGCGATGCGTGCGGCGAGCACGCGCTGCAGGCCGTCGCCGGCCTTGGCGTTGCCCGCGTCCAGGCGCAGCACCTCGTTGAAGTAGAAATCGGCGTTGTCCCCTGCCGGCTCCACCAGCCGGCCTTCGACCAGGCGCTGTTCAGCGCGTTCCAGCAGGGTCGCGATCTTCAGCTGCAGCACCGCGTAATAACCACCGCCAGCCGACACCAGGGTCAGCAGCACGCCGGCCAGCCCCCAGAGCAGACGACGGTAGCGGCGGCGAGCCGCCGGCTGCTGCGCCGGCTGCTGCGCCGGCTGTCTGGCCTGCTGCTTCGCCGACGGCTGCGCCGTTCGGGGCATGGGCACGGCCGGCGCGATGCGGGTGAAATCCAGGTCGAGCTCGATCAGCTCGGTCAGGCTCTCCACCAGCACGTGGCAATCGGCGAAGCGCTCGTCCGGGTCCTTGGCCAGCATGCGGTCGATCAGGTGCTGGTAGTCGGCCAGGCCCCGCCGCAGCTTTGGCGGGTCCATCTGCACGTGGTTGAGCACGGTTTCGGCGTAGCTGGCGCCGCGATAGGGGTTTTCGCCGGTCAGCAGCTCCAGCAGGATCACGCCCAGGCCGTAGATGTCGCTGCGCGCGTCCAGCGGCTGGCACTGGGCCTGCTCCGGGCTGCTGTAGGCCGGGCTGCCGACGGCGACGTTGAACTGGGTCAGTTCGCTGTCCAGCGCCAGGTCCTTGGCGATGCCGAAATCGGTGAGCACCGCGGTGCCGTCGTCGCGGAAGAGGATGTTGGCCGGCTTGATGTCGCGGTGCACCAGGCCCTTGTCGTGGACCACGGCAAGGGCGCCGGCGATCTGCCGGACGATGGGCAACGCTTCCTGCGGCTCCAGGGTCTGCCCCTTGTAGCGGCCGAGGTCGCCGCCGGAGAGGAATTCCATGGCCAGGTAGTGGCGGCCATCGGGCAGGCGGTCGATGTCGTGAATGGTGACGATGGAGGGGTGGTGCAGAGAGGCGACCATGCGCGCTTCCCTGATGAAGCGGCTGGTGAAGGCTTCGTCATCCAGCCTGTCCAGCACCTTCACCGCCACCTTGCGATTGAGGGACTCCTGGGTGGCGAGGTAGACCTCGGCCATCCCACCCTTGCCCAGGCGGCCGTGCACAAGATAGCCGGGTATATCTAGCAGATTGTCGTTCATGGGATTCAGGATCTTCGGGATTTGAGCAACCGACTCAGGAATGAGTTGGACCTCTTTGCCACCGCGATGGTTTCCGGCAATGCCCGGCCAAGCACGATACAGGAGATGTTGTCCCGACCGCCGGCATCGCAGGCCAGTTCCAGCAACTTCGTCACCAGCGCCTCCAGGGTGTCCGTGCTGGCGCAATGGACCTGGATCAGGTCGTCTTCCAGTTCGCCGGTGAGCCCGTCGCTGCACAGCAGCAGCAGCTCGCCGGGGGCCAGGGTGCCTTCCAGGTAGCCAACTTCGAGGGCCTGGTGCGTCTGGCCCAGGCACTGGGTCACGACATTGCGCCGGGGATGGCGGCGAGCCTCTTGCGGGCTCAGCTCCCCCGCGTCCACCAGGGCCTGCACCAGGCTGTGGTCGTGGCTGAGTTGGGTAATGCTGTCGGCGTCCACCCGGTAGGCGCGGCTGTCGCCGGCCCAGGCCAGGTCGAACGCGGCACCGGTGAACTTCACCGCCACCAGGGTGGTGCCCATGCCGGAGCCGGACGCCTGAGCCACAACGGCGCATTGGGCTGCCTGCACCGCTTCCTCAAGTGGCAGGCCGGCGGCAACGGCGTCCCGCAAGGCGCCTACCGCAACGGCGCTGGCCACTTCACCGCGCTGGTGGCCGCCCATGCCGTCGGCCACCGCCCAGAGCCCCAGCTCGGGGGCGCAGAGCAGCGCGTCTTCATTGTGTTTGCGCACGCGGCCGGTGATGGACTGCGCGGCATATCCCAGGAACTCGGGCATGGGGCTCCCTGTTGGTGTCCAGTGGTGATCCCGAATGATGCGGCCGTCGCCGGGCGCTGTCACCGTCTGGCGCATGAAGTGTTAAGCAATCGAGGATTTGCCCGCCCGTGCAACGGCTTGCAGCGCGGCTATGCTTTGTTCATCGGTTTCGCAAACGAGAGGCTCGTGCAGCCCAGGAGGTGGTGATGGCCAAAGAGCGCTTCAAGGCAGGGATGCGCTGAACCTTTCACCCTCCAACAGAGGTCACGGTCATGAGCAAAGGTCTCGATGCAAAACGCACGACGAAGAAAAAGGCCCAGAAGACTCTTCTGGAAAAACGCTCGGCCAAGCGCGCCAAGAAATCCGGCGGTGGGATCCTCGGCAGCCACGCACCGAATCCCTGAAGTCCGCTAGCCAACGAAAACGCCCTCCCACACGGAGGGCGTTGTCTTTCCGGCCTGCCTTCAGGCGGCGCGATGGTCGCCGGGCACGGCTTCTTCCAGGGACAGGGCACCGGGCTTGATCACCAGCAAGTCACCCTCCAGTCGATCGAGCACGGCTTCCGCGGTATTGCCGACCAGCGTCCCCATCACCCCCTGGCGCGCGACGGTTCCCAGCACGGTGAGCACCGCCTCGAACTCATGGGCGATCCGGGGGATCAGCGCCCTGGCCGGCCCTTCGCCGATGTGCAGGCGATGCTCGGGCAGCTCGTACTCCTCCATGAACCACCGGCACTGGTCATGGCAATGGCTGGCGACGGCCTGGCCAATGCTCTGGTTGGGGTCGGCCTGGGGCAGCAGGGTCGGCGAATAGGCGCTGACCACGTGCAGGGCGGCGTCGAACAGTTCGCACAGGAAGCTGGCATGTTCCATCACGTTGCCCTGCAAGGCGATGTGTTCCACATCCTGGTGCTCGACGTCCATGCCGGCCAGGATGGTGCCGCCCTCCCAGGACCGGCCGCTGCGGATCAGGAACAGCGGCGTCGGCACCTGGCGCAGCAGTTGCCAGTCGTCGGGCGTCATCAGCAGGTGGCTGAGGAGCCCCGAGGGCCGGTGCTGCTTGATCACCAGGCCGAAATCCTGGTCGCGGCATGCCGCCAGCACGGCGTGGCTGGCATGGTCGATAGCCACCGGCGCGACCTCGCCACGGGCGTGTACCCCCGCCCGCAACAGGCTGACCAGGTGCCGGTCGAGATGTTTGTCCGGGTCCTGCTTCGGATCGCAGAGCAGCACGTCGAGGCTGGCGCCGAGCCGCCTGGCAAGCTGCACGCCACGCTCGAGGGCAGTGCTTTCGGCGGTCGCCGGGATGACAACCAGGATCTTCTTTATCGAGCGCATGGCAATCGTCCTCCTGTTCATGAAACGCGTAAGCGCTCGCGGGCCACGGCGCCATGTCCGCCGAAGGGGCGTTCGCTCCACCCTCTCCCGCGGACCACGGCCGCTCTGGCCCAACGTGCCGTTAAAGGAACATGCCTCCCGAGGCCTCCACCCGCTGACCGTTGATCCAGCGTCCGGCGTCGGAAAGCAGCATGGCCACCGCGGCGCCTATATCCTCCGGCAGGCCGACCCGGCCGAGGGCGGTATTGCCGGCGATGAAGGCATTGATCTGGGCGTTGTCACGCACCACGCCACCACCGAAGTCGGTCTCGATGGCGCCGGGGGCCAGCACGTTCACCGAGATGCCGCGCGCGCCCAGTTCCTTGGCCTGGTAGCGGGTCAGTACTTCGATGCCGCCCTTCATCGCCGCGTAGGCGGCATAGCCAGGCAGGGTGAAACGGGCGAGACCGGTGGAGATATTGAGGATGCGCCCGCCGTCGGCGATCAGCGGCAGCAGCTTCTGGGTCAGGAAGAAGGGCCCCTTGAGCTGGACATTCACCAGTTGGTCGAACTGCTCTTCGGTGGTTTCGGCAAAGCTGGCGTGGATGCCGATGCCGGCGTTGTTCACCAGGAAGTCGAAGTCGTCGCGGCCGAATTCGCTTTTCAGCAGGCGGCCCATGCTGGCGACGAAGGCGTCGAAGGTGGCGCTCTTGCTCACGTCCAGCTGGAGCATCGCCGCGTGACCGCCGAGGTCCATGATCTCGCGGCTGAGGGACTCGGCGTCCTCCAGCTTGCTGTGGTAGGTGCCGATGATGTCTATGCCCTGGGCCGCCAGGTGCTGCGCCATGCTTTTGCCGAGGCCGCGACTGGCGCCGGTGATGAGTGCGATCTTGCGGTTCATTGCAGTGCTCCTGGTTGCAGGTGGTGGGGAGTGGTGAGGAGCTTATTGTCCGGTTCGTGACCGATAGACATGCTGATCGCGGAACAACTGATCGGCTCGATCGGACAATCCGGAGAGAGGCGCCACACGGATGAACAAGCTGGAGCTACTGAAACCTTCGTACGGGCCAGCGAACTGTCAAGTTTCACCCAGGCCGCCGACAGCCTTGGCCTGGGGCTGATCCAGGTCCCTCTGCACGGCGTGTGCGACCATCTGGCAAGTGGCGAACTGGTGGCCTTTCCATGCGCCGATCTGACGATTGGCGAATAAAAGGTTAGGCATTCCTCGAAAGCACAGGTATTGTGTCGGACGCTGTGATGCATGTGTCACCGGGAAAAACGGTCTGTACCTTAGCGGTCCCCCTCTTCATCGGTTGCCGACTCTCTGCACTCAGTGACAGGCTGGAAGGTTCCAGCCCAGCAATAACCCAGTTTCTAGGAGACATCCCAATGTCCGAGCGTCAAACCGGCACCGTTAAGTGGTTCAACGATGAAAAGGGCTACGGCTTCATTACCACCGATAACGGCCCGGACCTGTTCGTTCACTACCGTTCCATCCAGAGCGCCGGCTTCAAGAGCCTGAAGGAAGGCCAGAAGGTCTCCTTCATCGCCGTGCAGGGCCAGAAAGGCATGCAGGCCGACGAAGTGCAAGTGATCTGATCACACGCCGATACAAAGAACCGGCCTTCGGGCCGGTTTTTTTTTTCAGCAGCTTTGATTGGCCCGCCCAGGGCCAGCCCGGATGGAGAAAACGACATGCGCATCAAGACCTCCCACAGCAGCACCCCCAAGGCCCCGGCAGCCACCACCACCAGCGAAGCCCTGGAAGCCCAGATTGCCGCCTTCCTCAAGCAGGGTGGCGAGATCCAGGAAATCGCCAAGGGCGTCAGCGCCCAGGTGGCACCGAGCCGCCATATCCGCATCGGCAACAAGTAAGAGCTGCCAGGCGCCTGCCGCGCGGCCGGGTGCAAGACCCGCCGCCGGGCGCCGCCGCCCTGCCAATGGGCAGCTGCCGCTTGCATCGCGATTCGCCGGACTAAACTCCACCCAGGCCCGCAGCGGCCGGAATCAGGGGGTGACGGCCGCAGGGGGTCGGCGACAGCGAGATGGGAGGTGTCCCATGCAGCGGCATTACTACATCAGCGATAACCTCAACGACCTGGAAAAGGTCGAAAGCGAGCTCGAGGCCCAGGGCATCGACCACGAGCAGATCCACGTCCTCAGCGAACGCGATGCCGACGTCGAGCGCCACCAGCTGCACGACGTGTCCTCCGTGATGAAACGCGACCTGGTGCACTCCGGCCTGATAGGTGTCGGCATCGGCCTTGGCCTGGCGGCCCTGGTGATGCTGGTAGCCTGGTTCAGCGGCTGGACCGGCACGGCGGCGGGCTGGATTCCGTTCATCTTCCTGGCCATCGCGCTGTTCGGTTTCAGCGTCTGGGAGGGCAGCCTGTTCGGCATTCAGACGCCGAACTCGGTGGTGAAACGCTTCCAGCGCACCCTGGACGAAGGCAAGCACGTGTTCTTCGTCGACGTGAAGCCGGCCCAGGAACCCATCCTCGCCCACGTCGTCAGCCATCATCCGCTGCTCAAGGTAGCCGGCACCGGCCAGGCCGCGCCGGACTGGGCCGAAGGCCTGCACCACCGGCTGCACCAGTTGCGCAAGATGATGTAGCGCCCCTTGCGGCGGCGGATGCAACGCCCAGCGTCATCCGCCGCTTCGACTCGCCACCCTATTCCGACTCGGAATCGCTGCTGGCACGAGCCTCGGCCAGCAACCAGTCGATGAGCCGGCGCACCTTCTCCGCCGGGGGCGATCTGCGGCTCCAGGCCAGGCGGTAGGCCCAGGGCGTGGACAGGCGGCAACCTTCGCCGAAAGGCAGCACCAGGCGGCCATTGGCAATATCGTCGAAAGCCAGGGCGGTGGAACCGAGGGCGAACCCCTGGCCGCTCACCGCACCCTGGATGGCGTGACCGATCAGGCCAAAGCGCATCCCTCCCCTCACCGGCCCCGGCTCGCCCACGTAAGTGGCGAACCAGTCCTCCCAGCTCGGCAGGTGCAGGTTGGCGGTATTTCTCCAATGGGTGTGGATCAGCCGCGCCCCCAGCATGTCCCGTGGCTCGCGTACCGGGCCGAACTGCTCCAGGTAGGCCGGACTGCACACCGGGAAGAACTCCTCGCGAAACAGCAGTTCGCTGGCGGGTACCAGCGCATCGGTGGTGGTGAAGCGTATGGCCAGGGTCGCCTCGCCGCGCTCCAGGTCCACCAGTTGCTCGGTGGCTTCTAGGCTGAGGGTGATGTCCGGGTTGGACGCGGCGAACTGGTTGAGCCGACGCATCAGCCAATGGCTGGCGATGGATGGGGCGCAGGTGATGTGGATGGGTGCCTCGTCCTGGCCACGCAACTCGTCTGCGCCCCGGCTCAGCAATTCGAAGGCCTGGGTCACGGTGGCGGCCAGTCGACGGCCGTTGTCGTTGAGGCTCACGGTATTGCGGGTGCGGTCGAACAGGCTCACTCCCAGTTCGCTCTCCAGCAGGCGGATCTGCCGGCTGACCGCCCCCGGGGTCACGGAAAGCTCCTGGGCGGCTTCGGTGAAGTTGCGGCTGCGCGCTGCCACCTCGAAGGTGCGCAGGGCGATGAGTGAAGGGAGACGCATGGCGGCTTCGCTTTGAGTTCAAGTCAAAGCATGATGACAAATCATCGTTTGAATGCAAGGCGGCAGAAGACCGATCCTGCCACCCATTGGCGGCCTCTGCCGCGCCCTTCTGCCTTGCGAGTTCAACGATGAAAACCTCCCGCCTTCCCCTGGACTGGTTCGCCTGCGG
Source organism: Pseudomonas sp. GCM10022186 (assembly GCF_042656385.1). Taxonomy (NCBI): domain Bacteria; kingdom Pseudomonadati; phylum Pseudomonadota; class Gammaproteobacteria; order Pseudomonadales; family Pseudomonadaceae; genus Pseudomonas; species Pseudomonas sp. GCM10022186. Next base: position 53,836 of record NZ_JBHSOU010000010.1, read on the forward strand.
CCTGATGTTCGTCCTCTGTATCTGCTGGGGCTTCCAGCAGGTGGCGATCAAGCTGACCCTGGACGACGTGCCCTCCATCCTGCAACTGGGCATCCGCTCCGGCGGCGCGGCCCTGGTGCTGGGCGCCCTGGTGCTGTGGAAGGAGGGCCGCGGCGCCTTCGCCGACGGCACCCTGCTGCCGGGCATCACGGTGGGGGCGCTGTTCGGCCTGGAGTTCCTGTTCATCGGCGAGGCACTGACCCACACCAGCGCCTCCCACGTCTCGGTGTTTCTCTACACCGCCCCGATCTTCGCCGCCCTGGGCCTGCACCTGATGCTGTCCGAGGAGCGCCTCTCGCCCCTGCAATGGCTAGGGGTGCTGGTGGCCTTCGGCGGCATCGTGGCGGCCTTCCTCGGCAAGGGCGCAAGCCCGGCCGGCAACATGCTGCTGGGGGACAGCTACGCCCTGCTCGGTGCCCTGGCCTGGGGTGCCACCACCCTGGTGATCCGGGGCTCTTCGCTGTCCGACGCCAACCCGGTGAAAACCCTCTTCTACCAGCTGTTCGGCGCCGCATTGCTGCTGGCCGTGGCCGCCTTCATCACCGGCCGGACCGAGATGCAGTTGACCCAGCGCGCCATCGTCAGCCTGGGCTTCCAGACCATCGTCATCGCCCTGGTGAGCTACCTGGGCTGGTTCTGGCTGCTGCGCCGCTACCTGGCCTCGCGTCTGTCGGTGCTGTCCTTCATGACCCCGATGTTCGGCGTCACCTTCGGCGTGCTGGTGCTGGGGGAGCAGATCCACCTGTCCTTCGCCATCGGCGCCGTCCTGGTGGTAGGCGGCATCCTGCTGGTCAGCGGCGCCGAGATGCTGCGCGGCCGCCAGCAACGCAAGGCCCTCGCCCCTTCCGAGGCCTGATCGCGTTCCGCCCGCCTCGGCTGCCCCCGGGACACCGGCCAGCCCCGGATCAGCGCCGGCGGATGCGATCCACCAGCACCCGCCCATCCTGGCTCCAGCGCCCGCGCACCTCGACGTAATCGCCAATCCCTGGCGCCTTGTCCATGCGCGTGCCGGGACCGACCACCAATTGCACCGAATCCAGGGTCCAGCCCGCTCCCAGCACGCCCTGCAGCCGCACCCGCGAGCCCACCGGGCTGGGCGCGGGCCGACCCTCGGCGTCGCGCGCCCCCTGGTCGATCCAGTCAACGATCAACTGGATCTCCTCGTCACTGAGAAAGGGCGGGCCGTCGTACGGCATCTGCGGTTGCGATTGGCCACGGATACGCCGCACCAGCTCACTGGCGCCGGAAGCGCCGGGCACCACGCGCACCCGCTCGTCACGCTCGAGGATGGCGGCATAGGAATTGAGCAGCAGGCCCTCCGGGACCGACCCCATCAGGCCGTAGGCGGAATGGCACTTGACGCAACGGCTGGCGAAGATCGGCGCCACATGGCTGTAGGTCACCGGCTGGCCCGCCGCCGGGCGCTGCAGCGGCGCCGCTTCGGCGGTGGCGCCCGCCGGCCGACTTCCGGGCTGGAGGCCGCCGGCTATCCAGCCCTCGAACAGGGCGATTTCGGCATCGCTGAGAAAGGGCGGCCCGGTCATCGGCATGCGCGGCTGGCTCAGGCCCTTCAGGCGCCGGATCAACTCGCTGCCGGCGGGGTCCCCACTCTTGACCACCTGGCGGCTGGCGCTGCCCTTGAGCAGCTCATCGAGGCTGGTCAGGCGCAGCCCGAGCGGCGCCGCCTCGCCGGCGTGGCACATGACGCAGCGGGCCTGGAGGATGGGCCGGATGTCGTCGAAGCTCACCGGCTGCGCCGGGGCGCGCCCGACCGCCAGGAGCAGCGAACAGAGTACCAGCAGCCCCTTGGTCATATCGCTTCCGCCTCCCGCACTGGTTGCCCCGTAAGACTAGTGAAACAACCCGTATTGCGCAGGCGCAGGGAACCCTGCCCCGATCCGCCGGTCAGTCTATTCGAGGCTGGCGGACGCCGGCCCCAAGCCCCGGGCTCTTTTCAGTCGCCGCTGTGGACCCCGGGGCTTTCTCGTGCGCAGGAAACCGGAAACCTCCGTATACAGAATCACCGAACTATCTGTTTCCTCGGAGCCTGCCGTAGGCAATGATGGCCCCCGCGTATTGCATCACTGGAGAATCACTGCATGAAACCTGCCCCCCGCCTCACCGCCCTGCTGCTCGGCGCCGGCCTGCTGGCCAGCCTCGCCGGCTGCGACCTGGCCGAGGAGTCGGCCAACAAGCTGGCGGAAAAAGCCGAGGCGGCCGCCCAGGAGATCGCCCGGGAAGCCATCGGCGAAGCGGTCAACGAATTGAACAAGAAGGTGGACGAAGTCCAGGCATCGGCCAAGGACCTGCTGGGAGAAAAGCACAGGGAAGAGGCCCGCGAAGAGTCGCCACGCACGCCGTCGAGCAAGGAAAAGGGCAAGGAAGAGGACACCATGCTGCCTCCTTCCGGGGTAGAAACCTGAGTGGTTGAAACACCGGCCGCGACGTCCTGTCGCGGCCACCTTCGGAGCTAGGCGCGCAGATAGCGCGGCAGGGGCTTGCGGTGCAGTACCTTCAGCGACTCCACCGGCGGTACTTCACCATGCTCCAGCGCCAGATCGCGCTTGAGCGTACTCACCAGCCAATCCAGCTGAGCCGTGACTGCCACCACGCGCTGGAAGAATTTCCCCTCGCGCTCCAGCGTCAGCACGAAGCCACCGTCCGGCCGAGGCTTGGTGCTCAGCTCGTATTCCGGAAAGGCGCTGATCAGCTTGTCCAGATCCAGATCCATGTCTTCTCTCCCAGAAATTGGATTGCTCCTGCAGCCGTTGCAGCATGCATGCCTGCGCTATGACAACGGAAACGCCAAATAAATCAGTCGGTTGCAAAATTTTTGCACAAGTTTTTCCGTGCATTGCGCACGATCCGGCCTTTTGACGGCGTGCAATTTGCAAGCCCGATGCAATGCAAAGCCCCCGTCCGCAACCGCCAGCGGGACCGGGGCCTTGTGCTCGAGGCCGCGGGAACCGCGGCCTGCGGGGAAACTCAGAGGAGTTCGATACGGTCGTCTTCGATACGGATCAGCCCCTGCTTGTAGAGGCCGCCGATCGCCTTCTTGAAGTTGCCCTTGCTGGCCCCGAAGCGCTGGCTGATCAGTTCCGGCGGACTCTTGTCGGACAACTTCAGCACGCCGCCTTCGGCACGCAACGCCGCTATGATCTGTTCGCCCAGGCCGCTGACAGCCTCCACACCCACCGGCTGCAGGCTCAGGCTGATCTTGCCGTCGGCACGGATCTCCTTGATGTAGCCCTTTTCGCGCATGCCACTGCGTACGAACTTGAACAGTTCGTTCTTGTGGATGAGGCCCCAGTGCTGGCCTTCGATGATGGCCTTGAAGCCGAGGTCGGTCTTCTCCGCCACCAGCAGGTCCACTTCCTGACCCGTCCGGTAGCGCGGCGGGGTGTTGTCCAGGTAGCGGTCCAGGCGGGCGGTCGCGGTGATCCGGCGGGTGCGCTTGTCGAGGTAGACATGTACCACGCAGTAGTCCCCCACCTGCAGCGGGCGCTTCTCTTCGGAGTGGGGCAGCAGCAGGTCCTTGGGCAGGCCCCAGTCGAGGAACAGACCGATGCGATTGATTTCCACCACCTTGAGGCTGGCGAACCCGCCGACCTGCACCTTGGGCCTGAGGGTGGTGGCCACCGGCCGGTCCTCGCTATCCAGATAGAGGAAGACGTTCAGCCAGTCGCCCACTTCGCTGGGCTGGTCCTTCGGCACGTAGCGCTTGGGCAGGAGGATTTCGCCGTCCGGGCCGCCGTCCAGGTACAGGCCGAAGTCGGTGTGCTTGGCCACCTGAAGTGAATTGAAACGCCCGATAAGTGCCATCTTCGCTACCTCTTTGAGTCGAGGCGGCATTCTACTCGCTGGCCGGGACACTGGGTGAACCGCTGGCATGCCTGATTCACCCGGCGGAGCGCCGCCTTTCGTCGGCGCGCGAATCTCCGGAACCGTCCTGAATTTTCATTCTGCAAAACTGTCTACTGGTCGCTAGCACATCGATGTTTCAGAATCGTGTCGTCACCACTGTGACCCCCATGTATTCCGGCATCACCCGACGGATTCTCACTGTCCCATCTCAGGAGTTCCTGTGCGCCCACTCAGCCGCTGGCTGTCGCAATTCGCATCGCTCGCAACGCTTGGCGTGCTTTTCCTGGTGATTCCCCTCGCCAGCCGCTTCTGGCTGGGCTGGTCCAATCCCTTCGGTTACCTCTCCGACCTCGTCTTCGGCAGCTTCCTGATGCTGCTGCTCTACGGCCGTTCGCTGTTGCTGGCGTTGCCGCTGATGCTGCTCTGGAGCCTGATGATTCTCGGCAATGCCGAACTGATCGGCGCCGTCGGCCGGATGCCGGAACCGAGCGACCTCAAATACCTGCTCGACCCGCAGTTCGTCAGCCACTCCACCCAGGGCGGCGGCATCGCCCACCCGTATCTGGGCCTGGCGTTGGGCGCCAGCCTGCTGGCCTGCCTGTTGTTCTGGCGACGCCGGCATCGTCCGCTGTCCTGGAAATGGCTCGCCGCACCGGCCACGCTGCTGCTGGGACACGTCGCCCTGCAGTACGTGCAGCCCAGCGATGCCGACCAGTGGAAGCTGTTCAACCTGCCCCACAAGCTGATGGCCAGCGCCGTGAATAGCGGCCAGCTGGCGGTCGAGGACTGGCTCGATGGCGACCAGCCGGAGAACCCGCCGGATATCGCCGGCCTGGCGCGCCTGGATCTCGAGGGTACGCCCCTGCTCGCCGGTCCCGGCCGTGCGCGCAACGTGCTGGTGATCACCCTGGAAGGCATCCCCGGCGCCTATATCGCCGCCAACCGTGCGGCGATCAACAGCAGCTACCAGGATTCGCTGATGCCCAAGCTCAGCGCCTGGGCCGAACGCGCCATGACCACGCCGGACTACGTGCTGCACAGCCACCAGACCATCCGCGGCCTGTACGCCATGCTTTGCGGCGACTACAGCAAGCTGGACTCGGGCACTCCCAAGGGGCTGGAGCTGCTGAACAACCCGGCCCGCGCGAAGGCCTGCCTGCCCGCGCAGATGCACCAGCACGGTTTCAGCACCCATTTCCTGCAGGGCGCCGGGCTGCGCTTCATGGCCAAGGACAAGATCATGCCGCAGATGGGCTTCGACAAGACCCGGGGGCGCGACTGGTTCCGCAACAAGGCCTACCTGGAATTCCCCTGGGGCATGGATGACAAGGCGTTTTTCGAGGGCGCCCTGACCTATGTGAAACAACTGCGCCAGCAGAAGAAGCCCTGGATGCTCACCCTGCTCACCGTCGGCACTCACCAGCCGTACTCGGCCCCGACCGAATACCTGATGCGTTATCCGGATTCGAAGAAGGCCGCCATCGCCTACCTGGATGACGCGGTGGACGCCTTCCTGGCCGGCCTGGAAAAACAGGGCGTGCTGAAGGACACCCTGGTCATCGTCACCTCGGACGAGTCCCACGGCATCGAGAACGTCCGCCTCGCCTCGGCCTGGGGCTTCAACCTGGTGCTGGCGCCGGAGCAGGCCGCGCTGCCGCCGATCAAGGGCGGCGTCTACGGCCACGTCGACCTGACCACCTCCATCCTCGACTACTTCGGTTACCGGGTACCGCAGAACCTTTCCGGCCGCTCGCTGTTCCGTGACTACGCCACGGGCCGCGAGATGATGTCCTACACCAACGGCAAGCTGCGCTTCCACGATGGCAAGGACACCTTCACCGAGTGCGACTTCCGCCAGGTCTGCCGGCGCTACCAGAGCGAGGGGTTCATTGCCGACGAAGCACGCTACCTGGGCGGCTACAGCGGCAAGAAAGCCCGCGTGATCGCCCAGCGCGCCGCGCTGCTGGACCAGTCGCTCATGGGCGGCACCCTCGGCCAGGAATACCAGTTCGCCACCCGCGAGCGCATCCGCCTGAAGGAGAAGGCCAGGGATGACTGGGCCGACAACCTGATCGGCGCGCAGTACATGGAGCTGCCGAAGAACAGCCGCACCAGTGTGCAAATGACCATCAAGGTGCTGCGCATGGACCGCCAGGGCGCCCAACTGCGGCTGAAGGCCAAGGAGTTCGAGCGCGACGTGGCCCTGCCGATTCCCGAGTTGCCGCTGCTGAAAAAGGGCAAGCCGCTGAAGATCGACTTCGCCTTCGACAACCCCGAAGCACGCAAGGCCTTCTCCTTCCACCTGCTGGCCGAGGGCCGCGGCGTGATCGAGATCAGCGACTTCCGGGTGACCACCGAACTCCTGCCGGCACCGGCCGTCGCCGCCGAGAGCGCCGGCCAGGTCGCGCAGAAGCGGCCGCTGCACCCCATCACCACCCTCTTCGGCCTGCTGGCGCGCCAGCAGGACGCCCTGGAGAGCGAGCTGGAGAATCCGGGTGAAGAGCGCGCCGTGCTGCCGGAAAGCACCGAGCTGCGCCTGCAGCAGTATCACTGAACCCTGTCGACAGGGCGTAGGATGGAAATCCATTTCCACCAGCGGTGTGTTGCACAGCCTCGCTGGGGGATAGAAAAACGCTATCCCCCCTACGCACGAATTCCCGCCCGGCCGTAGGGTGGACCACGCTTCACCGGTCCACCTTTCGGGATTCGGCCGGGCCCTGTTGGTGGATGTAAAGAGCGACATCCACCCGCACTGAGCCCTGCCAACCCGGCCCAGGGCGTAGGGTGGAAATCCATTTCCACCAGCGGTGTGTTGCACAGCCTTGCTGGTGGATAGAAGAGCGCTATCCCCCTACATGGGAGGGTGGGACGCCGGATCTTCCTCGTCGCGTGCCAGTTCCATCAGGATGCGTGCGCAACACAGCTCCTCCATCTCCAGCAACCAGCCCTCCACCTGCCGGGTGGACAACTGCGCCGTCAGACCGTAGCGACGCCCGCCCCAGACCGCGACAAAGAGCGCATCGATGCTTTCCGGGCGGGGCTGGCGGGGCAGGTCCGCACAGGCGGCCACGGCCTGGCGCCACTTGCCTGCCAGTTGCTGGTAGACCCGCTGATGGTGCCAGGGCTCGGCGATGGCGCGCTCCAGCTCCATCAGCTCGGCATCGAAGAATGGCCGGGGCTGTTCCTCTGCCTGCCCGCAGCAAAGGCGCACCAGGCGCCGCACGCGCGTCTGCCAGTCGAGGCCGGTGGCCAGCACCACCTCGCGTTCCAGGCGCTGCAGCAGCAGGTCCAGCTGATGGCGGACATAGCTGGAGAGCAGCGCCTCCTTGCTGGGGAAAGCGTCGTAAAGGGTGCTCACCGCCACACCGGTTTCCAGGGCGACGGCGCGGGTGGTCAAAGCGCTCCAGCCGCGTTGTCGAAGGACGCGGACAAAGGCTTCGTAGATGGCTTCGTCCGTGGGGCGGGCGCGGGCCTGGGTCGGCCGCTTGGGTGGTTTGTTGCGGGGTATCGTGGACTCCATGGGGACCTCTGGCGGTTTCCGAACCCGTGCGGGGCCCTTGCCGGCCGCTTCCGCCCCCTGTAGCAGCGGGGAGCGGGGTTGGCCGGATCGCAGCACAGTAGCATGCCTGCTCACCCGCAAGGGTGCCCTCGGACAGAGCCTGGCTGCCGACCAGGACCAGATGCTCCGCCCCCGGCCCCGGCTAGGGCAAGGTCGCGCGTACGGCGTTGCGGCTGTGGCTGCCGAAGTGCCGGATCAGCCGCACCAACGCCTGATCCAGCATGACGTCGTCGGGCAGCGGCGCCAGCCGGTTGCCCTGGCTGAAACCCGCCAGCCCCTGGCCACCAGCCAGCCAGTGGGCGATGCGCGCGTCGAAGTCGTCGGCGGTATCGTAGGCCTCCTGGGATACCACCTGGCGCAATGACTCGCCGTCGAAGGGGGGATACTCGTCATCCGCCCGGCTGTCGGCGTAGGCACGCAACAGCGGGCTGTCATTGCGCCCTTCCCGCAGCAGCTTGCGCAGCCAGTCGGCCTGGTATTGCTCCACTTCGACATGGCGGCTGGCCACCTCCTCGATGGCCGCCAGCTTGTCGCTGTCCATGCCGACCGAGGCCTTGAGTGCGATCCACACCAGCCGGGAGGTGCCGTGCCCCGGCAAGGCCTTGGCGTGGTAGGGCTGGGTCAGGTCCTGGATGTAGTGCAGGCCCCAGCCGAGAAAGCGGTAGCCCCAGTAGGGATGGCCGCTCTCGAAAGCGAAGCGCGCCAGGCCGAGGAACTGGTACACCCGCACCTCGGGATAGGCCCGCGACAGATAGGGCGCGGCGCGGTAGATGAGTTCGTCCTCGTGGTAATAGCCGATATGGAAGGGGGCCTGGGACGAATACTCGAAGCGGGCATCGCCGAAGGGCTGCTTGCCGAAGTTGTAGCGGCTTCCCACTTCGCCGGGGTTGTCGCTGAACAGGTTGATGTCGTGGCCGTAATCCGGTTCGTCGGCGGCGCTGGCCACCACCGCCAGCGCCGGCAGCTTCTCGCCGGGCCGGACCCGATAGAAACGCCATTCGTGCCATGGACTGAGCTTGTGGAACACCATCACGTCGGCGGCGTCCAGGGGCGTCCGGCCACTCCAGTCCATGTCCGGCAGGGCCTGGACGAAGTAGGCCAGTCTGATCTCGGGGTTCACCCGCAGCGCCATCAGGAAAACCCGACGATGGTCGCCACCGTGGGTGGGAATCCAGCGCAGGTCGTCAGGCCGGGCCGGATAGTCCGGCAGATTTTCGCGGAAGAACTCCTCCTGCTCGTCCAGGAACTGCTCCAGGGCAACACCTTCCTCCTCCAGGAAGGACTCCAGGGTTTCCACCTCCACCGGCGGCGCTTCCTTGACCTGGGGCAGGCCGGCCAGCGCCAGGGCGGTGCCCGGGGCGTGGTTGGACCAGGCCAGGGCCGCAGATGGCAGGCCGGCCAGGCACAGGCTGAGGGCAAGCGCCAGGTACTTCATCGATCACTCCATGACAGGGTCCGAGCAGGGCCCGCAAGGTACCAGCCAGGATGCGCGGCTTCACTGTCCGGCCGAGACAGCCGGACTCACCGATCGGGCCGACAGGAATCACTCTAGTGCAAAGCAGAGCGGCCGCCCTTGGGGCGGCCGCTTGCAGCACTGGTCCGCGCGTTACTGGATCTGTTCGGGCGTCACCACCACCCAGTTCTTGTCCGCCGTCACCGGCAGGCCCTGCCTGGCCTGGGCCTCGGCATTCTTCTTCTGCATGGCGGTGATCTGGTCCATGTACTTGGCCTTGCGGTTGATCCAGAGGTTGATGCCGCCTTTGCCGACATCGGTGCCATGGAACATCATGTAGCCGTCGCTGATGGGGGTATCGCCCGCCACCAGGATCGGCTTCTTCCATTCATCGATGTAGGTGAGCACCGCCGCATGCTTGCCGGACATCCAGGTGGCCGGGGTCCAGAGATAGGGGGTCAGCTCCAGGTCGAGGTTGGCCTGCTGGTCATACCGGCCATCGGTGATCTGCTTGCGGCTGGTGGTCACGGCGCCGCTCTTGCGGTCCTTCAGCAGGGTGGTGACGCCGATGACGTTCTCCGGCTTCACGTTGTAGCCATACTTCGGGTCCGAAGCGACCATGCGCACCAGCTCCTCCAGGGCCGCGGTCATGATGTAGACCTCGATGCCGTTCTCGCTGAGCTTGTTCATCAGCTCCTTCTGTCCGCTGAAGACCTTCGGCGGGTTGATCTCGATGGTTTTCACCTCGTCACCTTCGTAATAGGTGGCGGGGACCGGCTTGCCGTAGGCCATCAGCTCGTCGACGTAGCCCTTCAGCTCGCGCAGGGTGAAGCCGGAGAACACCTGGGCGACCCAGGGGTAGCAGACCAGGTCGTCCACCTCGCAGAGCCGGTAGTAGTAGCTGTTGAGGCTTTCCTTGTGACCCTTCACGTCCTTGAAGGGGATCAGCTTGAGCGAGGAGTCGAGCTTCTCGCGGGTGAGCACGCCCTTCATCTCCAGGAAAGGCAGCAGGGACTCCTCCAGGTCGTAGCGGTAGCTGGTGTTGTCCATGTCGAATACGGCGAAGTTGCCCTGGTTGGCGTGCTTGGCGATCAGCGCGTCCAACTGCTTGGCTGCGGGTTCCGGCCAGTGCTTCAGCTCGGTGGCGGCCTGGGCGGCGCCGGCCAGGCCCAGGCTGAGTACGGCGGACATCAGTGTCTTGGCGATCTTCATTCTTCTTATTCCTTTATATGTGACGGGAGGAAGCCCTGCTCCAGCTTCGCCGCCGAACCTAGCAAAGGTTCCGCCCCGGACCGGCTCCAGAGCGACCTCCAGCATCCATATCGCGCCATGCCATCAACGCCGCAAATGCCGGGGGATTCAGCGCCTCGCGCGCGCCAGCGGCTAGACTCAGGCTCCCCCCAGAGCCGCCAGGAGAAGCGTCATGCTCAAAGCCGAATACAAGACCCGTGGCCCCGTGCCCCAGGACGTGATCGAGGCAGTGGAATTCGAGTTGCCGCCGGTGGCCGCCGGCCAGGCGCTGGTGAAGGTGCTGGCGGCCCCCATCAACCCCTCCGATGTACTCACCCTGACCGGCGAATACGGCATGCTGCCGCCGCTGCCCGCCGTCGGCGGCAACGAGGGCGTGGGCGAGGTGCTGGAAGTCGCCGCCGACGTCGCCAACCTCAAACCGGGCCAGACCGTGCTGCTGCCGGTGGGTTGCGGCACCTGGCGCACCCACCTGATCGCCGACGCGAAGCAGTTGATTGCCCTGCCCGGCGCCGACCCGCAGCAATTGGCGATGCTCACCGTCAACCCACCCACGGCCTACCTGATGCTGCGCGACTTCGTCGACCTGCAGCCGGGCGACTGGGTGATCCAGAACGCCGCCAACTCGGGCGTGGGCAGCTACCTGATCCAGCTGGCGAAGATCCGTGGCCTGAAGACGATCAATGTGGTGCGCCGCGATTCGGCAGTGGCGGCCGTGCAGGCCGAAGGCGGCGATCTGGTGCTGGTGGACGGCCCCGACCTGCCCGGGCGTGTGCGCGAGGCCACCGGCGGCGCGCCGGTGAAACTGGGCATCGACGCCGTGGGCGGCGCCGCCACCGACCACCTGGCCGCCAGCCTGGCCGAAGGCGGCGTGCTGGTGAACTATGGCCGCATGAGCGGCGAGCCCTGCCAGGTCAACCCCGGTTCCTTCGTGTTCCGCGACGTGACCCTGAAGGGCTTCTGGCTTGCCCGCTGGTTCCGCCAGGCCACCCCACAGCAGCAGATGCAGCTGTTCGGCGAGCTGATCCAGCTGATCGCCAGCGGCAAGCTCAAGGCGCGCATCGCCGCCACCTACGACATCAGCCGGATCAAGGAAGCCGTGGCCGCCGCGGCCGGTGGCGAGCGGGACGGGAAGATAGTGTTGGTGCCCTGAAGGTTGACGAGGACACCTTCGTAGGAGCGAGCTCTGCTCGCGAAATACTCGGTGCCTGGATTCGCGAGCAGAGCTCGCTCCTACAGCCCTACTCCAGCTAGCAGGCTAGGCCGTGGTGCGTTTCCTGTAGGGGCGAATTCATTCGCCAAGTGGACCGCAGGTCCACCCCGGCTCATCCCAGCAGCCAATACCCCAGCGCTCCCAGGTGCATCGCCACGATCAGCCAGAACTTCACCTGGTAGGCCGGCTTGCGGTTCTTGTGGCGGATCAGCCGCTGGGCCAGCAGGCCGCCCGGCCAGCCACCGAAGAGTTCCAGCAGGTGCAGGCGGGCCTCGGGAATCCGCCGCTGGCCAACGACGGCCAGGCGCTTGTCACGCCAGTAGGCGACGAAGCACAACAGGCTCATCAGCAGGTAGACCAGCAACAGCGCCTGGACGGGCCAGGCGAGTTCCAGTGACAAGACTTACTCCGCCGCCGGCTTCTTGCGCTTGAGCGGCGCCATGCCATCGCCGCTGACCACGCGGGACTCCTCGCGCGGCTTGCTCGGCTTGCGCTTGGGCGCGGCGGCCTTGGCGGGAGCCTTCTTGTCGCCCTTCTTCTCGGTCTTTTTCTTCTTGGTGCCGGCGGCCTTGCCGGACGCCTTGACCTTCTTCGGGCCGCTGTAGGTGCCCTTGAGTTCCTTGATGACGCGGCGCTCGAAGCTCTGCTTGAGGTAGCGCTCGACGCTCGACATCAGGTTCCAGTCGTTATGGCAGATCAGCGAGATCGCCAGGCCCTCGCCGCCGGCACGGCCGGTGCGGCCGACACGGTGTACGTACTCGTCGCCGGAGCGCGGCATGTCGAAGTTGATCACCAGGTCCAGGCCTTCGATATCCAGGCCGCGTGCGGCGACATCGGTGGCCACCAGCACCTTGGTGCCGCCCTGCTTCACCCGCTCGATGGCCAGCTTGCGGTCCTTCTGGTCCTTGTCGCCGTGGAGCACGAAGGCCTTGTAGCCGCCGGCCACCAGGTGGCCGTAGAGACGGTCGGCCTGGGCTCGGGTGTTGGTGAAGATGATCGCCTTCTGGTAGGTCTCGTTGGCCAGCAGCCAGCGCGCCAGCTGTTCCTTGTGCTCGGGGTGGTCGGCCGTGATGATCTGCTGGCGGGTGTTCTCGTTGAGCTGGTCGACGCTGTTCAGGCGCAGGTGCAGCGGGTCGCGCAGCACCTTGGCGGTCACTTCGCGCAGGGCGTTGCCGCCGGTGGTGGCGGAGAACAGCAGGGTCTGCTCACGGTTGGCACAGAGCTCGGTGATGCGCTGCATGTCCTCGGCGAAGCCCATGTCGAGCATGCGGTCGGCCTCGTCGAGCACCAGCACTTCCACTTCGCGCAGGTCGAGGTTGCCGGCATCGAGGTGCTCCACCAGTCGCCCCGGGGTGGCGATCAGCACGTCGGGCAGCTTGCGCAGCATGGCCGCCTGCTCCTTGAAGCCTTCGCCGCCGGTGACGATGCCGGACTTGATGAAGGTGAACTGGGAGAAGCGCTCGACTTCCTTCAGGGTCTGCTGGGCCAGCTCGCGGGTCGGCAGCAGGATCAGCGAACGGATGCGCACCCGCGGCTTGGCTTCGCCGATCAGGCGATTGAGCAACGGCAGGACGAAGGCGGCGGTCTTGCCGCTGCCGGTCTGGGCAGTCACCCGCAGGTCGCGCCCTTCCAGGGCCGGCGGGATGGCCGCCACCTGCACCGGGGTCGGCTCGACGAATTTGAGTTCGGCAACGGCCTTGAGCAGACGTTCGTGCAGGGCGAATTGGGAGAACACTGGGTTACCTCGGTCGAAAGCGTAAATAGCTGCATAGGTTACCCGGAGTCGCGGCCGAACGCCCGATTTCCGAGCGAACGGGCGACAGAAAACCTGCCGCGCAATATGCTCTGCGCACCTTGCCCCCACCGGCGTGGTGCAGTTGCACCCGCCCGCCAAGCTCGAGACGCCATGACCACACTGAATATCGCCGCCGCCTGCCTGCTGGACCCCCACGACCGCCTGCTGCTGGTACGCAAGCGCGGCACCCACGCACTGATGCTGCCCGGCGGCAAGCGCGAGCCCGGCGAAAGCCCGGTCCAAGCCCTGCAACGTGAACTCTGGGAGGAGCTCCGGCTGCGCCTGGAGACATCGGCCCTGACGCCCCTGGGCCGCTTCCATGCGCCGGCAGCCAATGAAGCGAACACCTGGATCGATGCCGAAATCTTCGTCGCCCGCCTGCCCCACGCGGTGGACGTGGCCGCCGAACTGGAAGAGCTGGCCTGGCTGGAGCCCGGCGAGCCACATCCGGAGAATCTGGCCCCGCTGCTGCGGGACCATGTGCTGGAGGCCCTGGCGGGCCGTTGAACGGCCCTGCTCAGAAACCTTTCCGGGCCTGCCTGCGCAACAGCACGGCGCTGTCCCAGCCGATCAGCAGCACCGCCAGCCAGATCGGCAGGTAGGTCCAGAGCTGCGCCGGGTCGAAGGCCTCGCCGAGGAAGGTCACCGCCACCGCGAACAGCAGTACCGGTTCCACGTAGCCGAGGATCCCGAACAGCCCCATGGGCAGCAGGCGGCTGGAGGCCATCATGGCGGCGAAGGCCAAGGTGCCCAGCAGCCCCAGGCCGGGAATCAGCCACCAGAGCTGCGGTGCCTGGCTGAAGGCGCCCGGCGGCGAGAAACTCATGATCAGCCAGATGGCCAGGGGCGCCAGCACCGCCATTTCCAGGATGAAGCCGGACAAGGCATCCAGCCGCATCCAGCGGCGCAGCATGAAGTACGGCGGGTAGCCCAGGGCGGTGACCAGGGTCAGCCAGGAGAAGGCGCGGGTCAGCCAGAGTTCATGGAGCACTCCCAGCACCGCGCAACCCACCGCCAGCAGCTGCAAGGGACGCAGGCGCTCGGCATAGAACACCCGGCCGGCCACGACCATCGCCAGGGGCAGCAGGAAGTAGCCAAGGGACACTTCCAGCATCCGCCCCTGCAGCGGTGCCCAGAGGAACAACCCCCATTGCAGGCCGATCAGCAGGGCCGACAGCGGCAGCGCGGCCAGCAGCAGGGGCTCGCGCCGCAGGCGCCCGAGCACCGCCACGAAGGCCGGCCACTGACGGGTGAACAGCAGCAGGAGCAGCACCGCGGGAATCGACCAGAGAACCCGCTGGGCGAACACCTGCACGCCGTCCAGCGGCGCCAGTTCGCGCACGTAGCCGGGCATCAGGGCGAACAGCACGGACGCCGTCAGCGACAGCGCGACGCCACGACCGGACAACCTCATGGCCGCCTCGGCACGCGGGAAAGGGAATGGAGTGAAATCATTTCGGGCCTCGCAAAGCGGCCGGCGAACATACGCCTTCCTTGCCGCGAGGAAAAGCTTATCAATCGGGAAAGCTGACCATCCGGGCAGACCCGGCTTCGGCATTGTTGAAAACGGCATCCTTCTTCTGTTGTAGGAGCGAATTCATTCGCGAACGCCCCGTACTTGTTCTGTCCACCCTCTCCCCCGCCCTCTCCCTGAAGGGAGAGGGCGCTGTCTGTGCCGAGCCGGAAATCTGGTGCGCGACTGGAAAACTTGTAGGGGCGAATTCATTCGCCAAGCGGGCCGCAGGCCTGCCCTTGCGGACTCGGAAACAAAAAAACCCGGCCTGCTTCCAGGCCGGGTTGGACGGGTGCGCATGGCGCACCAGGAGGAGCAGCAGTGGATGCGAGAGGATCAAGCCACCTGGGCCAGTTGGGCCTTGGCCGCGGCCAGGCCTTTTTCCTGGAACTCGCTGCCCAGGTTCAGGCCCTCGGCATGGACGAAGGTCACGTCGTGGATGCCGATGAAGCTCATGGCCTGGCGCAGGTAGGGTTCCTGGTGGTCCATCGGGCTGCCGGAGTAGATGCCGCCGCGCGCGGTGAGGACGATGGTGCGCTTGCCGGTGAGCAGGCCTTTCGGGCCGGTCTCGGTGTACTTGAAGGTGACGCCGGCGCGCAGCACATGGTCGAGCCAGGACTTCAGGGTGCTGGGGATGGCGAAGTTGTACATGGGGGCGGCCATGACCAGCACGTCGGCGGCCAGCAGTTCCTCGGTCAGCAGGTTGGAGCGCTGCAGGGCGGCCTTCTCGCTTTCGCTCTGCTGGTCGGCGGGCTTCATCCAGCCACCCAGCAGGTCGGCATCGAGGTGCGGCACCTGGTCGACGGCGAGATCGCGAACCTTGATCTCATCGGCCGGATGGGCAGCCTGCCACTGGGCGATGAAGTCCTGGGTGAGCTGGCGGGAAACGGAACCTTGCTGGCGGGCGCTGCTTTCGATGACGAGTACGCGGGACATTTGGGCTACCTCCATCGGGGGTTGAGTGCGTCGATGGAGCGCAGATTAGGCAGTCACGAATCGATAAAAAAGCGTAAATATCCGCCTAAAAATATCAAGAAAGTTGATTTATGGCAGGAGGGGCACTAGGCTGCATTTCTGTGCCCAACACCTTGTTCGTCACTTGGGATTGCAGGTCAGCCTGATCCGCAGCTTGATCACCGAGCGTTGGAAATTGGCGGTCAGGTAGGCGCTCTTGCCGCTCTCGATGACGGCCTTGCGCACCTTGGGGGTTTCCGGGCCGTTGACGAACACCGCCTTGCACTCGGCCGTGGTTCCGCCGACGTTCTGGATATTGATGGCGGCCAGGTTGTGGTCGATGTCCGTGGTGTCGTAGACGATCTCCGCGCCGTTGTACTGCTTCTCCACCTCGATGGGGTAGGCGAAGGCCAGGGTTGGCAGCAGGGCGAACAAGGCACAGCACAGCTTTTTCATGGGCGATCTCCAGTGCAGAGGGCGCCAGCTTAACAGAGCGCCGCAAGCGGAATCAGCGCCATGGGCGCGCGCGATCCGCCGGTATAAGCAGCTAGAGGAGCAGCACAGCATGAAAGCCCCGCGCGTAACCCTGGACCAGTGGCGAACCCTGCAGGCGGTGGTGGACCACGGCGGTTTCGCCCAGGCCGCCGAAGCCACCCACCGCTCGCAATCCTCGGTCAGCTACACGGTTGCGCGCATGCAGGAACAGCTGGGCGTCCCGCTATTGCGTATCGAAGGCCGCAAGGCGGTGCTGACCGAGGCCGGAGAAGTGCTGTTGCGCCGCTCGCGGCAACTGGTCAAGCAGGCCAGCCAACTGGAAGAGCTGGCCCATCACATGGAACAGGGCTGGGAAGCCGAGGTACGCCTGGTGGTGGACGCGGCCTACCCCAACGCCCGCCTGGTGCGCGCCCTCTCCGCCTTCATGCCGCAGAGCCGCGGCTGCCGCGTACGCCTGCGCGAAGAGGTGCTCTCCGGCGTCGAGGAGGTACTGCTGGAGGGCTCGGCGGACCTGGCCATCACCACCCTGGACATCCAGGGCTACCTGGGCGCCGGCCTTTGCTCGGTGGAATTCATCGCGGTCGCGCACCCCGACCATCCCCTGCACCGGCTGCAACGGCAGCTGAGTTTCCAGGACCTGGAAAGCCAGCTGCAAGTGGTGATCCGCGACACGGGCCGCACGCAACCGCGCAACGTCGGCTGGCTGGGCGCCGAACAGCGCTGGACGGTGGGCAGCCTGTCCACCGCCACCAACTTCGTCAGCAGCGGCCTGGGCTTCGCCTGGCTGCCGCGCCACCTGATCGAGCGTGAGCTGAAGGAAGGCCAGCTCAAGCCGCTGCCCCTGGAACAGGGCGGCAGCCGTCATCCCTCGTTCTATCTCTACGCCAACAAGGACAAGGCCCTCGGCCCGGCGTCGCAGATCCTGGTCGAGCTGATCAAGAACTTCGACTCGGCCCCGCTGGACGCCCCCTTTGCGGCCCCGGTTTCCAGCGTCTGACAGGAGGTCGCGCATGTCCTACTTCGACAACGACGGCTGCCAGTTGCACTACGAGGACTATGGTCACGGCATGCCGGTCCTGCTTATCCACGGCCTGGGTTCCAGTACCCGCGACTGGGAATACCAGATTCCCGTCCTCGCCGAGCATTACCGGGTCATCGCCCTGGACATGCGCGGACACGGCCGCTCCGACAAGCCCCGGGAGCGCTACCGCATCGCCACCTTCGCCGCGGACGTGGCTGCGCTGATCGAGCACCTGGGGTTGATCGACGTGCATCTGGTGGGCATCAGCATGGGCGGCATGATCGGTTTCCAGCTGGGCGTCGACCAGCCCGCACTGCTGCGCAGCCTGACCATAGTCAACAGCGGTCCCGAGGTGAAACCCCGTTCGCCGAAGGACTGCCTCGAGATCGCCAAGCGCTGGACACTCTCGCGCCTGCTCAGCCTGGAGACGATCGCCCGGGCCCTGGGCCAACTGCTGTTCCCGCTCCCCGAACAGGCAGAGCTGCGACGCAAGATCGAGGAACGCTGGCCGCAGAACGACAAGCGCGCCTACCTCGCGTCCCTCGACGCCATCATCGGCTGGGGCGTACGCGACCGCCTGGAGCGC
The DNA here is from genome assembly GCF_042656385.1 of Pseudomonas sp. GCM10022186. NCBI lineage: Bacteria > Pseudomonadati > Pseudomonadota > Gammaproteobacteria > Pseudomonadales > Pseudomonadaceae > Pseudomonas > Pseudomonas sp. GCM10022186. The sequence goes on from NZ_JBHSOU010000010.1 coordinate 71,576, forward strand.
ATCCGCTGCCCGACCCTGGTGATCACCGCCGACCGCGACTACACACCGGTCTCCCAGAAGGAGGCCTACGTGCGGGAGATGCCGAATGCCCGCCTGGTGGTCATCGAAAACTCCCGCCACGCCACGCCGCTGGACCAACCCGAACGTTTCAACGCCACCCTGCTCGACTTCATCAACGAAGTGGAACGCAACAAGGACCAAAACCCATGCTGAAGAAACTCATCCTGGGCGCCTGCGCCCTGCTGGTCTCCGTCAACCTGCTGGCCGCCGACAAGCCCCACGTGCTGCTGACCACCAGCGCCGGGGAAATCGAGGTGGAGCTGGACGCCGATAAGGCGCCGGTGAGCGTGAAGAACTTCCTCGACTACGTGGACGCCGGCTTCTACAACGGCACCGTGTTCCACCGCGTCATCCCCGGCTTCATGATCCAGGGCGGCGGCTTCGATGCCGAACTCAACCAGAAGGACACCAGCGAGCCCATCAAGAACGAGGCCGACAACGGCCTGCGCAATGTCCGCGGTACCCTGGCCATGGCCCGCACCCAGGCAGTCGACTCGGCCACCAGCCAGTTCTTCATCAACCACAAGGACAACGCCTTCCTCGACCACGGCAGCCGCGACTTCGGCTACGCCGTGTTCGGCAAGGTGGTGCGCGGCATGGACGTGGTCGATCAGATCGCCAGCGTGCCCACCGGCAATCGCGGCATGTACCAGAACGTCCCGCTGCAGCCGGTGGTGATACTCTCCGCCAAGCGGCTCTGATCCCGCTCGGCCCGGGCAGGACGCCCGGGCCGACTGCTCCCCTTCGGATGGACTCGCCATGCTCTTTCAACGCTTCGAGCGCCTGATCGACGTCTTCCGCCAGGCGCCAGACGAGATGCCCCCGCGCAACGTGCTGCGTTTCTACGTCCACTACCTGCGCCAGGTCTGGCCGGTCTTCAGCGCCCTGCTGCTGGTAGGCCTGATCGTGGCCCTGATCGAAGTGGCGCTGTTCAGCTTCCTCGGCCGCATCGTCGACCTGGTGCAGGCCACTCCCGGCGGCGAACTCTTCGCCCGGCACGGTCCCGAGCTGCTGTGGATGGCCGTGGTCGCCCTGATCCTGCGGCCGCTGTTCAACAGCCTGCACGACCTGCTGGTGCACCAGGCCATCAACCCCAGCCTGACCAACCTGATCCGCTGGCAGAGCCACCGCTATGTGCTCAAGCAGAGCCTGGGCTTCTTCCAGAACGACTTCGCCGGACGTATCGCCCAGCGCATCATGCAGACCGGCAACTCCCTGCGCGACTCGGCGGTGCAGGCGGTGGACGCCCTCTGGCACGTGCTGATCTACGCCCTCAGTTCCCTGGTGCTGTTCGCCGAGGCCGACTGGCGCCTGATGCTGCCCCTGCTGGTCTGGATCGCCGGCTACATCGGCGCGATCTTCTACTTCGTCCCACGGGTCAAGCAGCGCTCGGTGGAATCCTCCGACGCGCGCTCGCGGCTGATGGGGCGCATCGTCGACGGCTATACCAACATCGCCACCCTCAAGCTCTTCGCCCACACCCGCAAGGAAGAGGACTACGCCCGCGAAGCCATCGACGAGCAGACCCGCAAGACCCAGGCGATGGCGCGGGTGATCACCAGCATGGACGCCACCATCACCGGCATGGGCGGCCTGCTGATCGTCACCACCTGCGGCCTGGCCCTCTGGCTGTGGAACCAGGGGCTGATCAGCGTCGGCGCCATCGCCCTGGCCACCGGGCTGGTGATCCGCATCATCAACATGTCCGGCTGGATCATGTGGGTGGTCACCGGCATCTTCGACAACATCGGCCAGGTGCAGGACGGCATGCAGACCATCTCGGTGCCGCGCCAGGTGACCGATCGCCCGGATGCCAAGCCTCTGGCGGTACGCCAGGGCGAGGTGCGCTTCGAGCACGTCGACTTCCACTACGGCAAGGGCAGTGGCGTGATCGAGAACCTCGACCTGCGCGTGCGACCCGGCGAGAAGATCGGCCTGGTGGGGCCTTCGGGCGCCGGCAAGTCGACCCTGGTCAACCTGCTGCTGCGGCTCTACGACCTCGAAGGCGGGCGCATCCTCATCGACGGCCAGGACATCGCCCAGGTGACCCAGGAAAGCCTGCGCGCGCAGATCGGCATGGTCACCCAGGACACCTCGCTGCTGCACCGCTCCATCCGCGACAACCTGCTCTACGGCCGCCCCGGCGCCAGTGACGCCGATTTGCGCGAGGCGGTGCGCAAGGCCCGCGCCGACGAGTTCGTACCGCTGCTTTCCGATTCAGCCGGACGCCGCGGTTTCGACGCCCATGTGGGCGAACGGGGGGTGAAGCTCTCCGGCGGACAGCGCCAACGCATCGCCATCGCCCGCGTGCTGCTCAAGGACGCGCCCATCCTGATCCTCGACGAAGCCACCTCGGCCCTGGACTCGGAAGTGGAAGCGGCCATCCAGGAAAGCCTGGAAACCCTGATGCACGGCAAGACGGTGATCGCCATCGCCCACCGCCTGTCCACCATTGCCCGCATGGACCGCCTGGTGGTGCTGGACAAGGGTCGGGTAGTGGAAAGCGGCAGCCATGCCGAACTGCTGGAACACAGCGGCCTCTACGCACGCCTCTGGCAGCACCAGACCGGCGGTTTCGTCGGCGTGGAATGAGGCGGGCCGGAGTCCCACTATCGACACGGCTGATCTGCACTACAAGGAGCGATGATTTCTGCTGGACGCCCGCGGCTGGTCATATGGGCCCCGTATCCGGTTCCCCCCGGAACCGCCAACGGACCCCAGAGAGGATCAGCCCATGAAGATCGCATCCGCCGTCAGCGCAGTACTCGCCAGCCTCGCCCCCAGCGTGTTCGCCCAGGATTTCCATCGGGAACCGGGCGCGGGCATCCCCGCAGTCGACTACCACTACGGCATGGAACTGGACGTGCAGCGCGTCCTGTACCGCACCGACGCCTCCCAGCGCAGCGGCGTGGTGCCGGTCACCCTGGTCTACGAGGACAGCAAGGGCGAACTGCACAAGGTCCGCTTCCTCGAGTGGGGCAGCCACGCCAGTAACAGCTGATCTATCCAGCTTCTGCCAGGCGATTTCACCAGACAAACGGTTTAACCGGGGCGAAATCCACGCCCCGACAGACCAGAAACGAAAAAAATTCACTCCCCGCGACAAACGGTCGCAGCGCCTCAAGCACGGGCGATTGCGACTGGTCAAAAAACGCTCAAATCCAGAATCGCCGAAGACGACGGTTGAACTAAAAGTTCTAAGCGGGTCAGATGAAGTCCCTCGTAAGCGAAACCCAACAGAGGAATACAAGCCTTATGAAAATGGCCTCGGTTGTCAGCGCCCTGCTCTCTAGCCTCGCGCCCAGCGTATTCGCCCAGGATGGCATTCAGAACCAGAACCACGGTGCCGCCCTGCCGGCCGTGGACTACCACTATGGAATGGAAGTCGATATCCAGAAGGTGCTGCACCGCACCGACACGTCCGACAAGACGGGCGTAGTCCCGGTGACCCTTGTCTACGAAGACAGCGAGGGTGAAGTGCGCAAGCTCCGCTTCCTCGAATGGGGCGGCACCACCGCTGACGGCACCATCGCCAGCCAGGTCGACCTCGCCGCCGCTGACGTTACCCTTTCCAGCCAAGTCGACGTCGCCCCCGACAACAACCAGATCGGCTGATCAATCCCGCCGATATGGCAGCAGGCCACGCGCCTCCTCGGCGTAGGCCAGCACCCCGCCCCGCTCCTGCACCAGGAAATCGTCCACCGCGGCTCGCAAGCCCGGATGGGCCAGCCAGTGCCAGGAGCGGGTGATCACCGGCTCGAATCCCCGAATCAACTTGTGCTCGCCCTGGGCGCCGGCGTCGAAACGCTGCAGGCCGGCGGTGATTGCGTGCTCCATGCCCTGGTAGAAACAGGTTTCGAAATGCAGCCGGTCGAACTCCGCCAGGCAGCCCCAGTACCTGCCATACAGGGTATCCCCGCCCAGCAGTGAAAAAGCCATGGCCACCGGCCTGCCGGCCTGCAACGCCAGCACTACCCGAATCGACTCCGGCATCCGCTCGGCCAGCAGGCTGAAGAATGTCCGCGTGAGGTAGGGCGCCTGGCCACGCACCCGGTAGGTATTGGCATAGCAGGCATAGACGAAATCCCAATCCGCCTCGTGCAATTCATGGCCCGCGCGCCACTGGAAGTCGATCCCCTGCCCCGCCACCTGCTCGCGCTCCTTGCGGATCTGCTTGCGCTTGCGCGAACTCAGCGCATCGAGAAAGTCCTGGAAGTCCCGATAGCCGTGGTTGCGCCAGTGGAACTGGCAACCCAGGCGCTCCAGCCAACCCTCGCGGCCGCGCAGGTGATGGTCAGCGAAGGCATCGGTGAAGTTGATATGCAGCCCGGACAGGCCGTCAGCGGCCACATCGGCCACTACCGCGTCGAGCAGTTCGCTGGCCGCCGCGTCATCCACCGCCAGCAACCGCGCTCCACCCACCGGGGTGAAGGGCACTGCCGCCAGCAGCTTGGGATAGTAGCGGATGCCGGCGCGCTGGCAGGCATCGGCCCAGGCCCAGTCGAACACGTACTCGCCGTAGGAATGACTCTTCAGGTAGGCGGGCAGCGCAGCGCGCAGTTCGCCACCCTCCCCTCGCAGGACATGGTGCGCCGGGTGCCATCCGCTGCGGCCGCCCACGCTGCCGCTGTCTTCCAGGGTGGAGAGAAAGACATGGCGCAGAAAGGGTTGGGCGTCCGGCAGCAGGGCGTCCCATTGCTGCGGGTCGATTTCGTTGAGGCGGGAGAGGGTCTGGATCGGCATGGCGCCAGTCTGGCGCGGGCCGCGATGGAAGAAAAGCGGGAACAAAAAAATGGGCGACCGAAGTCGCCCGAGGTGCCTTGCGTGCCTGTAAACCCGGATGACTCAACGCGGCTTGCGTTTGTGCGAGTCCTTCCAGATGAAGTAACCGACGCCTGCGAAGAAGGCGACCATGAGACCGACGGTGCCTATACCGGCGAGAACCACTGTATCGACAAACATCATCTGCCTCCTGCGTCTGGCGTTGTTGCTTCGATGGGCTCAAGGTACCCGCGCTGCAGGGAGGAAAAATTGACCTGGATCAATAGCCGTAGGCGGCCCGGGACAAGGCTCGCGAGATGCTGATCCAGGTCAATTTTCGGAGGAGGGAGCGAGGCGGAGATACGTAGGAGTGGCCGTGGGATGTAGGGTGGAAAGCGCTTTCCTTTCCACCTTGCGCGGCAAGGCGCGGCGCCAATGGTGGACCGGTGAAGCGTGGTCCACCCGGGAAAGGCCGAGTGAGGGTTCAGCGCTTCTTCGGCTTCTTGCCTTTCTTGCCCTTTGTCAGCGGCATGGCCTGCTCGAAGGCCTTGCGCATGTCGTTCAGGCGTTTTTCGTGGACGTCGTGGATGCGTTTTTCGCGTTCGGCGCCGAAGTCGATCAGGTTTTCGTCGTTGCTCATCAGCGGATCCAGCGGAAGGTGAGATTGAGCCGGGGGGCGCAAGGGGTACGCGTCTTCGCCACCTGGTGCTGCCAATGATGCTGCGTCGGCCCGCTCATGACCAGTAGCGCGCCATGGCCCAGTTCCAGTGAGTGTTCGATGCGGGCGGCACCCTTGCGGCGCAGGTCGAAGCGGCGAGTGCCACCCAGATTGAGGGAAGCCACCAGCGGATTGCGGCCCAGCTCGGGCTCGTCGTCGCTGTGCCAGCCCATGGAGTCCTGGCCGTCGCGGTAATAGTTGAGCAGCACGCCATTGAGCGTCTGCCCCACCGCGTCCTGCACCCGCTCGCGAATTCCTGCCAGCAGCGGCGTCCAGGGCAAGGGTTCATGGGTCAACCCGGAATAGCGGTAGCTCGCCTCGGGGTCGCCATACCAGGCCACCAACCGCGGCACCGGGTAATACCGACCGTGCAGGTAGACCTGGGGCTGCTCCCAGGGCGTTTCGGCCACCAGTCGCGCCAGCCAGTCACTGGCCTCCTCCGGGGAGAGGAAGTGCGGCTCGTAGCGCAATTCGGCGTCAGGCAACTGGAGCGGGATATCGTCGAACAGGTCCACCGGGGTCCGCTCAGGCAAGAAGAACTTCCATTCTGCGCGTCTCAGACTTCCACATCCACCCACAGGCCTTGCCGCGGCAGCTCGCGCAACTCGGCCTGGTCTTCCTCGGCCACTTCCCCCGTCGCCAGTTCCTCGGGCGTGTAACCACGACGCTGACGCCGCCGCCGCTCTTCACGGAGCAGTTCCTCGGTCTCCTGCGGGTGGCGCCTGTCCAGGCCGATCGCGCTTTCCCGGGCACTCTCCTGCAGGGGGGTGACCGGCGGGATATCCGGACGCGGTTTGACCGCATCCTGCTGGGCGGAGACAGGGACCAGGCCCTGGGGAATGGGCGGCAACATGGGATGGCCCTCCTTTGGTCAGGCTGTCGGCCATCGCAGGCACTTCTTTATAAGCGCTCGCTACACTTTTGCGGACATATGGCCCGCTGCCGGCGTCGCCCTGCGCCCTGGGTTCCGTTAACATAGCCGGCTTTTTTCACCACAGGGAGACACGCATGGCGCAGCAGTATCAACCGGGGCAACGCTGGATCAGTGACAGCGAAGCGGAGCTGGGGCTCGGAACCATCCTGACATCGGATGGCCGCCTGCTCACCGTGCTCTACCCGGCCACTGGCGACACCCGCCAGTACGCGCTGCGCAATGCGCCGCTCACCCGCGTTCGCTTCGCCCCGGGCGACGAGATCACCCACTTCGACGGCTGGAAGCTCAATGTCCAGGAAGTGGAGGACATCGACGGCCTGCTGGTCTACCACGGCATCACCGCGCAGAACGAGCCGCGCACCCTGCCGGAAACCCAGCTGAACAACTTCATCCAGTTCCGCCTGGCCAACGATCGCCTGTTCGCCGGGCAGATCGACCCGCACAAGTGGTTCGCCCTGCGCTACCACAGCCTGGAACACCGCTCGCGCCTGCTGCAATCCCCGCTCTGGGGCCTGTCCGGCGCCCGCGCCCAACCCATCGCCCACCAGTTGCACATCGCCCGTGAAGTGGCCGATCGCGTTGCGCCGCGCGTCCTGCTGGCCGACGAAGTGGGCCTGGGCAAGACCATCGAAGCGGGTCTGGTGATCCACCGCCAGCTGATCTCCGGCCGCGCCAGCCGGGTGCTGATCCTGGTGCCGGAAAACCTCCAGCACCAGTGGCTGGTGGAAATGCGCCGCCGCTTCAACCTGCAGGTGGCCCTGTTCGACGCCGAGCGTTTCGCCGAGAGCGACGCCAGCAACCCCTTCGAGGACAGCCAGCTGGCCCTGGTGTCCCTGGAATGGCTGAAAGGGAGCGAGCGCGCCCAGGACGCCGCCTTCGCCGCCGGCTGGGACCTCTTGGTAGTGGACGAAGCCCACCACCTGGTCTGGCACCCGGAACAGGCCAGTGCCGAATACCGCCTGGTGGAACAGTTGGCCGAGGTCATCCCCGGCGTGCTGCTGCTCACCGCGACGCCGGAACAGCTCGGCCTGGAAAGCCACTTCGCGCGCCTGCGCCTGCTGGACCCGAGCCGCTTCCACGACCTGGAAGCCTTCCGCGCCGAAAGCGTCAACTATCGCCCCGTAGCCGAGGCGGTGCAGGAGCTGCTCGACCAGGGCCGCCTGAGCGCCAAGGCCGAGGCCACCATCAAGGGCTTCCTCGGCGAGGAAGGCGAAAACCTGCTCCAGGCCCTGGCCGCCGGCGACTCAGAGGCCTCGCCGCGCCTGGTGCGCGAACTGCTGGACCGCCACGGCACCGGCCGCGTGCTGTTCCGCAACACCCGCGCCGCCGTGCAGGGCTTCCCCGAACGCAAGCTGCACCCCTATCCGCTGCCCAACCCGGTGGAGTACATGGAGCTGCCCATCGGCGAGCATCCGGACCTCTACCCGGAAGTCAGCTTCCAGCACCAGCAGGACGGCAGCGACGAAGCCGAGCGCTGGTGGCGCTTCGATCCGCGCGTCGAGTGGCTGATCGACACCCTGAAGATGCTGAAGAAGTTCAAGGTGCTGGTGATCTGCGCCCACGCCGAGACCGCCCTCGACCTGGAAGACGCCCTGCGCGTGCGCTCCGGCATCCCCGCCACCGTGTTCCACGAAGGCATGAGCATCCTCGAGCGCGACCGCGCCGCCGCCTACTTCGCGGACGAGGAGTTCGGCGCCCAGGTGCTGATCTGCTCGGAAATCGGCTCCGAGGGCCGCAACTTCCAGTTCGCCCACCACCTGGTGCTGTTCGACCTGCCGGCCCACCCGGACCTTTTGGAGCAGCGCATCGGCCGCCTCGACCGGATCGGCCAGAAGCACACCATCCAGCTGCATGTGCCCTACCTGGAAACCAGCCCCCAGGAACGCCTGTTCCAGTGGTACCACCAGGCGCTGAACGCCTTCCTCGCCACCTGTCCCACCGGCAACGCCATCCAGCAGCAGTTCGGCCCGCGCCTGCTGCCGTTGCTCGAAGACGGCGACGACAAGGCCTGGGAGGCCCTGGTGAAAGAAGCCGAGGCCGAGCGCAAGCGCCTGGAAGGCGAGATGCACAACGGCCGCGACCGCCTGCTGGAGCTCAACTCCGGTGGCGCCGGTGAAGGCGAGCGCCTGGTGGAAGACATCTTCGAGGTGGATGACCAGTTCGCCCTGCCCATCTATATGGAGTCGCTGTTCGAAGCCTTCGGCATCGACAGCGAGGACCACTCCGAGAACGCCCTGGTGCTCAAGCCCGGCGAGAAGATGCTCGACGCCGGCTTCCCCCTGGGCGACGACGAGGGCGTGACCGTCACCTATGACCGCAACCAGGCCCTGTCCCGCGAGGACATGCAATTCCTCACCTGGGAACACCCCATGGTGCAGGGCGGCATGGACCTGGTGCTCTCCGGCTCCATGGGCAATACCGCCGTGGCTCTGATCAAGAACAAGGCGCTCAAGCCCGGCACCGTGCTGCTCGAGCTGCTCTATGTGAGCGAAGTGGTGGCGCCGCGCGCCCTGCAGCTCAGCCGCTTCCTGCCGCCCAAGGCCCTGCGTTGCCTGCTGGACGCCAACGGCAACGACCTGGCGCCCAAGGTGGCCTTCGACACCCTCAACGACCAGCTGGAAAGCGTGCCCCGCGGTAGCGCCAACAAGTTCGTCCAGGCCCAGCGCGACGTGCTCGCCGCGCAGATCAACGCCGCCGAAGCCAAGATCGCCCCGCGCCATGCCGAGCGCGTGGCCGAAGCGCAGCACCGCCTGAAGGCCGAACTGGACGAGGAACTGGCGCGCCTCACCGCGCTCCAGGCGGTCAACCCCAACGTGCGCGACAGCGAGCTGGAAGCCGTGCGTCACCAGCGCGACGAGGGCCTGCTGCTGCTGGACAAGGCGGCGCTGCGACTGGAATCGATCCGGGTACTCGTCGCGGGGTAATCAGCTGGTCCACGGACCTTGTGGGGGCGAATTCATTCGCCAAGCCCGGTAGGGTGGATAGCGCTTTTCTATCCACCAGCGAGGACAGGCCTGACACCGATGGTGGAAATCCCGGAAGGGATTTCCACCCTACAGGTTCGGCGAACGATCAGGCCGCAGCCGCCACCATCCCCTCGCGCATGTTCGAGGCATCGCGCACGAAGCAGCGCGCGGCCTGGGCCAGCGCCAGCATGGTCAGGGTCAGCGCCGCCGGGATCAGGTACATGGCATTGTGCAGCCCCACGGCCTTGAAGGTCTCGTTCATCTGGCTGGCGCCCGCCGCGGCCATCGCCGCCTGGGAGAAGTGGTCCGACAGCAATCCCACCACCACCGGGCCGAGGCCGCCGCCCAGCAGGTAGAGGCCGGCGAAGAACAGGGCCATGGCGGTGGCCCGCAGGCGCGGCTCCACCACGTCCTGGATGGCGGTATAGACGCAGGTGTAGAAGTTGTAGGCGAACAGCCAACCCAGGCTGAACACGCCGACGAACAGGCCGATCTCGATACGTCCGGCGAGCAGCGCGTAACCGGTGCATGCCGCTGCAACCGCCATGCTGAACGCCGCCAGCAACAGCCGGCCACGCTCGGATTTCTGGTGCACCCTGTCGGCCACCCAGCCGCCCAGGGTCAGGCCCACCAGCCCGGTGAGACCGGTGATGATGCCGGTGGCGACGGCCGCCTGTTCCAGGGGCATCAGGAAGTAGCGCTGGAGCATCGGCACCATGAAGGAGTTGGTGGCATAGGTGGCGAAGTTGTAAGTCAGGCCCGCCAGGGTCAGCCACCAGAAGGTGCGGATCGCCAGCACCCGGCGCAGCGGCTTGTCCAGGGGCCTGGCGGCCACCTGCACGGACTCGGCGGCGCCCCGGGCCGGCTCCTTGATGAAGAACATGAAGATCGCCAGGACCAGCCCCGGCACGGCGGCGATGAAGAAGGGCGCGCGCCAGCTGTCGAAGGCCTTGACCATGGCACCAATGGTGAAGAAGGCCAGCACCAGCCCCAGGGGCAGGCCGAGCATGAAAATGCCCATGGCACGGGCGCGCTTGTGGGCGGGGAAAAGGTCACCGATCAGCGAGTTGGCCGCCGGCGCGTAGCTGGCCTCGCCGATACCGACGCCCATGCGTACCAGCAGGAAACTCCAGAAGTTCCAGGCCAGGCCGTTCACCGCGGTCAGCCCGCTCCACACCGCCAGGCCCCAGCCCATGATCTTCCTGCGCGCCCCGGTATCGGCCATGCGCCCCAGCGGCACGCCAGCGACGGCATAGACCAGGGTGAAGGCCGTGCCGATCAGACCCAGCTGGAAGTCGCTCAGGCTCCATTCGTGGCGCACCGGCTCGATGATGATGGCCGGGATGGTGCGGTCGAAGAAGTTGAACAGGTTGGCCAGGAACAGCAGGAAGAGCACGCGCCAGGCATTGGCCGCTTGAGGAGATTGCTGCATGAGTCGGTCTCGTTGTTGTTGTCAGGCGCCCCGGGTAACCGCAGGCCGGGCTCGATGCTGCAATCTAGAGCCTCCTGCCGGCCACTGTCTGCGACAATTCGTGGCATTTATGTAACCCGATGCTGCACCGCCCCATGCCGGCTATCCTTCCCTGAAGACCGCCCAGCGCCCGGGTACGATCGTCCTAGATGTACGGCCCTGGCCAGCTATAATGATCGCATTGTGCCAGCAACACCCTTCCCGAAGTCGAACCCTCCGTATGGGAACTCCTCTATGGACTGGCTGGGCCTGCGTTTCGCTACTGAGCTTCCCGCAGACGGTCAGGTGCTGTTGGCCTGTACCCATGACAGCTGGCTGGTGTTGCTGGCCTTTCTGGTCGCCTCGGGCGCCGGCTACTGCGCCTTCGCCATGGCCGAACGGGTGACCCATGCCCAGCAGGCGGAAACCCGAAGACGCTGGTGCTGGTTGGGCGCCTGCTGCCTGGGCGGCGGCATCTGGGCGATGCACTTCATCGCCATGCTGGCCTTCGAAGCGCCGGTCCCCATCGAGTACGACATCCCCACCACCGTCCTGTCCCTGCTGGTCGTGGTCGCCGCCTCGCTGGTGGGCATGTACACCCTGGGCCGACAGAGCATCGAACCCCGCCACTACATGGTGGCGGCCCTGGCCGTGGGCCTCGGCATCGCCTTCATGCACTACTGCGGCATGGCCGCCATCCGCTCCGTGGCGACCCAGTACTACCATCCGGTCATGGTGGCCATTTCAGTCGGCGTCGCCATAGCCGCCAGCCTGGCCGCCATGCTCCTGTCGACCTTCTTCCGCGAACGCAGCGAAAGCCACCAGTTGCTGAAGATTCCCGCCAGCCTGGCCATGGGCGGGGCCATCTGCAGCCTGCATTTCACCGGCATGCTGGCGCTCCAGCTGACGGCGCCAGCCGACACCGAACTGCATCTGGATCGCGCCGACAACGCCATGCAGCTCGGCCTCAGCCTGGGGCTGATCGCGGGCATGGTGCTGCTCTGCGCCCTGGGCGTGGCCTGGGCCGACAAGAAGCTGCAGCGCAAGGAACTCGACCTGCTGCACATGAACGACCTGTTGCGTGAACTGGAGCAGGTGAAGGTGAAGCTGCAGAACGTCGCCCACTACGACCCCCTCACCAACCTGCCCAACCGCCGGGCCTTCAACGAAAGCTTCGCCGAGAAGCTGCAGGCCCACATCCAGCACAAGCAGCCACTGGCGGTGATGTTCCTCGACATCGACCACTTCAAGCGGGTCAACGACAGCCTCGGCCACGATGCCGGCGACGAGCTGCTCAAGGTCGTCGCCGAACGGGTGCGCAGCGTGCTGCGCCGCGAGGATGTGATCGCGCGCCTCGGGGGCGATGAGTTCTGCGTGCTCGCCAGCCTGGGCAACCTCACGGAGGCCAAGAACCTTTCCCAGCGCATCATGCAGCGCATGAAGGAGCCGATCACCCTGGCCGGCCGCCGCGTGACCATGACCACCAGCATCGGCATCAGCCTCTACCCGGACGACGGCCAATCCTGCGAGGAACTGCTCAAGCATGCGGACCTGGCGCTCTACCAGGCCAAGAGCAGCGGACGCAACAACCTGCATTTCTTCAGCCGCCACCTGAAGAACAAGGCCACCTTCGAGCTGCAGCTGGAGGAGGAATTGCGCCTGGCGCTGGCCAGGGACGAGGGCCTGTTCCTCTGCTACCAGCCCATTCTCGACTTGCACAGCGGCCAGATCACCAAGCTGGAAGCCCTGGTGCGCTGGCAGCATCCGCAATTGGGCCTGCTGATGCCGGACCGTTTCATCGGCGTCGCCGAAGCCAATGGCTTCATCGCCGAACTGGATGCCTGGGTACTGCGCCGCGCCTGCCGCGACCTGGTCGTCCTCGCCGCCCAGGACGTCCACGACCTGCGCGTGGCGGTGAACTGCTCGGCGCTCAACCTCAGCCGCGAGGATCTGGCGGACGAGGTGCAGCGCACGCTGCACGACACCGGCCTGCGCCCGCAACGCCTGGAGCTGGAAGTCACCGAGAACGCCCTGATGAGCAACGTCAACCAGGCCCTGCGCCTGCTGGAACGCATCCGCAACCTGGGGGTGAGCGTGTCCATCGACGACTTCGGCACCGGCTATTCATCCCTGGCCTACCTGAAGCGTCTGCCCCTGGACACCCTGAAGATCGACCGGTCCTTCGTCATGGACATCCCTGAGAGCCACGCCGACATGGAAATCGTCCAGGCCATAGTCGGCATGGCCCATACCCTGCACCTGCAGGTGGTGGCCGAAGGGGTGGAGACCCGCGAGCAACTGGAGTTCCTGCGCAGCCACGGCTGCGACTTCATCCAGGGCTACCTGCTCAGCAAGCCGCAACCGCTGGCGGCGATAGCCGAGTTCCTGCGCCATCCCCATGGGTGGTGCAGCAGCAATGTGCTGCCGTTGCGGCCGGTGGATTCGAATCCGGCTTGAGGGGCCAATCCGCACCCATACGGGGACTGCCCCTTTCCTGTAGGGGCGAATTCATTCGCCAGGCAGCCCGAAGGGCTGCCCATCCCCTCACCCACTACCGCTGTCGCAGATACTCCAGCACCGCCGCCTGCTCCCCGGCGAACTCGATGCGCGATGCCTTGCTCTCCCGCTGGTAGGCATACATCGGGTCGTAGTACTCGCGCAGCAGCCCCTCGATCCAGCCCCGGTGCAGGTCCACCTTGCCGGTGGCCGCCTGCTCGGCCAGGGCCTGGTCCATCAGCGCCGACATGCGCTGGTGGCGCTCGCCGCCCAGGCGCCGGACGATGTTGTCCAGGCTCTGGCGCAGGCGCTCGGCGAAGCGCGGGAAGCCGTGCTCGTCGCCGTGGGTGGCGATGAACTCGGCACAGAGGTTGATCACGTAGTCGCGCAGGATGCGTTCCACGCGGTCCTCGAAACTGTCATCGAGCCAGACCAGCGGGTACTCCTGCATGCCGTGGTAGAGCTCCAGCGGCACAGAGCAACTGCCGACGATACGGCCCTCGTCCTCCAGCACGAACTGTCGATGGCCGGCGGCGCGCTTCTTGAGGATGTCGATGGCGAGTGCATTCTCGAAATCGATCTGCGCCGGCTGCGGCGTGGCGCGCTTGCCGAAACTGGAGCCGCGATGGTTGGCATGGCCCTCCAGGTCCAGGCTGTTGGCCAGCTGGGCAATCACCTCGGTCTTGCCGGTGCCGGTAAGGCCGCCCACCAGGACGAAGTCGCACCGGGCCACGGCGTCCTGGGTGGTCTCCAGGAGGAAGGTCCGCATCGCCTTGTAGCCGCCGATCACCCGGGGGTAATCGATGCCGGCCTCGTCCTTCAGCCACTGCTGGACCAGTTGCGAACGCAGGCCACCACGGAAGCAGTAGAGGTAGCCCTCGGGATTGGCCCGGGCGAAGGCCGCCCAGGCTTCGATGCGCTCGGCCTTGAGGGCGCCGCCGACCAGTTGGTGACCCATTGCGATGGCCGCCTGCTGGCCATGCTGCTTGTAGCAGGTGCCCACCTTCTGCCGTTCGATATCGCTCATCAGCGGCAGGTTGACGGTATGCGGGAAGGCGCCCTTGACGAACTCCACCGGGGCGCGGGCATCCATCATCGGCAGGTCGTTGAGAAAGATTTCGCGGTAGTTCGAGGTATCCGGGCGCATCAGAACACCTCGACCGCGAGGCTCTGTCGCTCGTGCATCTGGCCGATGGGGGCGAGTTGCAGGTCGAGCTCCTCGGCCACGGCGAGGAATTCCGCCTCCCCGTCCGGGGCCACCGCCACCAGCAGGCCGCCGCTGGTCTGCGGGTCGCAGAGCAGCAGCCTCTGCACCTCCGCCAACGGTGCCAGGCGATGGCCGTAACTGTCGAAGTTGCGCAGGGTGCCGCCGGGCACGCAGCCCTGTTCCAGGTAGTACTCCACCCCCGGCAGGCTGGGCACCTTGGCGTAATCGATGCGGGCGGTCAGGCCGCTGCCGTCGGCCATTTCCACCAGGTGGCCGAGCAGGCCGAAGCCGGTGACATCGGTCATCGCCTTGACGCCCGCCAGCTTGCCGAAGCGGCTGCCGGACTTGTTCAGGGTGCACATCCAGTCCCGGGCCAGCCCCACATCGGCCGCGCGCAATTTGCCCTTCTTCTCCGCGGTGGTGAGGATGCCGATGCCCAGCGGCTTGGTCAGGTAGAGCTTGCAGCCGGCGGTGGCGGTGTCGTTGCGCTTCATGTTGCGCTTGTCCACCACACCGGTGACCGCCAGGCCGAAGATCGGCTCAGGCGCATCGATGGAGTGTCCACCGGCCAGGGGAATGCCCGCCTCGTCGCACACGGAGCGGCCGCCGCGCACCACTTCGCGGGCCACTTCCGGAGGCAAGAGGTTCACCGGCCAGCCGAGGATGGCGATGGCCACCAGCGGGTCGCCGCCCATGGCGTAGATGTCGCTGATGGCGTTGGTAGCGGCGATGCGGCCGAAATCGTAGGGGTCGTCCACGATCGGCATGAAGAAGTCGGTGGTGGATACCACACCGCGCTCTTCGTCCAGGGCGTATACCGCCGCGTCATCCTTGGAGGCGTTGCCCACCCAGAGCTTCGGGTCGAGGTTCTGCGCGCCGCTACCGGCGAGGATCACCTCCAGCACCTTGGGGGATATCTTGCAGCCACAGCCGGCACCGTGGCTGTACTGGGTGAGGCGGATGGGGTCGGTCATGGTTCTCTCTGCATCAAGCGGATTGTTCTGCTGTAGGGGCGAATTCATTCGCCAAGCAGGCCAACGGCCTGCCCTGGGAGTCCGCCGGGGTCGCTGCGCGCCCCTTGGCGAATGAATTCGCCCCTACAAGTTCATGTTCGTGGCGTCAGGCCAACCTGGCCTTCCACTCCGGCAGCCAGCCGAGGGTGTCGGCCGTCACGCCGGTGGGCTTGTACTCGGCGCCCAGCCAGCCGGGGTAATCATCTTCCCGCAGGGCACGCAGGGCCGGTTCGAAATCGGTGCTGCCGCTTCCCGGCTCGCCGCGGCCGGGGCAGTCGGCGAACTGCACGTGGCCGATGCGCCCCGCCAGCAGGCGAATGCCCGCCGCCGCGTCCACGCCCTGGCGGGCCATATGGTAGAGGTCATACTGGGCGCTGAGGTTGGGATGGTCGACATCGCGCAACAGTTCATCCAGTTGCTCCGGAGTGTTGATCAGGAAGCCGGGCATATCCAGCGGATTGACCGCCTCGCAGACCACGCCTATGTGCAGCACGGCGAAGGCCTCGGCGGTCTTGCGCAGGTTGGCCGCCAGGCAGGCCAGGGCACGCTCGCGGCTGAGGCCTTCGGCCTTGCGTCCGGCCAGCACGTTGACGAAACGCGGCCGGGTCATGGCGGCGTAGCTCAGCGCCTGCTCCAGGGCATCGTCGAACTGCTCCTGGCGCTCAGGTACGGCGGCCAGGCCCGGGCCACCCTCCATCAGGTCGCCGGCCGGGAGGTTGAAGAGGACCAGCGGCAGGCCCGCGGCCTCCAGCACTTCCTTCATGCGGATCGCCGGCAACTCGTAGGGAAACTGCACTTCCACGCCGTCGAAACCGGAGACGCGGGCGGCGATGACCCGCTCGATCAACGGGCGGTCGGTGAACAGCAGGGACAGGTTGGCGGCGATCTTCATCAGTGATTCTCCCGGTACATTTCCACCAGCGTAGCCGGATCGCGCTCCAGGTTGCCCTGGCTGCCGTGCAGGCGCATCAGTTGCGCCGCCAGGCCGCTGAGCGGCGTGGCGGAATCATGCTCGCGGGACAGGCGCACGGCGGTGTCCAGGTCCTTGAGCAGGGTGCGTACGTGCCACTTGATGGGCTCGAAACGGCTCTCGGCCATCTGCGGCCCGAGGATCTGCAGCGGCTTGGAGTCGGCGAAGCCGCCGGCCAGGGCCGGGGCGATCAGGCTGGCGTCCACCCCGGCCTTCTCCGCCAGGGCCACCACTTCGGCGATCACCAGGGCGTTGCAGGCGACGATCATCTGGTTGCACACCTTGGTCACCTGGCCGGCGCCCACGCCGCCCATGCGGGTCAGGCGCTGGCCCAGGTGGGCAAGGATGGGCCGCACCCGCTCCACGTCGTCCTCATGACCGCCGGCCATGATCGCCAGGGTGCCAGCCTCGGCACCGAGGGTGCCGCCGGACACCGGCGCATCCATCCAGCGCATGCCGGTACGGGCCTCCAGTTCGGCAGCCATCTCGCGGGTGGCGGCCGGTTCCAGGCTGGAGAAATCCACCAGCAGCTGGCCGGGCCTGGCGCCTTCGACTATGCCGCCCTCGCCGAACACCACCTTGCGCACCACGCGGGTATCGGCCAGGCAGAGCATGATGATATCCGCTTCGGCGCAGAGTTCGGCCGGCGTCTTCACCCGGCGGGCGCCCTGCTCCAGCAGCGGCGCACACTTTTCCGGGGAACGGTTCCAGACGATCAGCGGAAAGCCGGCAGCCAGCAGGCGGCGGGTCATGGGCAGGCCCATCAGGCCGATGCCGGCGAAGGCGAGGGAAGGCTGGGGAGCGGTCATGCCAAAACTCCATGCAGTTGGCGAAACGCACATCTTAACTGCCTGGTCAGCCACGTGAAGCTGCCAAGCAGCCGCCTGATCACTATAATCCGCCTGCCTTTTCCGCTATTGAACCGGAGAATCCCATGTTCAAACGCTCTCTCGCCCTTGTGGCCGGCATTGCGCTGTCCGTTTCCGCCGTTGTTTCCCAGGCCGCCGAGGTACTCAAGGTCTCGGCCATTCCCGACGAAGCCCCCACCGAACTGCTGCGCAAGTTCAAGCCCCTGGGCGCCTACCTCGAAAAAGAGCTGGGCATGAAAGTCGAGTTCGTGCCCGTGGCCGATTACGCCGCAGTGGTCGAATCCCTGGCGGCCGACCGCCTGGACATGGCCTGGCTCGGCGGCTTCACCTTCGTCCAGACGCGCCTGAAGACCGGCAATGCCATCCCTCTGGTCCAGCGTGAACAGGACGAGAAGTTCACCAGCAAGTTCATCAGCGCCGACCCCGCGGTGAAGTCCCTGCAGGATCTCAAGGGCAAGACCTTCGCCTTCGGTTCGGTATCGTCCACCTCCGGCAGCCTGATGCCGCGCTACTTCATGCAGAAGGACGGCATAGTACCCGAGCAGTTCTTCTCCCGCGTCGCCTACTCCGGCGCCCACGACGCCACAGTGGCCTGGGTCCAGGCCGGCAAGGTGGACGGCGGCGTGCTCAACGCCAGCGTCTGGCAGAAACTGGTGGATGCCGGCAAGGTGGACACCGCCAAGGTCAAGGTCTTCGCCACCACCCCGACCTACTACGACTACAACTGGACCGTGCGCGGCACCCTCGACCCGGCCCTGGCCGAGAAGATCAAGCAGGCCTTCCTCGCCCTCGACCCGGCCAACCCGGAGCACAAGGCGATCCTCGACCTGCAGGCCGCCAGCCGCTTCATCCCGACCAAGCCGGAGAACTACGCCGGCATCGAGGAAGCCGCACGCTCGGCCGGCCTGTTGAAGTGAGCCTGTCGCTGCATGGCGTGGACCTGGTCCACGCCAACGGCCAGCCCGCACTGCGGGGTATCGACCTGGTCGTCGGCAACGGCGAGAGGGTGGCCATCATCGGCCCCTCCGGCGCCGGCAAGACCAGCCTGCTGCGCCTGCTGGCCACCAGCCTGAAACCCGCCGCCGGGCAGCTCGAGCTGCTCGGCGCCGCGCCCTGGTCGCTGTCCGCCACCGCGCGCCAGCGCCTGCGCGCACGCATCGGCCTGGTCCACCAGGCCCCGCCCCTGCCGCCCCGGCAGCGGGTGGTTACCGCCGTGCTCGCCGGCAAGCTCGGCCAGTGGCCGCTGGCCAAGGGGCTGCTGAACCTGCTGCACCCGCTGGACAGCGCCGGCGCGGCCGCGGCCCTGGCCCGGCTGGATCTCTCCGACAAGCTCTTCGAGCGCTGCGACCAGCTGTCCGGCGGCCAGTTGCAACGCGTCGGCATCGCCCGCGTGCTCTACCAGGCACCGGAGCTGATCCTCGCCGACGAGCCCGTCTCCGCCATGGACCCGGTGCTGGCCGACCACACCCTCGGCGTGCTCTGCGCCGAAGCCAGCCGTCGTCGCGTCACCCTGCTGGCCAGCCTGCACGCAGTGGAGCTGGCCCTGGCGCACTTCCCGCGCATCGTCGGCGTGCGCGATGGCCGCATCGCCTTCGACCGGCCCCGTGAAGCGGTGAGCCAGGCCGATCTCGACGCCCTTTACGTCAACGAACAACTGCAAGGCGACCTGCCTTACTCGTCGCCCGTGCCGACGCCCGCACTGCATATCCCGCGATGCTGAAAACCGCCCCCCGCGACCCCGCGGCCCTGCCCCGCCTGCTCCTCACTGTCCTGGCCCTGGCCCTGCTGTGGCCGGGGCTGGAGTTGAGCGAACTGAACCCGGCGGTGCTGCTGGATGAGGGCAACGCCCGCACCATGGGCCAGTTCCTCTCCGCCTTCTGGCCGCCCGAGCATGGCGAGGAGTTCCTGCTTCTATTGGGCCGCGCCACCCTCGAGACCCTGGCCATCGCCACCGCCGGCATGAGCCTGGCGCTGCTGATCGCCCTGCCCGCCTCGCTCTGGGCCAGTCGCGTGCTGTCGCTTTCCGCCCTGCCCCGCGGCGGCCGCCCGGCATGGTGGGCCCTGGCCCTGCGCTGGCCGGTGCGCGGGCTGCTGATCTTCCTGCGCAGCGTGCCGGAAATCGTCTGGGCCCTGCTCTTCGTCCGCGCCGTGGGCCTGGGCCCCACCGCCGGGGTGCTGGCCATCGCCATCACCTACAGCGGCATGCTCGGCAAGGTCTACGCCGAAGTCTTCGAATCGGTCGACCCGCGCCCCGCCCGCGCCCTGCTCGCCTCCGGCAGTCCGCGCCTGGCGGCCTTCGCCTATGGCGTACTGCCCGTTGCTGCGGCGGAAGTGATCTCCTACAGCGTCTACCGCTGGGAGTGCGCGGTGCGCGCCTCGGTGGTGATGGGCTTCGTCGGCGCCGGCGGCCTGGGCCAGCAGATGGACCTGTCGATGCGCATGTTCGCCGGCGGCGAAGTGGCCAGCATGCTGCTGACCTTCCTCGCCCTGGTACTGCTGGCCGACCAGCTCAGCCGCTTCCTGCGCGGGCGGTTCGCATGAGGGCGGGCAACATCCTGGTGCTCCTTGTCCTGCTGGCGGTGGCCGGCGCGTCCTTCATCTGGCTGGGCATCGACCTGGGCGCCCTGTTCGGCGGCGACTCCCTGCAGCAGATGGGCGGCTACGCGGCGCGCTTCCTCGAACCCGACCTGTCCGCCCCGCATCTGGCGGCCATCGGCCGGGGGGCCGTGGAAACCCTCGCCATGTCGGCCCTCGGCACCCTGCTGGCGGCACTGCTCGGCCTGGTGCTCGCCCTGCCCGCCGCCGGCCGCTTCGGCAGCCTCGCCCAAGGTGGCGCGCGGCTGCTGCTGAACGCCCTGCGCGCAGTGCCGGAACTGGTCTGGGCCGCGCTGATGGTGCTGGCCGCCGGGCTCGGCCCGAACGCCGGGACCCTGGCCCTGGCGCTGCACACCGCTGGCGTGCTGGGTCGCCTGTTCGCCGAAGCCCTGGAAAACACCCCGCCGGAACCGGCCGAGGCCATCCGCCTGAATGGCGGCGGACGCGTCGCCGCCTTCTGCTACGGCACCCTGCCCAGCGTCTGGCCGCAGCTGGTGGCCTACATGCTCTATCGCTGGGAGAACAATATCCGCATGGCCAGCGTGCTCGGCTTCGTCGGCGCCGGCGGCCTCGGGCAGATGCTCTACCTGAGCCTGTCGCTGTTCCAGGAAGCCCAGGCAGCCAGCGTGATCCTCGCCATGCTGGTCCTGGTACTGGCCGTGGATGCCCTGAGCGGCTGGATGCGCCAGCGCTGGGTCAGCGCTTGAGGGAAATGGCGGGGAGGGTACCCTGTGGGGGCGATTTCAATCGCCGAGCAGGCCGAAGGGCTGCCCATCGGACGTCCCGGGGGCAGCGTTGCTGCCCTCAGCGAATGAATTCGCCCCCACAGGTCAGAAGCGGTCCTTCTCCAGATGGTCGAAGTTCACCGCTTCGCCCGGTTTGGCGCCGAGTACCCGGCGGATGTCCTCGAAGATCAGGTCGTATTCCTTGTGATTGCGCATGATCAGGGTCTGGTTGGGATTGAGCCCGTTCTTCGCGGCAACCTTGGAAACCACGGCGGCGAAGTTGAACGCCGTGTCGCGGTGCATCTCGAACTCCTCCTCGAAATGCTTGCCTTCGATCTCGCCCACCATGCGGAAGTGCAGCATGGTGCCCTCCTTGGCATCGGGGCGCGCCTGGTAATAGAGGTCGATGGAGAATTCCTGCTGTCCCGGGATTCCGGGCACATTGGCCCGATGTACATGGCCTGGCTCGAACATGGTGACGCTCCCTGTTGCTGATCAAAGTGGGGAAGGTGGATTCAGTCTAGCTCGCTCCACCGGCTTTGCCCCTGTCCCAGATCAGTGCAACGTCGGGCCGGCGGCCCGTTCCCGGATCAGCGCCCTGCTGCCCGGGAGCGCCGCGTTCAGTGCCGGGTCGGTGCCTCGTCGCGCTCCTGGATCAGCACCCAGGGCGCCACCACCACCGCCCAGAGCTTCGGGTCGCGCGCCAGCAGGTCCTGGGCACGGCTCTCCTCCACCTTGCTGAGCTTGCCGGCGGCCAGCAGGGCCGCGATCCGGGCCTTGTCGTCCTCGGCCACCGCCAGGGCGACGCCCACCAGGTCTTCCGCCCCGTCCACCCAGAGCAGCGCGCCACGGGCGAAGAAGGGCTGCAGCTCTTCCCAGGAAATCGCGGCGGTTTCGCCGAGCAGCTTGGCATAAAGGGTGCTAGCGTTGTCGTTCATGGCTTGCTTTGAGTTGGTTGGTTACGGATGGATTGGGGGGCGCAATGATAGCGCCGGTCAACATTCAGACAAGTCCAGCCTGACGACTCCTACCACGCTCGAGACACGCCGTATTTCTGTACGTTTGTTTCGATTAAGCGACACAAGATCATTCCGTCATCAAAACCCGACTTTTCAAGCCGTAAATCGGCAATCTACACTGTTCCGGTACAGTTGCCGGGGTATGTTGGCGGGGTGCAATACCTTGTCCCGTAGCTTCGGCAAACAGGACAACAACAATGAAAAACACAAGAGTGGAGCACTATGAATAAGGCTACCAAGCAGATTTCCAAACTGTTCGCCGCCATGGCTCTGGCCGGTGTCGCCAGCTACTCCGTAGCAGCCGATACCATCAAGATCGCCCTGGCTGGCCCGGTGACCGGTGCGGTTGCCCAGTACGGCGAGATGCAGTTCATTGGCGCCAAGATGGCAATCGAGCAGATCAACAAGGCCGGCGGGGTGAACGGCGCTCAGCTCGAAGGCGTGGTCTACGACGACGCATGCGACCCGAAACAGGCCGTTGCCGTAGCCAACAAGATCGTCAACGACGGTATTCACTACGTGGTTGGCCACCTCTGCTCCAGCTCCACCCAGCCCGCGTCCGACATCTATGAAGACGAAGGCATCCTGATGATCACCGCGGCTTCCACCAGCCCGGACATCACCTCCCGCGGCTACCAGCTGGTGTTCCGCACCATCGGCCTGGACAGCCTGCAAGGCCCGACCGCCGGCAACTTCATCGCCGACCACATCAAGCCCAAGGCCGTCGCCGTCATCCACGACAAGCAGCAGTACGGCGAAGGCATCGCCACTGCCGTGAAGCAGACCCTGGAGTCCAAGGGCGTCAAGGTGCCGCTGTTCGAAGGCATCAACGCCGGCGACAAGGACTTCTCCACCATCGTCGCCAAGCTGAAGCAGGCGGGCGTGGACTTCGTCTACTACGGCGGCTACCACCCGGAACTCGGCCTGCTGCTGCGCCAGTCGGCTGAAAAAGGCCTGAAGGTCCGCTTCATGGGTCCGGAAGGCGTGGGCAACAAGGAACTCTCCGCCATCGCCGGCCCGGCTTCCGAAGGCCTGCTGGTGACCCTGCCGAAGTCCTTCGACCAGGATCCGAAGAACCAGGCCCTGGTAGAGGCCTTCAAGGCCAAGAACGAAGACCCGAGCGGTCCGTTCGTGTTCCCGGCCTACGCCGCTGTGCAGGTCATCGCCGAAGGCATCAAGAAAGCCGGCGACGACGACACCACCAAGGTCGCGGCCGCCCTGCGCGCCAACTCGTTCGAAACCCCGACCGGTACCCTGGCCTTCGATCAGAAGGGCGATCTGAAGGATTTCAGCTTCGTGGTGTACGAGTGGCACAAGGACGGCACCAAGACCGAAGCTAAGTAAGCTTCCCGCCTGAACGCAAAGCCCACTGCTACGGCAGTGGGCTTTGTCTATCCGTGTTTTACGGGCTCCGCCGCGCCACAAGCGCCGCTTTACGTGATGCCCGAGGAGTTAGGGAATGCCTGATCTCTACCACTATCTGCAACAGCTGGTTAACGGGCTCACCGTTGGCAGCACCTATGCCCTGATCGCCATCGGCTACACCATGGTCTACGGCATCATCGGCATGATCAACTTCGCCCACGGCGAGGTTTACATGATCGGCTCGTACGTAGCCTTCATCGTGATTGCCGGGCTTACCATGCTCGGTCTGGACAGCCTTCCGATCGTCATCGTCGCGGCCTTCGCCGCGAGCATCATCGTTGCAAGCGCTTACGGTTACAGCATCGAACGGGTCGCCTACCGCCCGCTTCGCGGCAGCAACCGGCTGATCCCGCTGATCTCCGCGATCGGCATGTCGATCTTCCTCCAGAACGAAGTACTGCTGACCCAGGACTCCAAGGACAAGGCCATCCCCAACCTGATTCCGGGGAACTTCATCCTGGGTGAAAGCAGCATGAACGGCGTCGTGATCTCCTACATGCAGATCCTGATCTTCGTCGTCACCTTCCTGGTCATGTACGGCCTCACCCTGTTCATCTCCCGCTCGCGCCTGGGCCGTGCCTGCCGCGCCTGCGCCGAAGACATCAGGATGGCCAACCTGCTGGGCATCAACACCAACAACATCATCGCCCTGACCTTCGTCATCGGCGCCACCCTGGCTGCGGTCGCCGCGGTACTGCTGGGCATGCAGTACGGCGTGATCAATCCGCACATCGGCTTCCTCGCCGGTATCAAGGCCTTCACCGCGGCGGTACTCGGCGGCATCGGCAGCATTCCGGGCGCCATGCTCGGCGGCCTGGTGCTGGGCGTGGCCGAAGCCTTTGGCGCCGATATCTTCGGCGACCAGTACAAGGACGTCGTGGCCTTCAGCCTGCTGGTCCTGGTCCTGTTGTTCCGGCCCACCGGCATCCTTGGCCGTCCGGAGGTGGAGAAGGTATGAATACTCGATTCAAAACGGCGTTCTTCAGCGCCCTTCTGGTGCTGGCCGTCGCCTATCCGGTGCTCGGCCTGAAACTCAGCGTGGTCGGCGTCGGCCTGGTGGTCACCGGTGC
Organism: Pseudomonas sp. GCM10022186; assembly: GCF_042656385.1. Taxonomy (NCBI): domain Bacteria; kingdom Pseudomonadati; phylum Pseudomonadota; class Gammaproteobacteria; order Pseudomonadales; family Pseudomonadaceae; genus Pseudomonas; species Pseudomonas sp. GCM10022186. The sequence goes on from NZ_JBHSOU010000010.1 coordinate 95,854, forward strand.
GGACACCCCCACCCTGCTCACCATCGCCGGCGGCGCCCTGCTCATGTTCGTCTGGCAGCTGTTCCGCGACCAGGTCAGCAGCATCCTGGCCGGCGCGCCCAAGATGCCGGGCATGTCGAAGAAGACCAGCAACTTCCTCACCCTGCCCTCCACCCAGCGCTGGGCGGTGCTCGGCCTGATCGTGGTCGCCCTGGTGTGGCCCTTCTTCGGCTCGCGCGGCGCGGTGGACATCGCCACGCTGATCCTGATCTACGTGCTGCTGGGCCTGGGCCTGAACATCGTGGTCGGCCTGGCGGGCCTGCTGGACCTGGGTTACGTCGGCTTCTACGCCGTCGGCGCCTACAGCTATGCCCTGCTCTCGCACTACTACGGCCTGGGTTTCTGGGTGTGCCTGCCGATCGCCGGCCTGATGGCGGCCTTCTTCGGCTTCATCCTCGGCTTCCCGGTGCTGCGCCTGCGCGGTGACTACCTGGCCATCGTGACCCTGGGCTTCGGCGAGATCATCCGCATCCTCCTGCGCAACCTGACCTGGCTGACCGGCGGCCCCAACGGCATCAGCAACATCGACAAGCCGACCCTGTTCGGCCTGACGTTCGAGCGCCGCGCCGAAGAGGGCCTGCAGACCTTCCACGAGTATTTCGGCATCGCCTACAACTCGGTGAACAAGGTGGTCTTCCTCTACCTGGTCGCCCTGCTGCTGGCCCTGCTCGCCCTGTTCGTGATCAACCGCCTGCTGCGCATGCCGCTGGGCCGGGCCTGGGAAGCCCTGCGCGAAGACGAGATCGCCTGCCGCGCCCTGGGCCTGAACCCCACGGTGATCAAGCTCTCGGCCTTCACCCTGGGCGCCTGCTTCGCCGGTTTCGCCGGCAGCTTCTTCGCCGCGCGCCAGGGCCTGGTGACCCCCGAGTCCTTCACCTTCATCGAGTCGGCGACCATCCTCGCCATCGTCGTGCTGGGTGGCCTGGGCTCCCAGTTGGGCGTGATCCTCGCAGCCGTGGTGATGATCCTGCTGCCCGAACTCATGCGTGAGTTCAGCGAGTACCGCATGCTGATGTTCGGCGCCCTGATGGTGCTGATGATGATCTGGCGTCCGCAGGGCCTGATGCCGATGCAACGTCCCCACCTGGAGCTGAAACAATGAGCCGCCCGATTCTCGAGGTAAGCGGTCTCACCATGCGCTTCGGCGGCCTGCTGGCCGTCAACGGGGTGGGCCTGACCGTGAACGAAAAACAAGTGGTCTCCATGATCGGCCCGAACGGCGCCGGCAAGACCACGGTGTTCAACTGCCTGACCGGCTTCTACCAGCCGACCTCCGGCAGCATCCGCCTGGACGGCGAGCAGATCGAGGCCCTGCCGGGTCACAAGATCGCCCACCGTGGCGTGGTGCGGACCTTCCAGAACGTCCGCCTGTTCAAGGAAATGACCGCGGTGGAAAACCTGCTGGTCGCCCAGCACCGCCACCTCAACACCAACTTCCTCGCCGGCCTCTTGAAGACCCCGGGCTTTCGCAAGAGCGAGCGCGAGGCCATGGCCTACGCGGCCCACTGGCTGGAAAAGGTGAATCTGACCGAGGTCGCCAACCGTCCCGCCGGCACCCTGGCCTATGGTCAGCAGCGCCGCCTGGAGATCGCCCGCTGCATGATGACGCGCCCGCGCATCCTCATGCTCGACGAGCCGGCCGCCGGCCTCAACCCGCGCGAGACCGAGGACCTCAAGGCGCTGATCGCCATGCTGCGCAACGAGCACAACGTGACCGTGCTGCTGATCGAGCACGACATGAAGCTGGTGATGAGCATTTCCGACCACATCTATGTGATCAACCAGGGCACCCCCCTGGCCGACGGCACGCCGGAGCAGATCCGCAGCAACCCCGACGTGATCAAAGCCTATCTGGGGGAGGCCTGACATGCTTACGTTCGACAAGGTTTCCACCTTCTACGGCAAGATCCAGGCGCTGCACGGCGTCAGCGTGGATGTGAAGAAAGGCGAGATCGTCACCCTGATCGGCGCCAACGGCGCCGGCAAGTCGACCCTGCTGATGACCCTCTGCGGCTCGCCACGGGCGGCCGGCGGCAGCATCCGCTACGAGGGCGAGGAACTGGTGGGCAAGGAGTCCTACGACATCATGCGCAAGAGCATCGCCGTCGTGCCGGAAGGCCGCCGCGTGTTCGCCCGCCTGACCGTCGAAGAGAACCTGGCCATGGGCGGCTTCTTCACCGCCAAGGGCGACTTCCAGGAGCAGATGGACAAGGTGCTGCACCTGTTCCCGCGCCTGAAGGAGCGCTTCGAGCAACGCGCCGGCACCATGTCCGGCGGCGAACAGCAGATGCTCGCCATCGGCCGCGCGCTGATGAGCAAGCCCAAGCTGCTGCTGCTCGACGAGCCGTCCCTCGGTCTCGCGCCGATCATCATCCAGCAGATCTTCGACATCATCGAACAGCTGCGCCGCGACGGCGTGACCATCTTCCTGGTGGAACAGAACGCCAACCAGGCGCTCAAGCTGGCCGACCGCGGCTATGTGCTGGAAAACGGACGCATCGTCATGCAGGGCAGCGGCGACGACCTGCTCAACGACCCCAAGGTGCGCGACGCCTACCTCGGCGGCTAAGCGCCCCGCTCCACCGAAAACGGCCCCTCGCGGGCCGTTTTCTTTTGCAGGAGCGAAGAACGTAGGAGCGAGCTCTGCTCGCGAAAAATGCGCGGTGCCCGGATTCGCGAGCAGAGCTCGCTCCTACACTCAAACTTCCATTTGTAGGGGCGAATTCATTCGCCAAAGGGACGCGAAGCGCCCCCCTGCACGATGAGGCCTGGTCCTACGCCTCGCCCTTGAGCCATCGCAAGGCAATTCCCGCTCATTGCACTACTCTGTGCCGGTACCTGCAAACAAGGAGTCCGCATGAGCCTTTCGCTGCTGAGCCGCTACGCCTTCTTCGCCTTCTGCGTGCTGTTCACTCTCTTCAGCCTTCCGTTCACCGACCATGACTGGGTCTGGCCCTTCACCCTGCTCACCGGAGCGCTGAGCCTGCTGGGTGTCTTCGACCTGCTGCAGGCGCCCCACGCGGTGCGGCGCAACTACCCGATCCTCGGCAATATCCGCTACCTGGTGGAAGGCATCCGCCCGGAAATCCGCCAGTACCTGCTGGAAGCCGACGACGACCGCCTGCCCTTCTCCCGGGCCCAGCGCTCGCTGGTCTACGCGCGGGCCAAGAACGAGGGCGGCGACAAGCCCTTCGGCACCCTGATCGACGTCTACCGCGCCGGCTACGAATTCATCGGCCACTCCATGCGCCCGGCCCCGCTTTCCGACCCCTCCAGCTTCCGCGTGGTGGTGGGCGGCCCGCAGTGCAGCCACCCCTACTCGGCCTCGGTGTTCAACATCTCGGCCATGAGCTTCGGCTCCCTCAGCGCCAACGCCATCCGCGCACTGAACCGTGGCGCCAAGCTGGGCAACTTCTATCACGACACCGGCGAAGGCAGCATCAGCCCCTACCACCGCGAAAACGGCGGCGACCTGGTCTGGGAGCTGGGCAGCGGTTACTTCGGCTGCCGCACCAGCGACGGCCAGTTCGATCCGGAGCGCTTCGCCACCCAGGCGCGCAGCCCGCAGGTGCGGATGATCGAAATCAAGGTTTCTCAGGGCGCCAAGCCGGGGCACGGCGGCATCCTGCCCAAGCACAAGGTCACCGAGGAAATCTCCCTCACCCGCGGCGTGCCCATGGGCGAGGACTGCATCTCCCCGTCCCGCCACAGCGCCTTCTCCACTCCCATCGAGATGATGCATTTCATTGCGAAGCTGCGGGAGCTGTCCGGCGGCAAGCCGGTGGGCTTCAAGTTCTGTCTCGGCCACCCCTGGGAATTCATGGGCATCGCCAAGGCCATGCTGGAAACCGGCATCCTCCCCGATTTCATTGTCGTCGACGGCAAGGAAGGCGGCACCGGCGCGGCGCCCCTGGAATTCACCGACCATATCGGCGTACCGCTGCGTGAAGGCCTGCTGTTCGTGCACAACACCCTGGTCGGCCTGAACCTGCGGGACAAGATCAAGCTCGGCGCCAGCGGCAAGATCATCAGCGCCTTCGACATCGCCAGCGTGCTGGCCATAGGCGCCGACTGGGCCAATTCGGCGCGCGGCTTCATGTTCGCCATCGGCTGCATCCAGTCGCAGTCCTGCCACACCAACAAGTGCCCCACCGGCGTCGCCACCCAGGACAAGCTGCGCCAGCGCGCCCTGGTGGTGCCGGACAAGGCCCAGCGGGTGCAGATGTTCCACCGCAACACCCTGAAGGCCCTGGCGGAAATGCTCGCCGCCGCCGGCCTCGAGCATCCCAACCAGCTGGAGCCCCGGCACGTGGTGCGGCGCGTCTCGGACAAGGAAATCCGCCTGTTCTCGCAGATCCACGTCTTCCTAAAGCCGGGGGACCTGCTCAAGGACAAGATCGAGGCGGACTTCTACGAGCGCATGTGGGCGATGGCGCGGGCGGACAGCTTCGAGCCATCGTGCGGATGGTGAACCCTCTGGGGCCGCTGCGCGGCCATTAGCGAATAAATTCGCCCCCACAGGAGCAGCACGAACCGCTCTTGTGGGGGCGAATTCATTCGCGAAGCAGCCCGCAGGGCTGCCCTGACAGACTCACCCCTTGAGCACCCCACCATCCACCGGAATCAGCGCCCCGGTGACATAGCTGGCCAGCGGACTGGCCAGGAAGGCCGCCACCGCGCCGAACTCCTCGGTCGCGCCATAGCGCCCCACCGGGATCGCCGCCTGTTCCTTGGCCATCAGGCTCGCCACCGACGTGCCGCTGCGTTCGGCGGCGCGCAACGTCAGGGTCTCGGTGCGCTCGGTCCAGAACGAGCCCGGCATCAGGGTATTCACCGTCACCCCATCGGCCGCCACTTCGGACGAGAGCGTCTTGGCCCAGTTGGCCAGGGCGGCACGCAGGGCACTGGAGAGCACCAGGCCGGGAATCGGTTCCACCACGCTGGTGGAGGAGATCATCAGGATGCGCCCGAAGCGTCGCTGGCGCATGCCGGGCAGGAAGGCGTTCACCAGCGCCATGCTGCTCAACAGCATGGCATCCAGCTGGCGGTGCCAGAGTTGCGGGTCGAAGTCCACAGCGTTGATCGGCGGCGGTCCACCGTTGTTGGCGACCAGAATGTCCGGCGCGCCGATGGCGGCGACCACCTGCTCGATGGCCATGTCCACCGCCCCCAGGTCGCTCAGGTCCACCGCCACCGCCTGGGCCTCGCCGCCCTCGCGACGAATGCGCTCCACCGCCAGGTCCAGCTTCGACAGGTTGCGCGCCAGCAGGCAGACCCGCACGCCTTCCCTGGCCAGGGCCTCGGCCACGCCGAAGCCCAACCCGGAGCTGCCGCCGCACACCAGGGCGCTGCGGTTTTCAAGTTGAAGGTCCATGATCAGCACTCCATTTCCAGGTTCACCCGCCAGTGTGCGCCTTCAACCGCCAGGCACAATCCCTGTGGGGGCGAATTCATTCGCCAAGGGCAGCGTAGCTGCCCCGTAGGGTGGATAGCGCTCTTCCATCCACCATTCGGCGCTCGACCTGACCCCGATGGTGGACCGATAAAGCGTGGCCCACCCTACACAAGGCGGACGAACTCAGACCGCCCTTACCACATGCTTCAGCTCCTGGAACGAAGCCAGGCCCCAGGGGCCGAGTTCGCGGCCGATGCTGCTCTGCTTGTAACCACCCCAGGCGGTCTGCGGGAAGATCACCTGGGGCGAATTGATCCACACCATGCCCGCCTGCAGGGCGTTGGCCACGCGCTCGGCGGCTTCCAGGTCGGCGCTCACCACGCTGGCCACCAGGCCGAACTCGCTGTCATTGGCCAGTTCGATGGCCTCTTCCTCCGTGGCGAAGCTGCGCACGCAGAGCACCGGGCCGAAGATCTCCTCGTTCCACAGGGCACTGTCCTTCGGCACATCGGTGAACACGGTCGGCTTGAGGAAGTAACCACGCTGCAGCTCCGCCGGACGCTCACCACCGCAGACCAGACGCGCGCCGGCAGCAATGCCGCGCTCGACATGGCCACGCACCCGTTGGTACTGCGCCGCGTTCACCAGGGCGCCCATTTCCACGCCTTCGCTGAAGGGATCGCCCACCCTGGTGGCCTCGGCACGGGCCTGCACCCGGGCGAGGAAATCCGCCGCCAGGGGTTCGGCGACCAGCACGCGGCTGGTGGCGGAGCACATCTGCCCGGCGTTGAAGAAGGCGCCGCCGCAGGCCAGCTCCACGGCCAGATCCAGGTCGGCCCGCTCCAGTACCAGCAGCGACGACTTGCCACCCAGTTCCAGGCTGATGCCTTTCACGGTTTCCGCCGCGCGCTGCATCACCTGAATGCCCACGGCGTTGCTGCCGGTGAAGGACACCTTGGCCACCTTCGGGTGCGACGACAGCGGCGCACCCACTGCCAGGCCGGTGCCGCAGACGACGTTGAGCACGCCCGTCGGCAGGCCGGCCTCGTGAATGATGCGCGCCAGTTCCAGCTCCGGCAGCGGCGTCACCTCGGAAGGCTTGAGCACCACGGCGCATCCGGCAGCCAGGGCCGGGGCGAGCTTCCAGGCGGTGGTCACCATCGGGAAGTTCCAGGGCACGATCAGCCCCACCACACCCACGGGCTCGCGGCGCAGGCGGGCGGCGAAGTCCTCGCTGGGCAGCTCCACCGGACAGTCCTGCCGGGCATCCAGGCCCTCGGCCAGGCCGGCGTAGTACTCGAAGGTGCCGATCACGTCGTCGACATCGATGGCCGCCTCGAACAGCGGCTTGCCGTTGTTGAGCGACTGCAACCGGATCAGGGTTTCCCGACGCTGGCGCACCCCCTCGGCGATGCGGCGCAGCACCGCACCACGCTCGGCGCCGCTGCTCCGCGCCCAGGCCGGGAAGGCACGGCTGGCCGCCTGCACGGCCTGGTCGACGCTCGCCGCATCGCCGGTGCCGACACTGGCCAGTCGCTCTTCGGTGGAAGGGTTCACCACGTCCAGGGGCGCGGCAGCGGGCAGCCATTGGCCGTTGATGTACACACCGGACAGGGTTTCGGTGAAGGTCGGGATGGCATTCGACATTGCAGGGGCTCCAGGAACAGAACTGGGAACAGCCGCTCCCTGCACGAGAGGCTGGAGGGCCATGATTGGCGCCCATTGAGCCGCCAGGAGGTGAGACTGACAAGGCAAAAATCGTCATACTAGCCATGCATCCACGTCATGGCTCATCCAATGAAGCGCCTGCCTCCCCTGCCCGCCCTGCACACCTTCCTGGTCACCGCCCAGTGCTGCAACTTCACTCGTGCAGCCGAGCTGCTGCACATCACCCAGGGCGCCGTCAGCCGGCAGATCGCCGGGCTGGAAAGCCACCTCGGCTACCCCCTGTTCCTGCGCCAGGCACGGGGTCTGGCCCTGACCGACCAGGGCCGCGACCTCTACCCGCGCATCCAGCAGGTCTTCGCCCTGATCGATGAAGCCGTGGAAGAAGTCAGTGCCAGGCGCAAGGCCCTGCAGCTCAAGGCTCCCACCTGTGCGATGCGCTGGCTGCTGCCGCGCCTGATGAAATGGCAGGCCGAGCGCCCGGATGTGCCGGTGGAACTGACCACCACCATCGCCTACGGCGTGGACTTCCGCCGCGACCAGTTCGATGCGGCCATCATCTATGGCACCGCGCCGGGCAGTAACGTCGCCGCGCACCATCTGTTCAACGAGCAACTGACGCCGGTCTGCACCCGGCAACTGCTGGAGCGCTCGCCGCCCCTGAAAACGCCGGCCGACCTCGAGCGCCATGTGCTGCTGCACCCGGGCCGCGACAAGCACGACTGGGAAGACTGGCTGCGCGCCGCCGGCCATGCCCCCGGCCCCCTCAGCGGCGGGCACCACTTCGACACCATGGACCTGGCGCTGTCCGTCGCCGCCCAGGGCGCCGGCATCGCCCTGGGCGACTGGTCGCTGATCGGCGAAGACCTCGCCAACGGCCACCTGGTGGCCCCCTTCGACATCAGAGTGCCCACCGGAGGCGCCTATTTCCTCGTCTATCCGGAGCGGCCCGGGCCCAGCCCGCAACTGCGCGAACTGGCGGGCTGGCTGGTCGCGGAGGCCCACGACATCAGCCAGCGCATCGAACTCGCCGCGCCCCGACCAGCCACGACGACACCGGCTCCGACCCGGTGAGCCACTTCAGCGTCGGCCGTTCATAGCCAGGCATGTGGCCAGTGGCCTCGTAGGGTGGATGGCGCTCTTCCATCCACCAGCATCGCCATGCCGAACCCCGATGGTGGATCGGTGAAGCGTGATCCACCCTACGACTGTTCATCGCCCAGCCTGGTCTGTTCCCTGTAGGGGCGAATTCATTCGCCAACCGACCCGCAGGATCGGCCAGCCAGGGCCCAATCGACCAACCACCTTGAATCACCCGCCAATTCCGCTAGGCTCTGCCCCTCAACAGACAAGGAGTACCCCACCATGGCACGCGCCACTGCCCGCCACATCCTGGTTGCCAGCGAAGAGAAGTGCAACGAACTGAAAGCCGCCATCGAAGCCGGTGCCGACTTCGCCGAAATCGCCAAGCAGCACTCCACCTGCCCCTCCAGCCGCGACGGCGGCAACCTCGGCTCCTTCGGCCGCGGCCAGATGGTCAAGGAATTCGACGCCGTCGTCTTCAGTGCCCCGCTGAACGTCGTGCAGGGCCCGGTGAAAACCCAGTTCGGCTACCACCTGCTGGAAGTCACCAGCCGCCAGGACTGATGTTCCCCCGGCGCCGCCGCCCGGCGGCGCCTGCTTCCCTTCAACCACTGCTAGAGACTCAATATCTCCCCAGGTCCGTCCCGATGAATATCCCCAGCCTCGGGTCGTAGTACTGGATCACCACCCGCGGGCCACCGTAGCGCGGATAGTAATAGGGGTGCGCGTAACCACCGTAGTAGCGGGGTGCGTAGATGACGCGCGGGCCGTGGTTGTAGTAGCCACGGTGATGCCTGAAGTGCTTGTGCCCGTAGAAATGCTTGTGGTGGTGCTTGTGGAAGTGGCGTCCACCGTGGCCGCCGCCGTTCCAGGCGAGCAGGGTTTCGCCGGAATTGCTGGTGGTGCCGGGCCAGGGTTGCTGGGCGAGGGCTTGGCCGCCGACGGCGCAGGCGAGGAGGAGTATCAACAGCTTGAGGATGCGCATGGCGAGCCCTCCTGAATGGTCCCCCCAAGTTTCACCCCCGCATTTGCAGTATAGTTTTTGACTACTTTCACCCCTGTCACAGCGCAGCCTTATGTCGGCAATCGGGGCTGCGGCGACGTACGGCGGGGGGGCTATTTCCTACAGATGTTTCTGTCCTCCAACCCCGTACGCCTACAGAGAAATTTCCTACGAGTCTTTAGCCTTGAGCGCCTACAAGCGCACTGGCTAGAGTCCGGCCTGTCACGGTCAATCCCGTGATCGGGCGTAGGAAACCCGGATAGACGACCAAGGCGCGGTAGCGGCATAGCCACTGGAGCAGATGTTTTCTGCCTGTATCTCCAGTGCGTATATGGCGGGCCGTGCGAGGAGGCCTCCTGGCCTGCCGGTTCTTGGTTGCCGGTTTTCCTACCCTTGCACGGCCCTGCCACCCAACCCGTAGGAAGGTTGGAGGCAGGCAATAAAGGCCCAACCAAGGTGCTTGCAATGGATAGCAACTTCCCGCCTTTTACCCACGCGCACCGCCGCACCATCCCCAGCGTTTCCGCCCCGGAGGTGCGCCATGTTTGAGTTCAAGCCCCTGCCCTCCCAACCCTACGACGACGTGATGTTCTTCAATCCCCGTGCATGCGCGGATCATCTCTTCGAAACCGCGCAGCAGCGCATGCATGCCGTGCTGGACCTGGTGCAGATGATCGAGCAGAGCGAGAGCCCGGGCATGGTGCGGCGGGAGGCTGCACGCCTGTCCTTCGTCATCGGTTTGTTGCTGGACGATGCCCGCTCGCTCTATGAGGCAGCCCATGAGCGAGCCATGGAATTGCAGAGGCAGGGAAGTTCGGCATGAGGCATATGGCGCGTTTCCCCAGGCTGTCGAAAACCGCGTAGGGTGCGCTGCGCGCACCGAAACGTCCGCGCGGAATTGCCGGTGCGCACGGCGCACCCTACGGGGCTTCCATGCAGCCCTTCGCGAATGTGCCGGCGGATGTCCCTGCGTACGCGAGAGAGCAACGGATTATCGAGATGCCCGTTGCCCCTTCGCTGCGAACTCGAGCCAGCTCAGGATTCCTTTGCGGTAGCCCGTCGAATCCAGCAACTCCCCAGCAGCGACCCAGCCGTCATCGTGTTCCTGCTGCCACTGCTCACCCCAGCTGTTCTTTATCCGCAGGGCGTCGTAGCACTCGACCTCATCGCCGGCACACATGCGGCGATAACCGTAGATGACCACCGAGTGGCCATTCTCATCGCCCTTGAAGCAACTCTCACCCTCTTCCTTGACGCAGACATTCTGCAGCAGCACAGGATTGTTCGCCCTGAGGGACTTCTTTATGGCAGCCATTACCGACGCATAGTTTCGCTGCTTCTCTGCCCTCGGGTAGAAGTTGAAAACCATGGAGTCCTTGAACTCGAAACGGGCCCTGCCTTCGGTTTCGCTGCAGGGTTCGGGAAAAATGGCTCGCTCCAGGAAGGCTCCGAACGAAGCCTCGCCAAGCGCTCGATACAGTTGCTCCGCGCTGGGCTGCGCGTTGCTCAGCTGGCTGAATTCCAGAACCGGATCGGCATCGTCCAGAGAACAGTCGGCACAAGGCGGAACGATACCCCGGTAGGCCTCATAGAACTCTTTCAGGCGTTCGAGATTGTTCCGCTGCATGAGCAGTTCATCCCGGGTAAGCGTCTGGTCGGTAGCGACCATGTCTTTGTACAGGGTCTGCGAGGGGAAGCAGGCTTCGCTGGCGACCGTGCCGACGAGGACAGTCGAAATATGCAAGGCCAGCGCTCCTGAGCCGCCCTCATCGATTCTGCTGTATGAAGACGGATAGTCCGGCTCGCCATCGGGCATGGAACCGAAACGGGTCATATCGAGGGTCGATGCCAGCTGGTCCGTGGGCGCACTTGGGCAATCGATCCCCTGGGACCTGCATGCGTAGAAATTGAAGATCATGGCCGCAGAATGGGCGAAGCAATTGCCGAAACCCTGTTGGTTCGTGGTCCTGGGCATGTTTTCAATCTGTATCTCGCTGCCCTCCTGAACGTGGAAATCTTCGTCGAACACCAGGAACGGCCATGGCGTAGCTTGTGCGGAGCTCGGCAGCAATGTGCCGACAGCGCAAGCACAGATCGCACACAGGAGCGCCTTCATCATTGCTGCTTCCTTTCCTGGGCTGACTGCCCGGCTCAGGTGCATGCGCTGCCACAGCACTAATGGCAAAACGCGACTACCCAACACTTTAGATGCCCCTGAACCGGTTCCCCAGGCAGGGATCTCCCTCTCGTCGGGCAGCGATTACCAATCGGCAGCCAAGGGGGTTGGCTGACCAACCGGAACCATTGGAAGGCTATCTACACGGGCGTTGGGGGGCTCGTGAGGGTGCCCCTGCGGGGCACTTCGCGAATGAATTCACTCTTACAGGAGAAGCAAGGGCAGCTCTGTAATTGGATGGAGTCGGGCGGCGTTCCGCGAGCTTGCGAAACCCATCGATCCGACTCCGCTCTACCCATCCTACGGGGCTGGCCCTTGCCACGTTGCAGGAGGCCGAATTCAGATGACTTTCGTGGTCTGGGTCATCAGGGGAACCTTCATCGCCACATGTATATCGATGGCAAACCAGCCACTCAATGACTGATTTGCCAGCTCGCGATGCCCGAAATTTTCGGGGCTGCCTGGAAGGGGTGGGGCCTTCAGGAAACCACCGGTTTAGAGGCTATCCCACACCTTTTGCAGGGCTGTTATAACCATCGGATGCACTGCCGCTCGTCGGACTTTTGATCATTTTTTGATCAAAATCCGCAAGTTGCGATTACTATGCCCCGGCGATCAGGTCGTGCCGCGGCATCCGCATCGTCGGTGCGACCCCCATTTGTATCCACCCCCGGAACGACTCCGCATGCACAAGTTCATGTGCAGGGGATTGTTCGTTTCGAAAAAAGGCATGGCAGATGTACGTCCGCGACCCGGGTGTCGCATCTCCCGAACAGGCCTTTTCGTTCGCGGTAATTGGCGAACGTTAGAACCCATTTGTTCAATGCCGCTGTTGCATTAGTACAGCCGCTCAAATTGCTAGAAAAGAGGTAAACCATGGAGCTTTTTCACCTTGTTGCTTCCGTGCTTCAACAGCCGGCAACCATGGAGCTGACCCGGATGGGTGTGGTCTACGCCCACCTTATCGCTTGCTGCGTGGCCATCGGCCTGGTCCTGACCAGCGATATCGCCATGATCAAGCAACTGTTCCAGGGCGGCAACGCGACCGCTGCCGACAAGGAACATCTGCACATGCTGAAGAAGACCGTGCTGATCGCGCTGGCCGCACTCTGGGTGACCGGGATCGGCATCCTGGCGCTGGACTACTCGGTGAAAGGCGCGATGTATTTCCTCAACCCCAAGCTGCAGGCCAAGATCCTGGTCGTGGTGCTCCTGACGCTGAACGGCTGGGTGCTGCACAGCGTGGTGATGCCTGCACTGGACAAGGCTGGCAACCTGCTCAAGCTTGACGTCAATGCCCGTAGCATCGCGCTGTTCTCGGGCGTCGTTTCCGGGGTGTCCTGGTTCTACGGGGCGATGCTGGGTATTGCCCGCCCGCTGAGCTGGAAGTACTCCCTGGGCGAAATCATGGTCGCCTACCCGGTGCTCATCTGCCTCGGCTTCGTCGCGATGACCCTGCTGGTCAAGTGGGCCGCCAACCGGGCTGAAGCCAAGGCTCCTGCCCGCATGAATCCCGCGCTCGCCTCCTGGTAAGCGTGGGCGGGCAAGGATGCCCGACCTTATACAAAAGCCGCAGGGTGCCGATGGCACCCTGCGGCTTTTTCGTTGAAGCCCTGCCGACCATCCTACGTGGCTATGAGCCCGGCTCATCCTGGGTCTTGATTTCATCCCAGCTGCTGTCGGGGTCGAAGCGGGTCATGGCCTTGGCGAGCTTTTCGCTTTCGGGGCCGAGATCCTTCTGAAAGATCTGGCCTTCGTGGCTGATCATGAAACTCATCACACCGCTGTCGCCGTATTGCGCCGGCCAGGCGACCAGGGCGAAGCCACGGCTCATGGCCTTGCCGAGCATGTAGTCATAGGCGCCGCCGGGAGCCGAAGGGCCCTGGGCGGAGAGAATGCGGAAGTGGTAGCCGTGCCAGTCGTCGCCCTTGGTCTGGCCACCGAACAGGGGGCCGAGGGGGCTCTCTTCCATGCCGTCTTCGTCGGCCCAGTAAAGGCCGTCATGCTGGCCATCCGTGCTGATGAACTTCTGTGCGTACTCCAGCACGCCGTCGCCGTTGCGGTCGACTTCGGCGTAGTCCATCTGCGCATCGTGATAGGCCTCGGCGGCCTGGATGGCGGCCAGTTCGTTGCGGCCAATGCGCCGCAGGCGGATTTCCTCGCCGCCCGCCCGGGCATCGAAATGCCAGCCGTCCTTGCCCTGCACCAGGGGGATGGGCAGCGTCCAGGGGTCGTTGCCGACGACGATGTGGGCGCGGCCCTCGATGGCGCTCTGGATTTCGTGTTTTTCCCGGTAGTAGGCGAGGAAGGCGTCGACGTCCTCGCGTTCGATGCCCTTGGTGGGAATGTAGTCCTGCCAATGGGCCCCCAGCAGCGCGGCCAGGCGATCGGCATCGGCCTTCTCGGTGCCGAGGGCGGCGACGAAGGCGTCCGCGGCGGCTTGCGGGGTCTTGAAGCTCTGCTGCGCGACGGCGCCCAAGGCGCAGGTGGCCAGTGACAACAGGGCGAAGATGCGGATTGCGCGGTTCATGTGCTGTCTCCTTTCAGCGCCGGCGGCCACCACCGCCACGAGACGGTGCGTGGGCTGGCCGTTGCACCTGCCGACCGGCAGAAGCCTTTTGCGGGCGCGAGGCGGAGGCTCGGCTGAACTCACCCCGGCTGGTAGCCGCGCGCGTCTGGGACGGCTGGCGCGCCCCGGCGAATGCGTTGTTGCGCGGGCCCTGCCGACTGGCGGACTGCTGCTGGCGGGCCTGTTGCCGCACTTGCTGGTTGTTCTGCGCCCGAGGCCGTTGCTGGCGGTTCGCATCAGTGCGTTGGCGCTGCTGCACGGCACTTTCGGCCCGCTGCCGCGCCTGTGGGTCGGTGCGCAGGTCGCGTGAGGCGGCCTGGGCCCTTTCGCGGGCCTGCTGGTTGCTGGCGGCCGGGGCCTGGATGCCTCGCTGCTGCAGGCTCTGGCTGGCCCGCTGGCGCTCGGCGGTGCGCTGGGCATCATAGCCACGCAGGGCCTGGCGCTGTTCGCCGCCGGACATGCGCAGGCCGTTCTGCTGGCGGTTGCGGTTGTCGCGGTAGGGCACGCCGTCGCGGTTGATCGGGTTGTGGACGAATTTGTTCTGGCTGCGGTCGATCTGCCTGTTGGTGTTGATGTTGTTGTACTTGTTGACGTCGATATCCACATCGCCGCCGCCCCAGTCGCAGTCGCCCCAGAGGGAGTTGACGATGCCCACGCCAACGCCGAAGGCCAGGCCCGCCGCCAGGCCGGTGGCGATGGGATAGCCGTAGCTGGGCGGCGGCGGGTAGTAAGGCGGCGGGTAGGACGGATAGGACCAGGTGCCGTAGACCACCGTGGGGTTGTAGCTGGGCACGTAGACCACCTGCGGGTCGGCGGGCTCGATGACGATGGTCTGGGTGCTGGCGGCCGGTTGCACCACGGTGGTGGTGGAGCTGGGCGGCGGCGCCTCTTGCACGCTGACCTTCTGCTGCTCGTTGGATTGCAGGTTGCCGGCGGCCTGGGCCTGGCGCCTCAGGCGCTGGACGGAATCCATCACGTCGTTGGGCTGGGCGAGGAAGGCGTCCCCCACGCGCTGCACCCAGGCCGGGTCCTGGCCGAGGGTGGCGAGCACCTGCGGAAAGGCCACGAGCGATTGCACGCTGGGATCCCAGGGCTGGTTGGCCACCTGCTTCACGGCAGCGTCGCCACTGACATCCGGGTGCGCCTTGGACCAGGCGACCGCATCGGCCACGTTGCCCGGGTAAGTCGCAGCCATCAGCACCTGGGCCAGCAGCGAGTCCGGGTAGAGGGCGATGGGTGCCATCATCTGGTCCAGCTCTTCGGTCCTGAACACCGCCTGGCTGGCGGCGGGTTGGGCCGCAGGCGCGGCTGCAGGGGCGGCTTCGGGCGCGGCTGAGACCCCGGCGGCGGGGGCGTCGTCGCCTTCGGCTGCGGAGATGCCGGCATCCGTGGCGGCGTACAGCGGGTTGCTGGCCAGCAGGACGAGCAACACCGCACTGAATCTGTTGCGGATTGGCATGGTGCTTCTCCCGCAGAGGAGTTGGGTTGTCCTTGAACCCGGCAAAGGCGCGCGCCCTACCACTGCCGTTGAGAAACGATAGACCAGCGGATGGGACTGAGCCCCGCGAAGCTGACAGAAATGTAATCACCTGCCCTTTCCCGATACGGCAGTTTTGCGCGGTGCCTCTTTCGACTGACTGGATTGAAACGGCATGCAGTGCAAAACCTCGCGGCGGACCTTCGTCAAGGGCCTGGCCGCCGGCGTCCTACTCGGCACGGGCAACCCCTCTTCCGGTGGGAGAGGGGTTGCCCGTTGGGCCTCGCTTCGCCCAGCGCCAACCTACCTCGCGCCGATATCCCCGCTCGCCCAGCGCGCTTCGCTGCTTTCCAATGCGCTGGCGATGGTGGCGAGCCTGTCGTCCGGCAGGGTTCCCGGTAGCGGGTCGACACCGGCGCTGACGAAGAGCTGGGCATAGGCGTTGCGCAGTTCGGCGTAGGCCAGGTCGCGCTGGAGTTGGGCATCGAGGGTGTTCAGCTCGCCCTGGATCAGTTCCAGCTCACCGATGTTCTGTGCCTGGTGGCGGTTGCGCAGCTGCTCGACGATCTGCCCGTCCAGGTCGGCCAGTTGCTGGTTGGTCCGGAACTGCCGCAGGGCTTCCTGGTAATTGGCGTTGGCCACGTAGAGCTGCGCCAGCACGGCCATGGACATGGCCTGGCGGCGGGCCGCGGCGACGGATTCGCCGGCCTTGGCGACGTCGATGGCGGCCGGTGCGGAAATGGCGTTGAACAGGTTCCAGGTGACCTTCACGCCGTAGTCGGCCCAGCTCTGGTTCACCAGGAAGGAGTTGCTGTCGTAGTGGCCGCCGGCGGAGAACTCCAGGCCCGGGAGCATGCGCAGCATGGCCTTGCGGGTTTCCGCGGCGCTGATGCGCGCCTGGTAGTCCTGCTCGCGCAGTTCCGGGCGGCTGGCCAGGGCTTCTTCTTCCAGGCGGGCGATGTCCACCTTGAGTTCGGGCACCGGGTAGTCGTCGCCGGCGGCCAGGCTGTAGTCGGTGTTCAGCGGCAGATTGACCAGTGCGGCCAGCTCGGTCTTGGCCAGGGACAGCGCGCGGCGCTGCTCTTCCAGCTGGCGGGTGGCCTCGATCAGGGCGCGCTGGTAGCTCAGGGCCTGTACCGGATCGCCGATGCGTTCGCGGCTCATGCGCTGGCTGCTGCCACGGGCCTCATCCACCCGCGCCATCAGGCCGTCGATCTGCTTCAGCAGGCGGTCGGCGGCCACCGCCCGCCAGTAGGCCGAGCGCACGTCCTGGATGATGGTGTGGATCACCTTGCGGCGACGCTCCTGGACGATCAATCGCTGGTCGGCCTGCTGCTTGGCGCTGACATAGCTGACCCCGAAGTCCAGCACGTTCCACACCATGGTCAGGTCGGCCACGCCACGATCGCGGTCCTGGGAAGTCGAAGGCTCCAGGGACTGGGTGTTGGTCAGTACGCTCCGGCTGCTGGCGGCGCTGACGTTGCTGCGCCCGGCGTAGCCCGCCTCCATGGCCATGCGCGGCAGCATGTCGAAGCTGGCGAGGTCCACCTGCCGCTTGGCCAGGGCCTCCTCCATCACCTTGAGGCGCGCTTCGAGGTTGTACTTCACCGCGCGGGCCATGGCCTGGTGCAACGTCAGGGGGCCGCCGAGGGGCTCCTGATCCTTGAACATGGCCTGCAGGTCCTGGCGGGCACGCTGCTCGCTGACGCTGCGGTCGATGGGCTGGCTGGTCACCGCGCAACCGCTGATGGCCAGCGCCAGCACGCTGACACTGAAGAATTTCCCTGCTCTGCTCATCCTTGGGCCGCCCCCTTGGTCACGGCGTACATATTGTTCTGATTCGTGTCGATCAGGCCTGTGGCGGGTCCGCCTGGATCTGCCGCAGCGCCCGGGCCAGCTCGTCGACCTGTCGTTGTTCGTTGTCCTGGATGTCCTGCAGCTGCCGGCCCAGCGTGGGCGCGCCGAAGCCGTCCCGGGCGCCCTGGCCGGCATCCGCCGAGCGGTGCCAGGGCCTGGTGTCGAAGGGCTTCATCTGGCCGGCACCGTCAGCAAGCTCCCTGTCGAAGAAGCTGGCCAGGCTGCTGCTGCCGAAGACCCCGGCGTCGCCCCCGCCGAAACCGAGGAAACCGCTGGCCGAAGCGTCGCCATCACTGACACCGCCGCTGGCGAACACCTGGGCGATGAAGCTCGGCGCCACGGCCCCGTTGTGCCTGAAGAGACTGCCCAGGGTCGGGAAACCGCTGCCCGGGGTCTGCACCTCGAACAGCGGCAAGGGCAGCAGCGGCGAGCTGAAGGGCGGCGGCGGCGGTCCCGGCAGGAGCATGTCGATCGGCGCGTTGGGTGTTTCCGGGATGCGCGCCGGCGATTCGATGCGGAACTGCGGGTCACCTTCGCTCTGGCTGAGTACAAAGCTTTCGCCCACCAGGCTGCCCACCAGCACGTTGCCGGCGGCATCCCGGATGCCGGCGCCGGGGTTGTTCAGGCTGATGCCCAGCGAGCCATTGCCGGCGACATTGCCGACCATGATCTGGTAGGTGCGCGCGTCCACCTGCTCCAGCGATTGCAGGGTGCCGACCGCATCGCCGGTGGTGTTCAGGCTGAAGTAGTCGAGGTCGACGCCGCTGACGTCCTCGCTGAAGGTCAGGGTGAAACGCAGGGTACGCGCCGAAGTGGGCGAGGCGTCCGCGCGGACCAGGCCGATGGCGCTCGGCGCCGTGGTGTCGACGATCACGCCACGGGTGTCGCCGACGGCGTTCAGGTCCGGGGTCAGGTCATTGCCGGCGGCATCGCGCAGGGTCGCGCCATTGCTGGCCAGGCCGGTCACGGTGATGCCGTCGGCGTCGTTTTCGCCCGGCTGCACGCGGTACTGGAACACCAGGGCGCTGCCGCCGGAACCGGACAGGTAGTCGGCGAATACGGTGCTGCCGCCGATATCCAGGGCGAGAAGTGGAGTGCCGTTGACGAATACCGCCTCGCTGGCGTTGACCACGAAGGTCAGCAAGTCGCCGTCCCGGTATCGAAGCCAGATCGGTACGCTGACACTGGCCACGCCCGGTGCCACGGCATCCACTTGTACGCCGGTGGTGCTGGCGACGTTGTCGAGGCTGGGGTCGGCATCATTGCCCAACCCATCGCGCAAGGTCGCGCCATTGGCCAGGATGGCGCCGCCGACGCTGATGCCATTGCTGTCCAACTGGCCGCTGGCCACCGTCAGGCGGAACACCAGCGCGGTGCTGCCGGAGCCACTGAGGTAGTCGGCGAACACCGTGCCGCCGGTATCCAGGGTGACGGCGATGCGCGGGCTGCCGCCGCTGGTGTCGACGGTCACCGCTTCGCTGAGGTTGACGATGAAGTCGAGGTTTTGCCCGACCACATAGGTGCCGTTGGCCGGCACAGCCACGCTGGTGACCGTCGGCGCGTCTCGGTCGAAGCTGTACAGCGCGCCCACCAGGCCGCCGCTGATGGCGTTGCCGGCGAGGTCGACGATACCGGTGCCGGCGCCATTGAGGTTGAGCCCCAGGGTACCGGTGCCAGTGAGGCCGCTGACGGTGAGCTGGTAGGTCCGCGCGTCGATCTGGCTGATGCCGGTCAGGCTGCCGCCGGCGGTGCCGGTGGTCACCAGGCTGAAGTCGGCCAGATCGACGCCTGTGACGTCCTCGCTGAAGGTGACGCTGAAGCGCACGCTGCCGGCATTGGTCGGCGAGGAGTCGAGGGTGACGATGCCGCTGGGACCCGGCGCGGTGGTGTCGACCAGCACGCCGCTGGTATTGCCGACCGCGTTCAGCGTCAGGTTCAGGTCGTTGCCGGCGGCGTCACGCAGGGTACCGCCGTTGCTCGCGAGACTGGAGACGGCAATGCCGTCGGCGTCGTTGTCGCCGGCCTGGACGCTGTACTGGAACACCAGGCTGCTGGTGCCGGAGCCGGTCACATAGTTGGCGAATACCGTGCTGCCGCCGATATCCAGGGCGAGACGCGGGGTGCCGCTGACGACCACCGCCTCGCTGGCGTTGACCACGAAAGTCAGCACATCGCCGGCGTTGTACCGCACGGCCGGGGGCACGCTGACGCTGGCCACGGTGGGCGCCACGGCATCCACCTGCACGCCCGCAGTACTGGCGACGCTGTTCAGGGTGGTGTCGGCATCATTGCCCACGGCATCGCGCAGGACCGCGCCGTTGGCCTGGATGACGCTGCCGACGCTGATGCCATCGCTGTCGAACTGCCCGTTGGAAACCGTCAGGCGGAACACCAGCGCGGTGCTGCCGGAACCGCTGAGGTAGTTGGCGAACACCGTGCCGCCACCGTCCAGGATGACGGCGATGCGCGGCGTGCCGCCGCTGGTGTCGACGGTCACCGCTTCGCTGAGGTTGACGGTGAAATCCAGGTTCTGGCCAGCGACATAGGTGCCGTTGGCCGGCACGCCGACGCTGGTGACGGTGGGTGCGATACCGTCGATGACGATGGCGCTCTGGCCGGCCAGGGAGTTGCCGCCGGCCAGGGCGGGCAAGGTGAGGATGGCGTCGTCGTTGATCGCGCTGCGAATGGTGGCGCCATTGCCGGCCAGCGCAGCGGTGGACTGGTAGTTCAGGTCGGCGCTGAGGTCCCCGGCCTGCACCGTATAGCTGAAGGTCAGGGTGTCGCTGCCCGAGCCCGACAGGTACGTCGCGACACGATCGGTACTGCCGGTTTCCAGCAGCAGCGTGGGTACGCCGCCGCTCACGGTGACGGCCTGGTCGAACCTGACGCTGATATTGACCGTGTCGCCCACCTTGTAGCCGCCGTCGGGGCTGCCACCGGCGACGCTGGTGATGGTCGGATTGGGCTGGTCGACGTTGATCAGGAGGGTGTCGCTATCGGTCTGGTTGCCACCGTTGCCCGACAGGCCGAGATCGTTGGTGGTGATCTGCAGCGACGCGGGGCCGTGGTAGCCGGACGTGGGCGTGAAGCTCAGGCCGGCCAGGGCATTGTTGATGTCGTTGATGCTGCCGTCGAAGGTCATGGTGCCGTCGCCGGTGCCGCTGCCCACGGAGAACACCAGACCGGCGGTGCTGCCCAGGGTGATCAGGCCGTTGCTGGCAGTGAGCGTGACCCGCACCGTGCCACCGCCGGCGTCCACGTCGGCGATCGAGACCGCGTTGCCGTTGCCGGCGCTGAAGACCAGGACGCCGTTCTCCAGGACGGTCTGGCTGCCCGGCACGCTATTGACCGGCGCATCGTTCTCGGCGCTGACCACCAGGGTGAGCGAGGTACTGCTCGTCTGGTTGCCGCCGGTGCCGGTGTTGCCGCCGTCGTCGATGCCCAGCGACAGCACCACGTTGCCGGTGGCGTTGCTGGCCGTGGTGAAGCTGACGGCGCCGCCGGCGATGAAGGCATTGATGTCCGCCAGCGTGCCGCTGAGGCTGAGGGAGCCAGTCCCGGAGCCGAGCACGGTCACGCCGGCGGCGCTGGTGGCGCTGAGGGAGCCGCTGCCAGGCGCGACGCTGAACTGGACGCTGACCACGCCGGAGCCGGCATCGACGTCGCTGAAGCTGATGCCGGTGAGCGCCTGCGGGATGTCCTCGGTGACGCTGCTGCTGCCCGGAGCAGTGATGTTCGGGGCGTCGTTCACCGCGGTCACGCTGAGCGTGACGCTTTCGCTGTCGCTCCTGGGTGCGCCGCCGGTGTTGCCGTTGTCGTCGATGGTGACGGTGAGCGTGACACCGGCGGTGGAATTGAGCGCCGTGGTGTAGCCGAGGTTGCTGCCGGCGATGAAGGCGTTGATGTTGCCGATCGAGCCGGTCAGCGTCAGGGCGGACGCGGTGCCGCCCACGGTGACGCCGCCGCCACTGGTGGCGCTCAGGCTGCCCGCAGCCACGCTCAGGGTGACGGTGACGCTGCTGCTGCCCGCATCGAGATCGCTGAAGCTGATGCCGGTGATGGCGGTGGCGACATCTTCGCTCACGGCGATACTGCCCGGTACCGTGACGATCGGCGCATCGTTGGTCGTACCCACTGTGAGGGTGCGGTTGGCCGTCGCGCTGAAGCTGTTGCCGTCGCTTACCGCGAAACCGATGGTGCGGGTCGCGGTAGCGGGCGTATCCGAGCTGTTGCCGTAGGTGACGGCACGCAGGGCGGCCTGCCACTGCGCAGCGGAGGCGCCGCCGGCGGAAGTCAGCGTCAGTACGCCGGTGGCGCTGTTGTAGCTGCTGGTGATATCGCCCATGGCGGCCGAGTCGTTGCTGAAGGCCAGCACATCCTGGCCACCCTGGAAGCCGGCAGTGATGGCGACGGTGGCGCTGGACAGCAACGCCGAATCGCTGTCGGACAGGGTGATGCCAGGGTCGATCGCCACCGGGGTCGAGGCGAGGTTGTCGCCTTCGATGAAGGCGGCGCTGCCACCGCTGGTGGTAACCACCGGGGCGTCGTCGATGGCGGTGACAGTGATGCTGGCGGTATCGCTGGCAACGGAGAACGGCGACGTGCCGCCGTTGGCCGAGGCGTCCACCTTGGTGCCTTGCTGGCCGCTGGTGGCGCCGCTCTGGTCCCAGGCGTGATAGGTCAGGCTGGCACTGGTGCCGTTGATGCCGTCGGGCACGAATCGCACCCGGTCGGTGGAGCGCAGCAGCAATGCGGCGCCGTCGGAGACGCTGCCCACGTTCGACCAGCTGCCGCCGCCATCCACGCTGTACTGCCAGGTGCCGTTGCCCGCGTTCAGCCCGGTGATGGCGATGCCACTGACCGCGCCACTGTCGACGTCGCTGATGGTGCCACCAGCGAAGCTGGAAACCGGTTGGCCGGCATTGTTGATATCGCCATCGCTCAGGCCGGTCAGGGTGGGCGCGACCGGGACAAGCACCGGCGCGTCGTTGACACTGCTGACGCTGAGCGTGGCCTGCGCGGTGCCGCTGGAGAACGCCGTGCTGCCGCCATTGGTGGTGGTATCGGCCGTATTGCGGGTGCTGTTGGTGGATGCCGTACCAGTGGTCTGGTCCCAGGCCCGGAGGGTCAGGGTCGCGCTCTCGCCATTCTGGGCGTCGGGGACATAGCGCAGCTGGCTGCTGGCGGAAAGCAACAGCGCCGCGCCGCTGGAAACGCTGCCGACGCTGGTCCAGGTGAGGCCGTCGGTGGAGTACTGCCAGGTGCCGTTGCCGCTGCTGGCGGTAAGGGCGATGCCGCTGGCCGGGCCGTCCGCATCGGCGTGGGTCAGGCCGCCCAGCAGGCTGGCGACGGTGACCGCCGACGAGGTGGCGTCTTCGCTGGTGCCGACCCAGACATAGGGGCCGCCGGACAGGGTCGGTGCGTCGTTCACCGCAGTCATCGCGACCTGCGAGATGGCGACGGCCGAACTCGCCCCACTGCTATCGGTGACGGCGAAGCTGATCTGCCGAGTGCCATCGGTACCGCCGAAGGTGGGATCGTCGGAGGTCGAGGAGTAGGTGACCGATCGCAGCGCGGTCTGCAACGCGGCCAGGGTGCCGGAGCCCGTCAGGGTCAGCACGCCGGTCGCGCTGTCGAAGCTGGTGGTGAAGCCACCAGGCGTGCCGACGCTGAGCACGTCGCCTGTCCGGAAGTCGCTGATGGTGACCGTGGCGCCCTGGAAGTTGGCACTGTCCGGGTCACTGATGGTGAGGCTCGAGCTGAGCACCGCGCCCGCGCCATTTTCGGTGTAGAAGGCGGTGTCGTTGGCCGGCGCCAGGCTCGGCGCGTCGTTCACGGGCGCCACCGCCACGGTCGAGGTGATGCTGGGGCTGGCGCTGTTGTTGCTGCCGCCGCTGTCGGTGACGCTGGTGATGGTCACCGCGCGGCTCGTACTGCCCGGATTGTCGCTGGTATTGCGGTAAGTTATGCCGTCGACCAGCGCGCCCATCTGGATATTGGTACGGCTCATGCCCGAAAGGGCGACGGTCGCCGTACTGCCGGCAAGGCTGACGCTGTAGTTGCCGATGCCGGCGATGGTGCCGCTGTTGCCATTGGTGAGGGCGATGTCGCTGCCGCCGACATTCAGCAGCTCGCTGGCACCATTGCCGAGGCCGGTCACGGTCAGGGTCATGCCGCTGAAAGTCTGGCCGCTGTCGTTGGTGAGGGCGGTCACACTGTTGAACAGGTCGACGGCGCTGCCATTCTCGGTGAAGGACGGGTTGGCGGCGGTGGCGGACAGGCTCGGCGCGGTCAGGGGCGGGTCGGTATCGCCGCTGAAATTATCGAAGTTGGTGCCGAAGAAGTCGGTGGAGGTGATCTGCACCTGGTCGACACGAAGACTGCCGAACGTCAGCGTTCCGGATGAGCCCACGGCCATACTCTGGTTGGACCCCACCGCCAGGCCGTCGAGAAAGCCGCGTACGTTGGTGGTACCACCGCTGGCGT
Organism: Pseudomonas sp. GCM10022186; assembly: GCF_042656385.1. Classification (NCBI taxonomy): domain Bacteria; kingdom Pseudomonadati; phylum Pseudomonadota; class Gammaproteobacteria; order Pseudomonadales; family Pseudomonadaceae; genus Pseudomonas; species Pseudomonas sp. GCM10022186. The sequence goes on from NZ_JBHSOU010000010.1 coordinate 119,604, forward strand.
TGTCGATGAAGATGCTGCTGAAGGTGAAGTCCTGCCCGTCGGTGCGTGCGATGGTGACCAGTTCGACGGCATTGGTGCCGTCGAACGAGAGCATGTTGATCGACGCGCTGTCGCCGAAACCGTTGATGTTTTCCCATGCGAAGTCACCACCATCACCGTCGGTAGTGAAGGTGAAGGTATAGGACACGCCACCCAGGTCGCGGGTGAAACTGGTAACGCCGCTAATAGTATTGGCACTGTCGAGATTGTCGCTGAATGCAACCAGCAGGCCGGTGAAATCGGCCACCTCCAACACGGACGTTTCCACCTGACCCTGGCCGACCTCCAGCACCCAGTCCCCGCCCCTAGCCGCCGCACCGGTCGGGTCGCTGGATGCGGCAACGTCAGCGCCCGTGGCGGCGGCCAGGCCATCGATGAACGCCCGCCCTTCCCCATTGGCGCCCACCTGGCAACCGTAGAGCAGGATATCGCCGTCGGCGCCCAGGGACTGGCCGATGGCGTTCAGCAGCTCGCTGCGGGCGGCGAGGTCGCCGCTGTCCAGCCAGTCGTTGCCCAGCTGGACCTTGCCGATATCGCCATGGCTGAGGATGTGGATGGCATCGATCCTGCTGCGGCCATCGAGGTAGTCGGCCATCTGCTGCAGGCCGTCCTTGTTCGCATCCAGCACCGCCACTTCGGTGCCGGGTTTGAGGCCGTCGACCAGTTGCCGGTAGTCCTGCACCTGGCTGTCGACGAACACCACCTCCTGGCGGTTGTCCGCGGTCCCGGCCGGGGTCGCGGCCAGGGTTTCGCTGGCTGCCTGGGAATCGGTGGTGGACGGCTGGACGTCGCCACCGTCCGCTGCCGGCTGGGCGTCCGTCACCTGCGCAGTGGTGGCGGCCACCGCGCCATCGAACATCATCCGCGGCTCGAGCGCCACGGCCAGCGCGCTTCGCGCCGGCGGGTTCGACGTCGGTCGGGGGCCACTTTTCTTCCACCACATGGAGCACCTCCTGGTGCATTGGAATGGGGGGAGGCCGCGAACGGCCTTCCCCCGACGCCCTGTTGCGCTTCCGCTCGGCGCGATCAGCTGCGCGACGGGAAGATCCCTTCAAGTGCGATCACGAAGTTGACGCCCAGATAGGGGTTGCGGAGCGGCAGGGGCTGGCTGCCGCCGCTGATGCCTATGGTGATACCCGGCATGTCCCCCATCACGCTGACGTTGAAGGGCGCGAGCGTGGTATCGGGTGCGCCGGTGGCGTACAGGGTGCCGGCCCGGCCGGACGCCGCGATCGGCCCGAGGACGGTGGTCGGCCCCGGGTTGGCCTGGGTCGTGCCGGTGGTCGCAGCGGGAATGGCGGCCTGCCCCGACGCGGTGATGGAGTTGCTGGTGGGCACCGCGGTATGGGTGTGCGCGGGCATCTGCGTGGACAGGATGCTCACGCTTTCCATGCCGCTCACCTCACCGATCGTGATGGGCGTCAGGCCCGGCCCCTGCCCCTGTCCCACTGGGCTGCGCCCCTGCAGGTCCGGCAGGGCGAAGGTGGTCTGTCCGTTGCCGCCGTAGGTGGTGCCGAGCAGCGCGAACAGCGCCGAGTTTTGCGCAATGGACATCAACGTGCCCTGGCAGAAGGCCCAGCCACGGGGCGCGAAATTGAAGCCGACCATGCGGATTTCGCCGAGAAAGGGATCGCTCATCGCTGTTGCTCCTTGTTGACGCCGACTCATCGGCAGGTTGCGCATCGCTGCGCGGGACAAGCTCTTGATCCTGTTCGCCTCAGGCGGCCCTGCGGCTATGGAATACCGCCTGCAGCAGCTGGCGTTCGCCCTCCTCGTCCGGGCCGATCGGCGTCAGCAGCACAGGCCACTGGGCAGTGCCGGGGCTGCGCAGCAGATAGGTGTGCTGGGGCAACTGGATGCCAGCGGGCAGGGCGAAGACCGCGCAATAACACTCATGGCGGGCGTTCATCGCCGTCCTTTCGCTGACCTCGACCAGGCTGACGGCGAGGCCTTCGCCACCCTCCCAGCTCAGATGCCATGGCTGGTCGAGCTGCTGTTCGAACTCCTGGCGGGTGGGGATCGGGCTCACGGGGACACCTCCTGTGCGCGCTGCGAACGGGTGCCGCGGTGCATCTGCAGATAGACGTGGTTGTTGCCGGTGACGACGAAACCGAAGCGGTCGTAGAGGTTCCGGGCCGGATTGTCGGCCTCGACGAACAGGCGGATGGCCCGGTCGGCGCGGTCCGCCTCGCGGGTCAGGGCCTCTAGGTAATGCGTGCCGATGCCCCGCTGCCGCCATTCGGGCAACAGGGCGATGTCCATCAGGTTGAAGGTGTCGGGCCCGCGAAAGACGTAGAGCCGGCCAATGGCCTGACCGCCGCGGCAGATCAGGGAGAACTCCGCGTCCTGGTAGTGCTCCTGGTAGTAGCGGTGCTGGGCGTCGAACTGTTGGGCGAGGAAGGCGTCGATGGCCGGCTGGCTCCAGCCGGTGGCGGCCATCTCGTCGGCGCGGGTGGTCGCATAGAGCGCACGCAGGAACGCCATATCGGCATCCGCGATGGGGCGAAGGTTCAACTCCAGGCTCGGCATGGCGTCGTGCGTCCTTGCTGGCGGCACCCTGGGTGGAAGGGGCCGACTCCGTATTATTTTGCTATCACGCGACCTCAACAGCAGGAGATTAGTCGAAGGCATTGGCCAATCGCCACTGTTTCCTGAACAAGCAATAGCACTTTTCCCAAACACTTGTATGAAGCCGCTGCTCTATTCCCACAGATACCCGGCGAGACGTGGCGAATGGGTCGGCATCGCACTGTCCTGGCGCCTCGAAGGCAGATGGACCGATCCTCAGAAACCGCTTTCCCTGATCCCCAGCGCCGCCAGCCGGCGCCAGGCGAAGCCGAGCAGCGACTGCCCCTCGCCGTCCAGCAGCACCACGCCACGAAGGGGCTGGGCCGGGTGGATGGAAGCGTCCAGCGGGCTCAGGCGCACGCCGTACTGGGCCTGCACCGGCTCGGCGCGGTGCTGGGCATCGCGGCGCACGGCAATGGGCCCGTCGCGGTCGGAGGTGAGGGCCTCCAGTTCCAGGAAGGCGACACCGGTGGCGTCCACTTCCTCGAGGCGGACCGGCAATGCCGGGCGCGCCGGGTCGTCGGCGATGAAGCGCCCTTCGGCGCCCGGCTGCACGCGCCAGAGCTGTTCTTCGGCCAGGTAGCCGCGCAGGCGCAGGCCGGGCTCCACCACCCGCGCCAGCACGTCGGCGGGGCCGAGCCAGCGGCCGGGGGTCAGGTCCGGCAACAGGTCGCGCACCACGCCGGCCCGGGGCGCACGCAATTGCAGGCGTTCGCGCTGGGCGGCGAGGCCACGGTATTCGGCTACGGCCTCGGCCAGGCGCTGTTCGAGGATGCCGACATCGGCCGCGGTCTCGCTGCGCCCGGCCTGACGGCGCAATTGCAGCTGGAGGATATCTATCTCGCGGCGGGCGATGGCCTGGCGCGCGTCCAGGTCAGGGGACTCCAGTTCCAGCAGCAGATCGCCCTGCCCCACCGCCTGGCCGTCCCGTACATGAAGTTGCTTCAGCCGTGCCGCCAGGGGCGCGTGCAGTGCGGTGGTACGGGAGGCCTCCAGCAGGGCCGGAACGTCCACCGAACTGCGCCAGGGCAGCGCCAGCAAGGCCAGCAGCACCAGCAGGCCGACGCCGGTCAACATGACCTTGCCTGGCCGCGCCTGGTCGCGGCGCTGCCACCATTCGCGCAGCTCCCGCCAGACCGGCAGGCCGATGAACCAGACCAGCTCCACCAGCATCAGGAAGATGCCCAGCAGCTTGAAGAACAGGTGGTAGACCGCCAGGGCGATGCCGAAGAACAGCACCGCGCGCCACAGCCAGGAGCCGTAGCCCCAGAGCAGCAGGCGCCGGGCCATGGCCGGCTGCCAGGGCTCGGGCATGGCTTGGTCGTAGCCGAACAGCGCTTCGCGCAGGCGCCAGCGGCACAGGGCGAAGGCCCGCGCCTGGAGGTTGTCCACGCCCCAGAGGTCGCTGAGCAGGAAGTAGCCATCGAAGCGCATGAAGGGATTGAGGTTGACCAGCACCGTGGTGACCCAGGTGGCGCTGGCCAGCATGAAGGCCGAGGTACGCGCCGGGCCGTCCGGCAGCAGCGACCAGGCCAGCAGTGCCAGCACCGCCAGCAGCAGCTCGGCGAGCACGCCGCCGGCGCCGATCAGCAGCCGCGAGCGGCGGTCATTGACCCGCCAGGCGTCGCTGACATCGGTGTAGAACATCGGCAGCAGCACCATGAAGGCCAACCCCATGCTCTGCACCCGGCAGCCGGCGCGCTTGGCCATGAAGGCATGGCCGAACTCGTGGCAGAGCTTGGCGAAGGCCAGGGCGACGCCGAAGGCCATGGCGCCGCCCAGGCTGAACAGGTGCGGGAAGGTGGCGAGGAAGCGCTCCCAGTCCCGCGCCACCAGGAACAGGCCGAGGACGAACACCAGCGGCAGGCCCCAGCGCAGCAGTGAGGGTCCGTTGCGCTGCAGCAGCGGCCAGGCGCGATCGAGGAAGGCGTCCGGGCGCCACAGCGGGATGCGGAAAAACAGGTAGTGGTGCAGCACCCGCTGCCACAGGCCCTGGCGCTGGGCGGCGGCCCTGGCGGCGTAGCCGGCGCGCTGCTCGGCGTCCAGGGCGGCGATCAGGTCATGGCCACGGAGAAAGCGCAGCAGTTCCTCCAGGTCGACGGCGCCCAGGGGCAGCCCGGGCTCGGCGTTGGCCGCCGCCAGCACCCGCTGCGGCTCGCCCAGAGCCCAGTGGCGGAGCAGGCGCACGGCGCTGGCACCGAGCTTGAAGTAGCGCCCGCGCAGGGGGTCGGCCAGGGTCCACTGGGGCGCGCCGTCCAGCCCGGGAGCGGCCGGCGACAGTTGCAGGTCGGGACGCAGCGCCGGCAGCATCAGAAGCCCAGGCCCTGGCGCAGCGCGGCCAGGGGCCGGCGCAGCAGGTAGTAAGCCAGCGGCGCGCGCTCGCCGAACAGCTTGGCGGTTCCGCGCAGGCCGATGCGCGGTGGCGCTTCGGCGAAGGCGGCGTCGAGGCGGTAGGCCAGCTTGCCGGCGGCGGTGGTCTCGGCCTCGTAGGCGGCACGTTCGAGGCGTGCGCTGTGGCGATCGAGCGGATCGCTGTCGAGGAACAGCGCCACTTCGGCGCCAGGCTGCAAGGCGATGGCATCGCCCACCGGCAGCTCGATGCGCAGCTCGGCCTGGGCCGGATCGGCAATCTGCATCAGCCGCTCGCCGGTCTGCACCGGCTTGCCGGTCCAGCGTTCGGCGTCGGCGAACACCGCGATACCGGACCGTTCGGCGCGCACTTCGCTGCGCGCCAGCAGCTGGCGGGCGTAGTCGCGCTCGGCGCGCTTCTGCTCCACCCGCGCGGCCAGCAGGTCGATGCGCGCGCTGGACTCGGCATCGGCGAAGGCGCGCTGGGTGCTGGCCTTGAGTTCGGCCTCGGCCACGCCCAGGGCACGCTCGGCGACATCCGCCTGGGCCTTGAGGCTGGTGGCGTCGAAACGCACCAGCAGGTCGCCGGCAGCCACGTTCTGGTTGGGCTTGACCAGGAACTCGGCGATCACCCCGTCCAGAGGCGCCGCCACCACCCGGCCGCCCCGGGGCACCACCTCGGCCGGCGCCAGCACCGACTGGCGTACCGGCACCAGGAGCAGCAGGCAGAGACCGGCGGCAAGGGCCAGCCGCTTCTTCTTCGGCCAGCGCAGGCGCCAGGGCTTGCGCGGCTCCAGGGCCAGCCAGGCGTGGGCGTAGGTACCGCCCAGTTGGACCAGCAGGGTCTGCTCGGCTTCATTGAAAGGCTGTTCGCGGGCCAGCCAGAGGCCGCCGAAGACGGCGCCATCACGGTCCTTCAGGGGTAGCCAGAAGGCCTGGGCGGCGGACAGTGCCTGCCAGTCGGCACGGCACTGCTGGTCCAGCCGAGCGGCATCGACGCTGCTGGACTCGTCCAGCAGCCCCTGGCCGAGCAGTTGCCCGGCGGCGCGCTCGACGAAGGCCACGAAGGGGGCATTGGGCTCCACCAGGCTGATTCCGGTGAGGGCGCGCACCTTGCCGGCGATCAGCAGCGCGGCATGGCGGAAGCCGAAGAGCGCCTGGCCGTCGTTGACCATGGCGAAGGCAAGTTGCTCGGTGCTGGCGGCCTGGCGGGCCTGCTGCTCCAGGCCGAGGAAGAGCGCGAAGACACGCTCGGCGCCGACCGGCAGGGCCGCGCTCATGGCGTCTCCGCAAAATGCGCGGTGCCGCTCATGCCAGCCAGCAGGCCGTGGGCATCGGCCGGCAGGCCGCCGATCAGCAGCAGGGTCTGGCTGCCTTCGTCGATCCGCGCGCCCAGGCGCTTGACCACGGCTTGCAGCGGCTGGCCGGTTTCATCGGGGACGAAGCTGAAGGTCTGCTCCGGCTTGAGCCGGTTCAGCCAGCGCGAGGGGACGAGCAGGTGGATCTCCAGGGTGCGGTTGTCCACCACCTCCAGCAGCGGCGCGCCGGCGGCCACGCTCTCATGGGGTTGCACCTTGCGCGCCACCACCTGGCCGTCGAACGGCGCCCGGACCTGGCAGCGCTGTACCTGCACCTGGTAGACCTGGGCCTCGGCCTGGGACTGCGCCTGGTGCGCCTCGGCCAGGGCCACTTCGAAACGGCCCACCGAATTGAGAGCGGCCAGCTGCTGCTTGTTCTTCAGTTCTTCCCGGGCCGCGCGCACGGCGGAATTGGCGGCATTCAACTGGGCCTGGTAGGCGCTGCAGTCGAAACGCACCAGCACTTCGCCCTGCTTGAATGCCTGGCCTTCGGCATAGGGCATTTCATTGATACGCCCGGCCAGTTCACTGGAAAGCAGTGCCTGGTTGCGGGCCCGCAGCACGCCGCGAGCGTCGCTGCTGGCCGTGGCCTGCGCGACAGGCGCATCGAGCAGGGGATCCTGCACCGGCGGCTCCTCCGCCCAGGCGGGCGCGACCAGCCCCATCAAACCCAACAGCGTCCATAGCGTGCGTTTCATGACGGCCCTTCCCTGGAAGACTGGGCCTGAGTCTAAGAGAGCTGTCGGACAATAGGAATCTGAATGGAGGAATTATCTTTCCCCGAGGGCCCTGGCTACGCAGACAGTCGTAGGGTGGGGGCCTTCAGACCATCTCCAGCGGCCGCCTGCGCCGTGGCGGCGGGAAGCTCTGATCGATCAGGGCAAGGTCGTCGGCGCTGAGACGCAGGCGGTGGGCCTCGGCGTTCTGCTTTATATGGAGGGGATCGACGGCCTTGGGGATGACCATCACCCCCTCCTGGCGCAGGGCCCAGGCCAGGGCCACCTGGCCGGGACTGGCGCCATGGCGGCGGGCGACTTCCTGGAGAGCGGCGTTGCGCAGCAACGCACCGCCCTGCCCCACCGGGCAGTAAGCCATGAGCGGCATGCCCTGTTGCTGCTGCCAGGGCAGCAGCTCGAATTCGATGCCGCGCGCCTCCGGGTTGTAGAGCACCTGGTTGGCGGCGCAACCGGCGGGGAGCTCAGAGAGCTCGTCCAGATCGAGGTTGGAGACGCCCCAGCGGGCGATCTTGCCCTGCTCGCGCAGGCGCTCGAAGGCTTCCACCGTCTCCTCCAGCGGGTGCTCGCCGCGCCAGTGCAGCAGATAAAGGTCGAGGTGGTCGGTGCCCAGGCGCCTGAGGCTGCGCTCGCAGGCCAGGGCGGTCCCTGTGCGGCTGGCGTTCCAGGGGTAGACCTTGCTGACCAGGAAGACCTGTTCGCGCAGGCCGGCGATGGCTTCCCCCACCACCTCCTCGGCGCCACCTTCGGCGTACATCTCGGCGGTGTCGATCAGTTTCAGCCCCTGTTCCAGCCCCTGGCGCAGGGCGGCGACTTCGCGCCCGCGCTCGCTGCGGCTCTCGCCCATGTGCCAGGTGCCCTGGCCGATGGCGGGCACCCGGGTGCCGTCGGGGAAGGTGATGCTTTGCATGGCGTGTTCCTCGGAAAGTCCGTTCGTTCGGGATTGCCGGCAGCTGGGGCACGATATTCCCGCAATGGACCGGAGCGCTCAAGCCCGCGGGTCGTAGGAGCCGATGCTCCACAGGTGGCCTTCCGGATCGCGGCAGGTGAAGCCGCGACCACCGTACTCCTCGTCCTTCAGCGGCAGGACGATGGTGGCGCCGGCCGCCACGGCGCGGGCATGCACGGCATCGACATCGGCCACCACCAGGTAGATGCCCTGGGTTCCCAGCCCGCCGGCTTCGTCGGGCTGGAGCAGCAGGCGGCCGTAGTCGTTGTCCCGCACCGAGCCGAGCATGAGCATGCCGCCGCCGAGGCTGAGCTGGGCGTGGGCGATGCCGCCATCCGCTTCCGGCACCACCAGATGCTCGACGAAGCCGAAGGTGTGGCAGAGCCACGCGATGGCCGCGTATGCATCGCGGTAACGCAGACAGGGAATGACAGTGGAACCGACCATGGCGAAGACCTCCCTCGAAGGTGAATGGATTGAGCCTGGCCCCCTCCCGCGCGGCGCCGGTGCGAAGGCCTATGCAGCAATGGACCATCGCGCCACGCTGAAGTGTCAGGTGGCAGGAAGGCTCAGCCCATCGGCTTCGCCTCCAGCAGGAGCGACAGCGGCTCGCCGGTGCCGGGATGGGCCGGCTCGAAAAGAGCCTCGACGCGGCGCGATCAGTGGCCAATCACCTGCTTTCAATACGATTTTCCCGCACCATGCGTGTCCAGGCCTGGGCATTGGCCCGCCAGCTGAGGTCCAGTTGCTTCCGATTGTCGCCTGTCATTGATTCGCCCCTATTTTGCCGCCACTACGCCATGCAGCCCGCCAGCGACCTACTAAGATTGCAAGCAAGAGCGGAAACAGGCCAAGCCGGTGGACTATGGGCGCTATATGGCAATCCGAAGAAGTAAGGAATGAGGTCCCTAAAGGCCCTCTCGATAACCCCGCTGTTTCCCCGAAAAAACCTCGCCGCAAGCACCGTCTCCTGTTCTGGAGCCTGTGCCTGGTGACCATCGGCATCGTCGGCGTCGCAGCCACCCACGAGGCGCGCACGTCCCGGCTCCAGGCCCGGGAAATCAGCCGCTATGCCGCCACCTTGAACTACAAGCTGGGGGAAGGCCCGAGCCATTCCATCCGCTACCCCGCCGATGGCCCCTTCGACCGCCGCCTGGGCTATTCCTTCCTGCCACAGATGCTCGACCGCCTGGAAAAGCGCGGCTACGAGATCCAGCAACAGACCCGTTTCTCCCCGGCCCTGGTCAACTACACCGAGCACGGACTCTTCCCTCCCTACCGGGAAAAGGTCCAGGCCGGCATCAGTATCTGCGACTGCCGCGGCCAGCCTTTCTACCAGTTCGCCTACCCGCAGCAGCGCTACCCGAGCTTCGCCAGCATCCCGCCGTTGCTGGTCAGCAGCCTGCTGTTCATCGAGAACCGCAAACTACTGGATCGCAGCGAGCCGCTCGCCAACCCGGCGGTGGACTGGCCGCGCTTTTCCAAGGCGGCGCTGACCCAGGTGGGCAAGGCCATCGATCTGGAAGGCCAGTCCGCCGGCGGCAGCACCCTGGCCACCCAGCTGGAGAAGTATCGCCACTCGCCGTACGGCCGCACGGCCTCTGCAGCCGAAAAGATCCGCCAGATGGTCTCCGCCAGCGTACGCGCCTACCAGGGCGGCCCTGAGACCCTGGCCGTGCGCGAACGGATCGTGATGGACTACCTCAACAGCGTGCCGCTCTCGGCGGCGCCGGGGCACGGCGAGGTGCACGGCATCGCCGACGGCCTGCGGGTCTGGTATGGCGCCGACTTCAACAAGGTCAACCAGACCCTGGCGAACAAGGACGCCGACCTGGCCGAGCGCGGCCTCGCCATGCGCCAGGTGCTCTCGCTGTTCATCGCACAGCGTCGCCCCTCCTACTACCTGTCCACCGCCCACGGCGAGCTGAACGACCTGACCGACAGCCACATCCGCGTACTTGGCAGCGCCGGGATCATCGACCCGGACCTGCGCGACGCCGCGCTCAAGGCGAAACTGCGCTTCCGCAACTGGGTGGAAGAACCGGCACTGCAGGCCGTGGAATCGAACAAGGGCATCAGCGTCGCCCGCAGCCGCCTCTCCAGCATGCTGAAGATGCCGCTCTACGACCTTGACCGGCTCGACCTCACCGCCAGCAGCACCCTGCAGAGCGAGCTGCAGAACGCCGTGACCGAGTATCTGCGGCACCTGGCCGACCCGGCCTTCGCCGAGCAGGTGGGGCTCTACGGCGAACGCCTGCTGTCACCGGAGAAGACCCGCGAGGTGCGCTACAGCTTCACCCTGTTCGAGCGCACGCCCTCGGGCAACCGCGTGCGCGTGCAGACCGACAACACCGACCAGCCCTTCGACATCAACGAAGGCAGCAAGCTGGAGCTGGGATCTACCGCCAAGCTGCGGGTGCTGGCCACCTATCTGGAAAACGTCGCTACCCTGCACCAGCGCTATTCCGGCATGCCCACGGCGGAGCTGCGCAAGGTGGTGGTCGATCCGCTCGACTTCATCAGCCGCTGGGCCGTCGACTACCTGATCCAGGCCAAGGACCGCAACCTCAGTGCCATGCTCCAGGCCGCCCTGGACCGCACTTACTCCGCCAGCCCCTACGAGGCCTTCTTCACCGGCGGCGGGCTGCACACCTTCAACAACTTCCGCAAGGAAGACAACGGCCGCCGACCGACCCTGCGCGATGCCCTGCGCGAGTCCATCAACCTGCCCTTCGTGCGCCTGATGCGCGATATCGTACGGCATGACATGTACCGCCCGGACGGCGGCAAGATGCAACTGCTCTCCAACGACAAGGATCCGCGTCGCCAGGGCTACCTGGATCTCTTCATTTCCCGCGAGAGCCAGACCTACCTGCGCCGCTTCTGGAACAAGTACCAGGGCAAGGATGCGGAACAGCGCCTGTCCACCTTCCTCGACGGCCTCAACCCCTGGGGTGCGCGGATGGCCGCGATCCACCGCTACCTACAGCCCCAGGCCGACCTGGCCACCTTCGCCGCCTTCATGCGCGAACGGGTGCCCAAGGCCAACCCGGCGCTCACCGACGAGCGTATCGAGGACCTCTACTCCCGCTACGGGCCCGGCGCCTTCAACCTCAACGACCAGGGCTACGTCGCCCGCGTCCACCCGCTGGAACTCTGGCTGCTCGGCTACCTGCAGCAGCATCCCGACGCCACCTACCGCGACGCCGTGGAAGCCAGCAGCGACGAACGCCGCGAGGTCTATGGCTGGCTGTTCAAGTCCAAGCGCAAGTACGCCCGCGACAAGCGCATCCGCATCATGCTGGAGGTGGAGGCCTTCCTCGACATCCACGAGCATTGGAAATCCCTGGGCTATCCCTTCGATCACCTGGTGCCGTCGCTGGCCACCGCGCTGGGCAGCTCCGGCGATCGCCCGGCGGCCCTGGCCGAACTCATGGGCATCATCCTCAACGACGGCATGCGCCAGTCCACCCTGCGCATCGACCAGTTGCACTTCGCCGCCGACACGCCCTACGAAACCCTGGTGGGCTACCAGACCAGCGAAGGCAAGCGGGTGATGACCTCCGAAGTGGCCGCCACCCTGCGCGACGCCCTCTCCAAGGTGGTGGAAGGTGGCACCGCGCGACGCCTGCAGGGCAGCTTCACCCTGCCCGATGGCCAGCCGCTGGTGATGGGCGGCAAGACCGGCACCGGCGACAACCGCATCCAGACCGTGACCCGCTGGGGCACGGTGAAGAGCTCGAAGGCGATGAACCGCACCGCCACCTTCGTCTTCTACCTGGGCCCGCGCCACTTCGGCACCCTCACCGCCTACGTCGAAGGCAGCCAGGCCGACAAGTTCAGCTTCACCTCCGCCCTGCCGGTGCAGGTGCTCAAGGGCATGGCCCCCATCCTCCAGCCCTACCTCACCCCCGGCCTGAACACCCAGTGCCAGGACCTGGTGCCGGCGGCGCAGGTGAGCCGGCGCTGACTCCTGCGCCGGCTGGCCGGTCTCCGTGTAGGGGCGAATTCATTCGCCAAGGACCGCAAAGCGCTCCCCTATGCACCTCCTGAGGCAGGCCTTCGGCCTGCTTGGCGAATGAATTCGCCCCTACAGGAACAGCGCCTACCTCAGCCCCGCCACCCCGGCGATGATCAGCACCACCGACACCAGTTTGACCGGCGTCAGTGCTTCCCCGAGCAGGAGGAAGCCCAGCAGCACAGTGCCCAGGGTGCCGATGGCGGTCCAGATGGGGTAGGCGATGCTCACCGGCAGCACCCGCATGGCCAGGGTCAGGAACCAGATCCCGGCCACTGCGGCCACCACCACCAGCAGGCTGGGCCAGGGTCGGGTGAACCCTTCCGCGTACTTCATGCCCATGGCGAACAGCACCTCGAAGAAGGCCGCCACCAGCAGGAAAATCCAGGCCATGGCCGCCTCCTCAGAAGGTTTCCGCGAGATCCGCCAGGGTCCGCTCGGCGCGCTGGTAGGACTGCGCGAAGGCCTCGCCGCCGAACTCGTCGTTCTCCACCGCCACCACCGTCACCTCGCTGATGCCGATGAAGCCGAGGACCGCGCGCAGGTGGGTGTCCGCATGGTTCAGATGGGCGAAGGCACCGTCCGGGCCATAGCCACGGTCGCCGCGGGTGGTGATGATCAGCGCCTTGCGGCCCGGCACCAGCGGCGTGTAGGGGTTGCCCGGCGTTGCCGGATCGAAGGCGAAGGTGCGGCCGATGCGCACGATCTGGTCGACCCAGGCCTTGACCCCGCTGGGCAGGCCGAAGTTGTACATGGGCGCGGAGATCACCAGGCGGTCGGCGGCGAGCAGCTCGTCCACCAGCTGGTCGCTGAGCGCGAGATCGGCCTTCATCACCTCGCTGCGCGCCTCAGGTTCGGGGTGGAACGCGGCGGCGATCCAGCCTTCGCTGACCGGAGGGATGGCCACCCGCCCCACTTCGCGGCGCAACACCTGGCGGCCGTCGGCGCGGGCCCGCCAGGCGTCGAGGAAGGACTCCTGCAGGCGACGGGAATGGGAACGTTCACCACGGGGGCTGCCTTGCACGGAAAGAATGGTGTTCATCTCAATCTCCTTGACGGTCGTGCTTCCAGAAGCACATGAATTGGTTGAAACTCAATCGCTAAGCTATTCACACCCCGCATCCCGGACAAATGAGCATAAGTTCATCTGGATGAATTCAATTCATCCATAGAGGTTTCCATGTTCTCCAGCCTGCCGCTCACCGCCCTGCGTACCTTCGAATCCGCCGCGCGCCTGTCCAGCTTCAAGGCGGCGGCCGAGGAACTCGCGGTGACCCCCACCGCGGTGTCCCACCAGATCCGAGGCCTGGAAAGCTGGCTGGGGGTGCCGCTGTTCGACCGACTGCCGCGCAGCGTGCGCCTGACCGCCTGCGGCCAGCGCCTGTTCGGCAGCCTCCACGGCGCCCTGCTGGAAGTGACCCAGACCCTCGACCAGCTGCGCCCGCAACGCAGCAGCGGCAACCTCACCCTCTCCACCACCCCGGCCTTCGCCGCCCTCTGGCTGATCCCGCGGCTGGGCCGCTTCTATGCCGAGCACCCGGAAATCAACCTGCGCCTGGACACCAGCAACAGGCTGATCGACCTGCACCAGGACGCCAGCGTCGATTGCGTGATCCGCTATGGCATGGGCGACTATCCCGACCTGCACAGCCAGTGCCTGCTGGACGAGTGCTTCGGCGTCTACGGCGCGCCGGCGCTGGTGGCCGGCCTGGGTAGCGGCGTGCCGACCCTGATCACCGTGCGCTGGCGCAACGCCCTGCTCTTTGAGCTGGGCTGGAAGGCCTGGTGTCAGGCAGCGGGGGAGGAACGCCTGCTGGAAATCGCGCCGCAGCGGGAATACGACGAGGAGCACTACGCCCTGCAGGCGGCCATCGCCGGCCAGGGACTGGTACTGGCCAGCTCGATCCTGGTATCGGAAAGCCTCGCCAGCGGCCTGCTGGTGCCCTATCGGCCGGATGTCAGCGTGGCGGGTGCGGGCTATTCGACCCTCTGCGTGCCGGGACGGGAACGGCACCCGCCGGTGAAGGCCTTCTTCGACTGGTTGAGCCGGGAGGTGGGGTGACTGACGCGGAATTGCGCCGTTCCTACAGGAAAGCAATCCACCCCAACCGAACAAAATAACGAACACAATTTGATCCTCGTGCATTCCCGCGACAAGCCACCACACCCACAAACTTGCCTTCCACTGGCCAGAACGGCTAACATTTTGTTCATTATGTTGAACACAACGAACCGCCCCCTCCACTTCGCCCGCCTCGCCTCCCGCGAACGCCACTGGACCGGCGACCTGTAGCCCCTCCCCTTTCCTCATTGCCGTGGAGACGTCGGGCACTGCCCGCCACACCATGGCCAGGATTCCCTGCAAACACGTCATTCGCCTCCGGGCGAAGGGCCCTGCATCGCCCAAGGGAGGGCACCATGCGTTCCTGGATCTATCTGCTCGCCGCGATCCTCTTCGAGGTCGTCGGCACCACCTCGATGAAATTCGCCGCCGAACACGCTCCCGTGCTCGGCCACCTGTTGATGTACGGCCTGATCGGCCTGTCCTATTTTTTCCTGTCGCTGGCGGTCAAGCGCGTGCCGATGGGCGTTGCCTATGCCCTCTGGGAGGGTATCGGCATCGTGCTGATCACCGGCATCAGCGTCACCTGGCTGGGCGAGAGCATCGGCCCGTACAAGGCCCTGGGCCTGGCCGTGATGATCGCCGGCATCCTGCTGATCAAGTCCGGCACCCGCGCTGCGCCCGAGGCTCGCGAGCAGGAGGTGCTGGCATGAACGGCGTGACCTGGCTTCATTTCGCCTGGCTGGGCGCGGCCATCGCCCTGGAGGTACTGGCCAACGTGCTGCTGAAATACTCCGACGGCTTCCGCCGCCGGGCGCTGGGCGCACTGTCGCTGCTGTGCATCCTGGCGGCCTTCACCGCCCTGGCCCAGGCGGTACGCGGCATCGACCTGTCTCTCGCCTACGCCATCTGGGGCGGCTTCGGCATCCTCGCCACCGTGGCGCTGGGGTGGGCGCTGTTCGGCCAGCGCCTGGCCGGACGCGGCTGGCTGGGATTGGGGTTGCTGCTGGTGGGGATGGGGTTGTTGAAGCTGGCATGATTTGCCGGCCCCGTAGGGTGGACCACGCTTCACCGGTCCACCTTTCGCGGTTCGTCCGGACTCCGCTGGTGGATGTGAAAGGCGACATTCCCCTACGACTGGTTCGGGCTTCTGTCGACAAATCCCAGGCAAAAAAATGGGCGACCATCTGGTCGCCCGCCCAATCATTCCGGGAGAGGAATGTCAGAAACGCTTGTGTCCGCATCACGCAAGATTCAGACAAGTGCCTTTTTACGCACTGACACTCCTGCGGACCATTACACCAAGGTCTAACTCTCCTCCTTCCCCAGTCCATGCAGCCGCAACTTGTTGGCGATGGTGGTATGGGACACCCCGAGGCGCTTGCCCAGCAGGCGGCTGCTCGGATGCTCGGCGTAGAGCCGTTCCAGCACCGCCTTTTCGAAGCGGCCGACGATGGCGTCCAGGCCGCCGTCCAGGGAGAAATCCCCCAGCGGCTGGGGCGTGCCGTAATCCGGCAGGCGAATGTGTTCCGGCCTGACGGTAGCGCCATCGCACAGGGAAACCGCCTGGAACAGCACGTTTTCCAACTGCCGTACGTTGCCCGGCCAGTGGTAGCGGCCGAGCTTTTCCAGCACCTGCGGGGCCAGCTTGGGCAGGCCGCAGCCGATCTGCCGGCTGGCCGAGTCGAGGAAGTGCTCCACCAGCGGCTCCAGGCCGTCCAGGCATTCGCGCAGCGGCGGGATATGCAGGGACAGCACATTGAGGCGGTGGTAGAGGTCCTGGCGGAATTCGCCCTTGGCGCAGAGTTCGGACAGATCCACCTGGGTGGCACAGATCACCCGCACATCCAGGTAGACCTCCTCGTCGCTGCCCACCCGGCGGAAACAGCCGTCCTGCAGGAAGCGCAGCAGCTTGGCCTGCAGGCGCGGGCTCATCTCGCCGACGCCGTCGAGGAACAGGGTGCCGCCGGCGGTGAGCTCCAGCAGGCCCAGCTTGCCCTCTGGACGGGCACCCTCGAAGGCGCCGGGGCCATAACCGAACAGTTCGGTCTCGGCCATGGATTCCGGCAGGCCGGCGCAATTCAGCGCCATGAAGGGCGACTGCCCGCGCGGGCTGGCCAGGTGGCAGGCGCGGGCCAGCAGTTCCTTGCCGGTGCCGGTCTCGCCCTCGATCAAGAGCGGCGCATCCAGGGGCGCCATGCGCCGCGCCTCGCGCACCACCGCGGCCATCACCTTGGAGCTCTGGAAGATACTGTCGAAACCGCGCAACTCGTGCTTGCGCACGTTGTAGATGCGCTCGCCGACACGGTCGGCCCGGTGCAGGGTGAGCACGGCGCCGGCCAGGGCCTCGCTTTCGTCATGCTCGGATTGCAGCGGCGCGATATCGGCGAGGAAGGTGTCGCCCTTGACCTTGATCCGCAGGCCATTGATCCGTGCCTTGTTGGCACGTACCAGCTCCGGCAGGTCGAAGTCTTCGACATAGCGCGCCAGGGGGATGCCCGGCACCTCGTCCACCCGCACGCCGAGCAGCTGGGCGGCGGCGCGGTTGGCGGCGACTATGGAGCCGCCCATGTCGATGGACAGCACCGGGAAATCCAGCGCCCCCAGCAGGGCGTTCAGCTCGAGGTGGCGACGTTCGCTGGGCATCAGGCCCACGCGCTTGACGCCGAATACGCCGGGAATGGTCTCCAGCTTCGGCCGCAGGGCCTGGAACTGCAGGTTGATCAGGTTCGGGCAGAGCAGGTAGATGGCGTTGCCCTGGTCGCCGCCCACCTCGCCACGGTTGACGTTGATGCCGTAATCGACGAGCAGGTTGAGGATGTCGCGCAGGATTCCCACGCGGTTCTGGCAATGGACTTTGATACGCATCAGGCACCCCTGGGTCGGGCTTTTCCTTGGGTTCTGGACGAAAGATTCCGTTCTCGACCCTATTTTTCCGTCAAGAATATGTGACAACCCGCCGCAGCGACAAGGCGATTCCTGGCCATCCAGCCATGCATGTAAAGTTTTCATTACGATTTCACGGCTATATGCGGGGCCCTGCTGCCTCCTGTCCTGCTGCACTGCGGCCCGGTCTGCGCTATCGATTAAGGCAACACAACAACGAAGCCCCATCCCCAGGAGGCCGAATGAAAATGACGCAGTACGTGGCCCGTGAACCCGATGCCGACGGTTTCATCCACTATCCGGAAACCGAGCATCAGGTGTGGAACACCCTGATCACCCGCCAGCTGAAAGTGATCGAAGGCCGCGCATGCCAGGAATACCTGGACGGCATCGAAAAGCTCGGCATGCCCCATGACCGCATCCCGCAACTGGGCGAGATCAACAAGGTGCTCCAGGCCACCACCGGTTGGCGCGTCGCCCGCGTCCCGGCACTGATCCCCTTCCAGACCTTCTTCGAACTGCTGGCCAGCCAGCAATTCCCGGTGGCCACCTTCATCCGCACCCCGGAAGAACTGGACTACCTGCAGGAACCCGACATCTTCCACGAGATCTTCGGCCACTGCCCGCTGCTGACCAATCCGTGGTTCGCCGAATTCACCCACACCTACGGCAAGCTCGGCCTCAAGGCCACCAAGGAAGAGCGCGTCTACCTCGCCCGCCTGTACTGGATGACCATCGAGTTCGGCCTGCTGGACACCCCGCAGGGCCGGCGCATCTATGGCGGCGGCATCCTCTCCTCGCCGAAGGAGACCCTCTACGCTCTCTCGGGCGAGCCCGAGCATCATGCCTTCGACCCGCTGGAATGCATGCGCACGCCGTACCGCATCGACATCCTGCAGCCGCTGTACTTCGTGCTGCCGGAACTCAAGCGCCTGTTCGACCTGGCCCATGAAGACATCATGGCCCTGGTGCACAAGGCCATGGCCATGGGCCTGCACGCACCGAAGTTCCCGCCGAAGGCGGCCTGAATCGAACCCTGCGAATGGTGGATGAATAAAGCGTCATCCACCCTACCAACGACCCCAAATTCTGGAAGAACGAACATGACCGCCCTGTCCCAAGCCCATTGCGAAGCCTGCCGCGCCGATGCCCCGAAGGTGTCCGATGAAGAACTGGCCGTGCTGATCAAGCAGATCCCCGACTGGAACATCGAAGTCCGCGACGGGATCATGCAGCTGGAGAAGGTGTTCCGCTTCAAGAACTTCCGCTACGCCCTGGCCTTCACCAATGCGGTCGGCGCCATCGCCGAGGAAGAAGGTCACCACCCGGGCCTGCTCACCGAGTGGGGCAAGGTCACCGTGACCTGGTGGAGCCACGAGGCCAAGGGCCTGCACCGCAACGATTTCATCATGTCCGCCCGCACCGACCAGGTGGCGGAGACCGCCGAGGGCCGTAAATGAGCCATTTCGCCAAGGTGGGCCGGGTGCCCGGCGACCCCATCCTCGGCCTGATGGACGCCTACCGCCTGGACCCCAACCCGGCCAAGCTGGACCTGGGCGTGGGCGTGTACAAGGACGCCCGCGGCCTGACGCCCATCCCCCGTGCGGTGAAGCTCGCCGAGCAGCGCCTGGTGGATAGCGAAACCACCAAGACCTACGTCGGCGGCCACGGTGACACGGCGTTCGGCCAGCTGATGCTGGAGCTGGTGCTGGGCACCGGTAATCCGCTGATCGCCGCCGGCCGCGCCGGCGCCACCCAGACCCCGGGCGGCACCGGCGCCCTGCGCCTGGCGGCGGAATTCATCGCCAGCAACCTGCCGGGCCGTGGCGTCTGGCTGAGCGACCCGACCTGGCCGATCCACGAGACCATCTTCGCCGGCGCCGGGATCAAGCTCGGCCACTATCCCTATGTGGACGCCGCCAACCGCCTGGACGTGGAGGCGATGATCGAAGCCCTGGAACAGGTGCCCAGCGGCGATGTGGTGCTGCTGCACGCCTGCTGCCACAACCCCACCGGCTTCGACCTCGGCCAGGACGACTGGCACCGGGTGCTGGAAGTGGTGAAGAAACGCGAGCTGCTGCCGCTGATCGACTTCGCCTACCAGGGCTTCGGCGATGGCCTGGAACAGGACGCCTGGGCCGTGCGCCTGTTCGCCGAGGCACTGCCGGAACTGCTGGTGACCAGCTCCTGCTCGAAGAACTTCGGCCTCTATCGTGAGCGCACCGGCGCGCTGATCGTCTGCGCCGGCGATGCCGAGAAGCTCACCGACGTACGCAGCCAGCTGGCCTTCCTCGCCCGCAACCTCTGGTCCACCCCGCCGGCCCATGGTGCTGCGGTGGTCGCCACTATCCTCGGCGACGCAGCCCTGAAGGCCCAGTGGGTCGCCGAGCTGGAGGCCATGCGCAAGCGGGTGGCCGACCTGCGCCTGTGCCTGGTGGAAGCCCTGGAGCCCTATGGCCTTGCCGAACGTTTCGCCCATATCGGCGAGCAACGCGGCATGTTCTCCTACACCGGCCTGTCGCCTGAACAGGTGGCGCGGCTGCGGGCGGAGTTCAGCGTGTACATGGTGAGCACCGGCCGCGCCAACGTGGCCGGGCTGGACTTCAGCCGCATCGCCGACCTGGCGAAGGCGATTGCCAAGGTCTGCTGAGCCCGTCCGCCGAACACCTTGTAGGGGCGAATTCATTCGCCAAGCAGACCGCAGGTCTGCCATCGAAGGCCATCGGGGCTGCTGCGCAGCCCTTGGCGAATGAATTCGCCCCTACAGTTTTCACCCCAGCCCCGCTCAGTAATCCACCTTTCCCCTTCCCGCCTTGATCGCCCCGCGCTTGGCCTTGCCTTCCAGCCGCCGCTTCTTCGAGCCCAATGTCGGCTTGGTCGGCCGCCGCGCCTTCTGCACTTTCGCCACGCTGCGGATCAACTCCGCCAGGCGCTCCAGGGCGTCGGCGCGGTTCTGTTCCTGGGTGCGGTACTGCTGGGCCTTGATCACGATCACCCCGTCGGCGGTGATACGGCTGTCGCGCAACTCCAGCAGGCGCTCCTTGTAGAAAGGCGGCAGTGACGAGGCGTTGATATCGAAGCGCAGGTGCACCGCGCTGGACACCTTGTTGACGTTCTGCCCGCCGGCACCCTGGGCGCGGATGGCGGTCAGCTCGACTTCATCGTCGGGCAGGTGGACGTTGTTGGAGATCAGCAGCATGAGAAAAGCAACCAGAAGGCGGACCGTAGGATGGGTAGAGCCTGCGAAACCCATCAATCCGACAGCATGGGTTTCGCTCCGCTCTACCCATCCTACAAGGTTCCCTCCGCCCGCTGGGACTCCAGCACCATCTCCTGTTCCGCGCCGCGCTTGAGCAGGGCATAGAGCACCCCGGTCAGCAGGCTGCCGGCGACTATCGCCAGCAGGTAGAGCAGCGCGTGGTTGATGGCGTTGGGGATGAGCATGACGAACAGCCCGCCGTGGGGCGCCATCAGCTTGCAGCCGAAGTACATGGACAGCGCGCCGGTCAGCGCCCCGCCGGCAATGCTGGCCGGGATCACCCGCAGCGGGTCCTTGGCGGCGAAGGGGATGGCGCCTTCGGAAATGAAGCAGAGCCCCAGCACCAGTGCCGCCTTGCCCGCCTCGCGCTCGCTCTGGGCGAACTTGCGACGCATCAGCAAGGTGGCGATGCCCATGCCGATGGGCGGCACCATGCCCGCTGCCATGGTGGCCGCCATGGGCGCATAGCTCTGGGACGCCAAAAGGCCCACGGAGAAGGCGTAGGCCGCCTTGTTGATCGGCCCACCGAGGTCGACGCACATCATCCCGCCCAGCAGCAGGCCGAGGAGGATGGCGTTGGAGGTGCCCATGTTGTCGAGGAAGTGGGTGAGGCTGGCGAGCATGCCCGCCACTGGCTTGCCCACCACGTAGATCATCACCAGGCCGGTGAACAGGCTGGAGAGCAGCGGGATGATCAGGATCGGCTTGAGCGCTTCCACACTGGGCGGCAGCTTGGCGTGGCGGTTGATCGCCCGCGCCGAATAGCCGGCGATGAAGCCGGCGATGATGCCGCCGATGAAGCCCGCGCCGAGGGTGCTGGCCAGCAGGCCGCCGATCATGCCCGGCGCCAGGCCCGGACGGTCGGCGATGGAATAGGCGATGTAGCCGGCCAGGAGCGGCACCATCAGCTTGAAGGCGGCCTCGCCGCCGATCTGCATCAGCGCGGCGGCCAGGGTGCCCTCCTCCTTGAAGGCCTCGATGCCGAAGACGAAGGACAGGGCGATCAAGAGGCCCCCGGCCACCACCATCGGCAGCATGTAGGACACCCCGGTGAGCAGGTGCTTGTAGGCGCCCTTGGGTTCGGCCTTGGCCTTGCCCGGCTGATTGTCGCCGCCGGCCCGGGCCTCCAGCGTCTGGCCCTCGGCCAGGGCGCGTTTCAGGGTGGCTTCGGCCTGTTTCAGGGCGACGCCGGTACCGCAGCGGAACACTTTCTTGCCGGCGAAGCGCGCGGTATCCACTTCGATATCGGTGGCCAGCAGCACCGCGTCGGCGGCGGCGATGGCTGCAGGGTCGAGGGGGTCGCGTGCGCCCACCGAGCCCTGGGTCTCCACCTGCAATTCGTAGTCCAGGCGCTGGGCCGCCTGCTTCAGCGCTTCGGCGGCCATGAAGGTGTGCGCCACCCCGGTCGGGCAGGCGGTCACGGCGACCAGGCGCGGCCTCGCGCCGGCAACGGGCGCGGCGGCCTGTACCTCGACCGGCTGCTCCTTCGCCTCCACGGCGGCGCGCAGGAGAAAGGCCTCGCTATCGCGCAGGGCCTCGGCCGGCGAGGCGAGGAACAGGCGCTTGCCGGCGAAACGGCACAGGTCCAGGGGGCCGCTGCGCACCACCAGCACCCAGTCGGCAGCCTCCAGGATGGCGGCGGAAAGCTGGTGTTCCGGGTGCTGCGGGTCCACCACCTCGACGCTGGTGCTCCAGCCCAGGCGCTGGGCGGCGGCGTCCAGCAGGCGCGCACAGAGCACGCTGGTGACCATGCCATTGGGGCAGGCAGTGACTATGGCGAGTTTCATCGGGACACCTCTTGTTGTTCTGGCAGCGCCTGTACCGTCACGGCGCCTTCGAGCTGTTGCAGTTGCACGGCGTCAAGAATGCCGAACCCCACCTGGGTCACCGCCTGGGCGGCGATGGCGGTGGCATGGCGCAGGGTGTGCGGGGCCGGCCAGCCACTGAGCAGGCCGTGGACCATGCCGGCCAGCAGCGAGTCGCCGGCGCCCACGGTGCTGGCCACCTTCACTTTCGGCGGTCGGGCGTGCAGGGCGAGGCCGAGGCCGAACCAGCTCACGCCCTCGGCGCCCTGGGAAATCACAATGTGCTCGATACCCTGGGCCCGCAATTGGATGGCCTCTGCGTGCTGGGCCTCGACGCTGGTCAGGTCGCGTGCGCCGATCTGCCCCAACTCGTCGGTGTTCGGCTTGATCAGCCAGGGCGTCGCCAGCAGGCCGGCACGCAAAGCCTCGCCGCTGGTGTCCAGGGCCACCTTCAGGCCATGGCCCTGGAGCCGCGTGATCAGATCGGTGAGGAAGTACGGCTCGACGCCTCGGGGCAGGCTGCCAGCCACCACGGCGAGGTCGTGTCCCGGAGCGAGACTGTCCAACCGCATCAGCAATTCCACCTGGGCCATCGCATCCACCAGCGGGCCGGGGCCATTGATATCGGTGATACGCCCATCGGCTTCCGCCAGCTTGATATTGCTGCGGGTTTCCCCGGGCACGCGGACGAAGCCATCGACGAACCCACGCCGGCTGAAGAGCGCTTCGAAGGCCTCGGCGTTATCCGCGCCGAGGAAGCCGGAGACCGTCAGGCCATGGCCGAGGTCGGCCAGCACCTGGGCCACGTTCAGGCCCTTGCCGGCGGCATGGCTGGCCTGGGCCAGGCTGCGGTTCACCTCGCCCGGTTCCAGGCGGTCCAGGCGCAGGGTCAGATCCAGGGCGGGGTTCAGGGTAATGCTGAGAATGCGCGCCATCAGAAACGCTCCGCCAGTTCGCGCACCGCCGCCGCGCTTTCCAGGGTGAGCGCCCCTTCGGCCAGCTCGCGGGCCGCCGAAAGGCTGAACTCGCGCACCCGCGCCTTGACCTCGGCAATCCCGCCGGCGGACAGGCTCAACTCATCCACTCCCAGGCCCACCAGCAGCGGCACGGCCAGCGGGTCGCCGGCCAGCTCGCCGCACACGCCCACCCATTTGCCCTGGGCATGGGCGGCACGCACGGTGAGGTCGATCAGCTGCAGCACCGCCGGGTGCAGGCCGTCGGCCTGGGCGGAAAGGGTCGGATGGCCCCGGTCGATGGCGAGGCAGTATTGGGTCAGGTCATTGGTACCGATGCTGAAGAAGTCCACTTCGCGGGCCAGTACAGGGGCGATCAAGGCCGCCGAGGGCACCTCGACCATGATTCCCAGCTGCAGGTCGGCCTGGGGAATCTCGGCGGCCACCTTCAGCGCCATGTCGCGCGCCTGGCGCCATTCCTCGACCGTGCCGACCATGGGGAACATGATGCGCAGCGGCCGGCCTTCGCTGGCGCGCATCAGGGCGCGCAGCTGGGTCTCCATCAGGTGCGGACGCTGCAGGGTCAGGCGCACGCCGCGCACGCCGAGGAAGGGGTTCTCCTCCTCCGGCACCGGCCAGTAAGGCAAGGGCTTGTCGCCACCGACGTCGAGGGTGCGGGCCACCAGGGGGCGGCCGTCCAGGGCATCGAACACGCGGCGGTAATCGGCCTCCTGGGTGGCCAGGTCCGGCGCCTGCGGATGGGCCATGAAGATGAATTCGGTGCGCAGCAGGCCCACACCCTCGGCGCCCTGGGCCATGGCCTTGGCGGCGCCGGCGCTGTCGCCCAGGTTGGCGCAGATCTCCACGCGGTGACCGTCGCGGGTCACCGCCGGTTCCAGCTTGTGGGCGTCGGCCAGTTGCAGGCGGCGCTGGCGGCCCTCCTGTTCCTGGCGGGCGCGCTCCAGCTGCTGGCTGTCCGGCGCCACGACCAGGCGGCCGCGCTGGCCGTCCAGCAGCAGCGGGGTGCGCGGCTCCAGCAGCAACACCGCCGCGCCGGCCCCCACCAGGGCGGGAATGCCCAGGGCGCGGGCGACAATGGCGCTGTGGGAGGTGGCGCCGCCACGGGCGGTGAGGATACCGGCCACGCGGTTGCGGTCCAGCCGCGCCACGTCCGAGGGGGCCATTTCGTCCATCACCAGGATGTAGGGCTCTTCCGGCTCCGGCGCCTCCTCCACGCCACAGAGCTGGCCGAGCACACGCCGGCCGATGTCGCGCAGGTCGGCGGCGCGCTCGGCGAGCAGCGCATCGTGCAGGCTTTCCTGCTGGGCGGCGGCGCTCTCCACCACCGTCATCCAGGCGGCCGCGGCGCTTTCGCCCTGTTTGAGGCGCGCGTCGACTTCATCGCCCAGTTCGGGGTCGGCGAGCATTTCCAGGTGGGTGATGAAGATTTCGCGGATGGCCTTGGCCTCGCTGCGCAGCACCAGTGCCTCGATCTCGCCACGCACATGGGCCAGGGCCTGCTGCAGGCGTTCGCGCTCGACGGCAGGGGCTTCGCCGCGCAGCGGGTAGTCCAGTTCCTTGCGCAGGTGGATATGCGCCGGGCCTACGGCGATGCCGGGGGCCGCGGGCACGGCCTGCAGCTGGCTGCCGGAGGCCGGGGCGCTGAGGGGCTGTGCTTCGGGCTCGACCTCCTCCATCGGTGCCTCGCTCAGCGTCAAGGGTTCGATCTCTTCGCCCAGGCCCTGTTCGATGGCGGCTTTCAGGGCTGGCAGCGCGACGTCGGCAATGGTCGGCTCGGCGAGGATCTCGACGATCTGGCCTCGGCGGACGCCCAGGCTCAGCAGCTTGCTCAGGCTCTTGGCGGAAACGGCGGCGGCGCCACTCTCGGCGACTCGCAGGCGGATTTCCCCCTCGAAGGATTTCGCCACCTGCACCAGCTCCTTGGCCGGCCGCGCATGCAGCCCGTGGGCGTTGGCCAGCGGCAGGCGCAGGCTGGGCCAGTCGGGCTGGGCCTCCCCGCCCAGGGCTTCCAGCACCGCACGGCGCTGGGTGGCGCGGGCGAGCTCACGGCCCCGGCCTTCGATCAGCAGGGCGCAGAGGCGCTCCAGCAGGGCCAGGTGGGCATCCCCCAGGCTGGCCAGGCAGAACAGGCCGTTGAGCGGCTGGTCGAGAAAACGCAGGGGCTTTGCCGGGGTCAGGTAGGCCAGGCCGGGGCGCTGCACCGCCTGGTCGCTGTGCAGCCACCAGAGGCCATCGCCCAGGGGCAGCGGCTCGCCCTGCAGCAAGGCGGCGGCGAATCCGCCACCGACGCAGTCGGCGCGGCGCAGCAGGCGGGCGCCTTGCAGCACCAGTTCGTCGTAGTCTTCGACCGCGATGCCGAGGCCGATCAGCTGGTCGTCCAGGGCCAGTTCCTGGGGGGCGCTCTGCAGCAGCCTGAGAATCTCGTCCGGGGTTTCGGCGCGGCGCAGTTCGCTGCCGAGGTCCGCTTCACCCAGGGCGCGGGTGAGGATCTGCAGCAGGCGCAGGTGCTCGTCGGACTTGGCGGCGATACCGATGGCGAGATAGACCATCTGGCCGTCGCCCCAGTCCACGCCTTCGGGAAACTGCATCAGGCGCACACCGGTGTTGAATACCAGGTCACGGGTCTGCGGGGTGCCATGGGGAATGGCGATGCCTTGGCCGAGGTAGGTGGCCCCCTGGGCTTCGCGAGCCTCCAGGCCGGTGAGGTAACCCGGCGCCACCAGGCCGTCCTCTTCCAGCTGCTGGGCCAGCATCCGCAACGCGGAAGCCTTGTCCGCCGCCACCAGGCCCATGGAAATCTGCCCTGCGGTCAGTTCGAGCATCGCATCACCTCTCCGGGCCTTGCGCCCTTCTTGTAGTTGTCACCTGCCATCAGCCCGCGCCGCCAACCGTCGCATCGATTGGCCAAAGAGTAGACAGAACGCTTGCTGAATCGTTTCACTAAACTGAGCAGGCACGTTACTCGATAATCTTCGATTCTTGAAGCCCGTCCGATGAAACACATCCGCATAACAGGAGTCGTCAACTTGAAACTCAGCGATATCGCCCGCCTGGCCGGTGTCTCGGTGACCACGGCGAGCTACGTGATCAACGGCAAGGCCGAGCAGAAGCGCATCAGCCCGGCGACCGTCGAGCGTGTACGGGCGGTGGTGGATGAACACGGTTTCAAGCCCAACCCCCAGGCCGCCGGCCTGCGCAGCCGGCAGACGCGTACCCTGGGTTTCATCCTCCCGGACCTGGAAAACCCCAGCTACGCCCGCCTGGCCAAGCTGCTGGAACAGGGCGCACGGGCGCGGGGCTATCAGCTGCTGATTGCCAGTTCCGACGACGAGCCGGACAGCGAGCGGCAACTGCTCAAGCTGTTCCGCGCGCGGCGCTGCGACGCCCTGATAGTCGCCAGCTGCCTGCCAAAGGAGGACGACAGCCTGGAGCAATTGCTGGATGAAGGCCTGCCGGTGATCGCCGTGGACCGGGTGCGCGATCCACAGCGTTTCTGCTCGGTGGTCAGCGATGACCGCCTGGCCTGCCAGCAACTCACCCGCAGCCTGCTGAACCCCGCTCCCCGGCGCATCGCCCTGCTCGGCGCACGGCCCGACCTGCCCATCAGTGGCGAGCGCAGCGCCGGCTTCCACGACGCCCTGGCCGGGATGGAATGCGCGGTACTGGAAATCCAGGGCGAGGACTTCAGCCGCGAGTGCGGGCACCGCCTGATGGTCGACCTGCTGCAAAAGGGCGAGCTGCCGGACGCGCTCATCACCACCGCCTACGTATTGCTGGCCGGGGTCCTGGATGCATTGCGCGAGCAGGGCGACTGGCCGGCGGGCCTGCGCGTCGGCACCTTCGGCGATACCCAGTTGCTGGACTTCCTGCCGCTGCCGGTGAACTCCATGTACCAGCAGCACGAGTTGATCGCCGAACAGGTGCTGGGCCTGGCATTGAAGGCGGTGGAACAGGAGCAATACGAACCGGGCGTGCACGGCGTGGCGCGCAGGCTCAAGGAGCGTTGACGGTCCTAGGCGCGGAAGTTCACGAACTGCCAGGGGTCGTCGCGGTCCAGGGCTTCCGCCACCAGCCGTTCGCGGCCTTGCAGCGGGTTCCAGTCGCTGTAGATGCCGGTCACCTCACCCAGGTACGGCCGGGCCAGTTCCAGCAGCTCCGCGTAGGGCAACTCGTCCGGCTCGAGGATGCCGCGACGCGGGTTGCGCATGACCCAGACCACACCGGCCAGCACCGCGGCCGTCACCTGCAGGCTGGTGGCGTTGTTGTGCGGGCAGAGTTCCCGGGCCTGCTCGATGGATAACCGGGAGCCGAACCAGTAGGCCTGCCGGCCGTGGCCGAGCAGCAGCACGCCAAGGTCGTCCCGGCCGCCGCTGATGTCATCCATCAGCAGCCTGCCGTGGCGTTGCGGCTGCCAGTTGCGCGCCGTCAGTTCGCGCAGGGACAGCACCGCGTCGTCACAGGGCTGGTAGGCATAGAGCACCGTGGGCCGGTAGCGCGGCTGGCTGGCCGGCCCCAGGGTGAAGTAGTCGGACATGGAGATGGACTCGCCATGGGTGATCAGGTAACCGAGGGTGGGCCCGGTGGGCGTCCAGGTACGCACTTGGGTCGCCGCCCCGGGCCGGCGCAGGTAGATCGCCGACCGGCTACCGCTCTCGTGCTGGCAGCCATCCGGCGGCAGGCCCTTTTCATGGGTACCCCAGCCGAGTTCGGCAGGCTGGCAGGCTTCGTCGATGAAGCCGGTGATTGACCAGGTATTGACGAACTCGTCGTCCACCTTGCGGCGCGAGGACTGCTGGGTGTCCCGCTCGGCGATATGGATGCAGCGCACCCCCAGTTGCTCGGCGAGTGTCGCCCAGCCCTCACGCGTGGCGGGGGCCGACTGGGCATGGCCGCTGTCCGCCGCCAGGTTCAGCAGCGCCTGCTTGACCAGGTGCGACACCAGCCCCGGGTTGGCGCCGTGGGTCAGCACCGCGGTGGGGGCGTCGCCACCAGGACGGCGCAGCGCCAGCGCAGCCTCCCGCAAGGCGTGGTTGCTGCGCTGGGACAGCGTGCGTCGCGGGTCGGTGTAGCCGCCCGGCCAGGGTTCGATGCAGGTGTCCAGATAGAGGACGTCGCGCTCGCGGCAGAACTGGAGCAGTGCCTGGGTGGAAACGCCCACCGAGAGGTTGAGCAGGAAATCCCCGGCGCCCAGCAGCGGGTCGAGCAGTTCCCGGTAGTTGTCCGGCTCCAGCGCCAGGCGGAGGAAGCGCACGCCCTGGACCCCGGCGATGGTCCGGCCGGCCGGGTCCGGGCTCAGCACCAGCAGCCGTCCCGGGTCCAGCGCCAGGTGACGCAGCAGGAGGGGCAGCACACCTTGGCCGATGCAACCGAATCCCACCATGACCAGACGGCCATCGAAACGCTGGAGCAACTGCCGACTGTGCAAAGCCACACCTCCATTGCCAGGCCTGGAGGAATGATCGGGCCGCGGGCCCGATTTCCCATATCCCCTAACCCGAGCATAGCCGCGCCCACGTGCAACGAGAGACCGGGACGGATTCGCCGAGCCCATCAGCCCCCGAACGCGCTGGCGCGATATTCCCTGGGCGACTGCTCGAAGTGCTTCTTGAAGGTGCGGCTGAAATGCGCCGAGTCGGTGAAGCCCCAGCGAAAGGCGATATCGGTGATGGACTCGTTGCGCAGACGCGGATTGGACAGGTCGGCGGCGCTGCGCTTCAGGCGCGAGCGCTGGATGAAGCGGCAGACGCTGTCGCCCTGGTCCTCGAACAGGCGGTAGAGCTGGCGCACCGAGATATTCAGTTGCCGGGCCAGTGACAGAGGCGTCAGGCCCGGTTCGGACAGGGACTGGTCGATCAGTTGCTGCGCCAGGGCCCGCAGGCCGGCGTTGTGGCATTGGTCCTGCTCGCTGGCGGCCGGCCCGGCCTGCTGCCGCAGGGTCGGAGCCAGCAGTGCGATCAGCGCTTCCTGCAGGGCGTCGCCCTCCTCCAGGCCGGCGCAATGGTCCAGTTCGCCACCACAGATCTGCTCCACCAGGCTGCGCAGCACGCGGCCGCTGGCGCACTGCTGGGAGAGCTTGCCGAAGGTCGGCCGGCCCTCCGGCAGGTGGCGGCAGACGTCCTCGCGGGACAGGTGGAAGGAGGCGTGTTCGATCAGCCCGTGGGGGAGGATTTCGCAGGCCCTGGCCGAATCCATCAGGGCCATCTCGCCGGGCGCCAGTTCGACGCTCTCGCCGTTCTGCCGCAGCTGGGCGCGGCCGCTGCGCTGGACCACGAGGAAGCAGTGGCGGTCGTCGTCATGGTCGATGGAGGTGCGCTGGCGGCTGATGACCCCGGCGTTGGTGCGGATCTGCGCCACCTCCAGCCCGGACAGGTCCTGGCGGGCGATCTCGCCGATGAACAGGCCGGGGCTCAGCGCCGGACGCGACTCGAATCGACCGCAGACGCCTTGCAGCTCGCGGAGCCAGGAATCGAAATCATGGGAGCGGACAGCTTGGGAAACCATCGGACACCTCCAGGTGCGGGCTCGAACCCGCCTTGTCGTTATGGCGACATAATTAACATGTTAATCATGTCGCAACAAGCTGGATTCGCCTGAAGGTCGTGGAGAGGAAAAGGGCCGCATCGCGGCCCTTCGGACACTGCTCTGCGGCTCAGATTTCCGGCTCGAACAGCTTGCGCTTCATCACCAGTTTCACCCACAGCGCCGCGATCACCCCCACCACCAGCAACACGGCCCCGGTGAACAGGTAGACGGTCTGGGTCATCTCGGGCGACGGCGAGTTGTTCAGGGCGATGTAGCCCATGCCGAGGATGCCGACGATTTGCGGCAAGGGGTAGAAGGCCGACTTGAACGGTCGCGGCAGCTGCGGGTGGCGGCGGCGCAGGACGATCACGTCGAGGTGGGCGATGACGTACGCCAGCAGCCAACTGGTGGAGGCCGCGATCAGCAGGGTGATGATGGAGTCGGGCCCCATCAGCAGGAACGGCAGCGCGATGATCGCCGCGACGAAGACGATGGCCATCCAGGGCGTGCCGAAGCGCTTGTGCAGCACCTTCATCTGCGGGAACGCCTGGCCGTTCTCCGCCATGCCGCAGAGCATGCGAGGTACCGCCGCGAGCACGGTGTTGACCGTGCTGCAGGTGGCGGTCAGGGCCATCACCGTGGCGATGATCACCGCGCCCTTGCCGAATACCGCGAACACGTAATCCAGGTACGGCAGCGGCGAGGTGGTCAGGGTTTCCACCGAGAGGTAGCGGCTGGCGCCGATGCAGAACAGCACGAACAGGCTGAAGGTGATGGTCAGCGAGAGCATCATCGAACGCGGGATGTTGCGCTCCGGGCGGCGCACCTCGCCGATCAGCGGGCAGATGAACTCGGCGCCCACCAGCAGCCACATGGCCAGGGTCACCAGGCCGAAGAAGCTGCCGTCGAGGACGCCCGCCCAACCCCAGTCCACGTCCGCCACGAAGCCGGCCGCCGGCGGCTCGGCCAGCCCACCCACGGCACTGACGCCCACCAGCAGCAGGGCAGCCACCATGGCGAAGGTGAAGAGGTTCTGCACCCGCGCGAACACGTCGGTGCCGAGGATGTTCAGCAGCGTCAGCACGACGAGGATGCCCAGCGGCACCAGGGTGGCGGGGAAGACGCCGGGAAACAGCTTGGCGAGGATGGCGTCCACCAGCAGCAGCTCGGCGGAAAGGCCGAACATGGCGACTATCACGTAGCCGGCAAACACCGCGACTATGGCCGGAAAGTGGCCGAGGGCCTTCTGTGTGTAGGTGGCCAGGGTTCCAGCCTGGGGAAACATCAGCGCCAGTTCGGCGAAGCTCTGCACGTAGCACTGCGCCAGGATGAAGGCCACGGCGAAGGCGGCGAGGAAGCCCAGGCCACCGAGGCCCATGCCCTGCAGCGCCGACATCATCGCGCCCTGCACCACCACCACGCCGATGCAGATGGCGATCATGGTGGCGAAGCCGATGCCCTTCTTCGCCGGCCGTGCGGCATCGGCGGCAGCCGCCATGCCGAGGTCATTGGTCGAGGTCTTGTTCATTCTTGTATTCCTCACGGGGGATGCGGACAGGCGTCGCTCAATAGGCGATGCACACGGACTTGTTCTCGGTGAAGGCCTCGATGGCCGCATGGCCCATCTCGCGGCCGATGCCGGACTGCTTGAAGCCGCCGAAGGGCATGGAAGGGTCCAGCAGGTTGTGGGCGTTGACCCAGACGGTGCCGGCCTTCAGGCGCGGGATCAGGCCCATGACCTGCTTCAGGTCGTTGGACCAGATGCTCGCGGCCAGGCCATAGGGGCTGTCGTTGGCCAGGGCGACCACCTCGTCGAGCTCGTCGAAGGCGCTGGCCACCAGCACCGGGCCGAAGATTTCCTCGCGCACCACCTGCATCTCCGGGCGCACCTTGGCGATCACCGTCGGCTGGACGAAGAAGCCCCGTTCGCCGTGGGCCTCGCCGCCGCAGATGACGCTGGCGCCCTGGGCGCGGGCGCCATCGACCATGCCCAGCACGCGGCGCTGCTGTTTCGCGGAAATCAGCGGGGTGATCTGCGCCGCCGGGTCCAGGCCCGCGCCGATGCTGAGGCTGTTGGCGATGCCGTGCAGGCGTTCCAGCACCTGGTCGAAGGACTTGCGCTGCACATAGAGGCGCGAGCCGGCGGTGCAGACCTGGCCGTTGTTGAAGAAGATCGCTCCGGCGGCCCCGGCGGCGGCCTGGTCCAGGGAACTGTCGTCGAGCACGATCACCGGGCTCTTGCCACCCAGCTCCAGGGTGAAGCGGGTCATGTTCTCCAGCGCCGCGTGGCCGATCAGCTTGCCCACCGCCGTGGAGCCGGTGAAGGCCAGCTTGTCGATCCCCGGATGGGCCGCCAGGGCCGCGCCGGCCTCGGCGCCGACCCCGGTGACGATATTCACCACGCCGGCGGGGATGCCCGCCTCCAGGCACAGCTGGCACAGGCGCAGGGCGGTCAGCGGGGTCTCGTCGGCGGGCTTGAGCACCACCGTGCAGCCGCAGGCCAGCGCCGGCACTATCTTCCACAGCGCCATCAGCAGCGGGAAGTTCCAAGGCACCATGGCGCCCACCACGCCCACCGGCTCCGGCACCGTGTAGGCGCGGAACCTGCCGCCGGGAATGGCGCCGATGGAGACATCCAGGCTCTTGCCTTCGATCTTGGTGGCCCAGCCGGCCATGTAGCGCACGTATTCGACGCCCGCGCCCACCTCGATGGCCCGCGACAGGTTGATCGACTTGCCGTTGTTCAGGGTTTCCAGCTGCGCCAGTTCCTCGCCATGGGCTTCCAGCAGGTCGGCCAGCTTCAGCAACAGGCGCTCGCGGTCCGCCGGGCGCTGTGCCGCCCAGCTGCCCTCGAAGGCACGGCGGGCGGCGGCCACGGCCAGGTCCACATCTTGCGCGGCGGCAACGGCGACCCGCGCCAGTTCCTCGCCGGTGGCGGGGTTGAACACGGGCATCTCGGCGCCGGACAGTGCCGGACGCGCCTCCCCGTCGATCAGCAAGCCATGGCGGGCCTGGACGAAAGCCGCCGCGCGGGGGTCAAGGGCAATGCTCATCTCGATTCCTCTTCTCGCTCGGCCGCCGGGGCGACCGGGTATCTCGGATAGTCGAGAGGCACTCTGCGGCAAACCCGGCGGACGCTCTTGACCCTGCCTGCCGGGGGATTTGCCACTGGCTGCCAGGACCCCGGCAGGCAGAGACAACCGCCCGGGCAGGGAAAGACAAGCATCACCTCAGGGTTTGGCGGACAAGGGCGGTCGAGACGGCCTGGAACCACCGCCTCGCGCCCTACGACGACAATCAGGACCGTTGCCATGCAAAAGCCCTCACGAGCCCTGCTGTTCGGCCTCGCCCTGCTCCTTCCCGCGCTGGCCGCGCTGGCCGACCAGGCCAGCCCCTACCCGCCCTACCTCGCCGAAACCCGGCTGCAGCTGGCGGACTACCTGCCCCCGCCGCCTACCGCCGACTCGCCCGCCGCCCGCGCCGACCTCCAGGCCGTGCTCGACGCCCAGGCCGAGCGCGGCACCACACAGGTGAAGAAGGTGCAGGCCGACGACCAGTGGGAGGACGGCGTATTCCCCTTCGCCGCCGACCTGCTCGGCAAGGGCTTCGCGGCGGAGCGGCTGCCGCTGACCCGCGCCTTCTTCCGCCGCGCCCAGGAAGACCTGGTGCAGGTGCTGATGCCGGCCAAGCGGCACTTCGACCGGCCCCGCCCCTACGAAGCCGACGCCAGGGTGAAGCCCGTGCTGCCGCCGCCGGAAGGCGATTCCTACCCCAGCGGCCACAGCATGAACGCCTACCTCAACGCTACCCTGCTGGGCATGGCGGTGCCGGAGAAGCACACCGAGCTGTTCGAACGCGCACGGGAGCATGCCGGGAGCCGGGTGATCGCCGGCGTGCACTACCCCAGCGACCTGGAAGGCGGGCAGCTCGCCGCCACGGCGCTGGTGGCGAACCTGCTGGCGGACCCGCGGGCGGCCGCCGACTTCGCCCTGGTGCGGCAGGAAATACGCGCGGCGCTGGAATCGGCCGGGGATTAGGCAAGGTCAGGCAACCGGCCTGGCAGGGACGGACAAGACGTCCCCGGCCGGTTGTGTCAGGTGTAACGCGCTCATTCAACTTCCGGGAGCGTCGCCATGCATGGGGACTTCGGCCTGCACTGCCTGCACGCCTTCAGCCGGGTGGTCCCGGCATCCTGCTTCGCCTTCTACCGGGTCGATCCGCAGCTGCGCGCCCACGACTTCCAGCTGCTGCGCATGGACGCCCGCACCCACCGCGACTATATCGACCGCTACCGCGACCACGACCCGCTGCGGCCCGCCCTCTGCCAGGGCGAGCGCCGCGCCGTGGTGCCCCTGCGCGAAGCCATGGCGCGCCAGCCCGGCGACTCGCGGCGCATCTACCAGGGCTTCCTGGCCCGCCATGGCATCCGCGATGTGGTGGAAGTGATCGCCCATTCGGGCCAGCGGCCGGTGGCGGGCATCTCCCTGCTGCGCACCGGCGACCTCTTGCCTTTCGATGCCGAAGAACTGCAGCGCCTCGACGGTATGCGCGGCCTGCTCGACCTCGCCGTGCGCCAGTTGCCGGAGCTACGCGACGACAGCCTCACCGACCTCACCCCACGCGAACGGCAAATCGCCTTGCTGCTGCGCGAGGGCCTATCCAACAAGGAACTCGCCCGCCAGCTCGAAATGGGCCTGGCGACGGTGAAGACCCACCTCATCCATCTGTTCCGCAAGACCGGCGCGCGCAGCCGGACGGAGCTGGTGAGAAGGCTTTTCCCCTGATGCACAGACTGCTTTTGTAGGATGGGTAGAGCGGAGCGAAACCCATGCTGCTGAATTGATGGGTTTCGCAAGCTCGCGGAACGCCGCCCGACCCATCCTACGAACCTACGAACCTACGAACCTGCGAGGCCACCTCCACCTTCCGGTTGATACCGCCCCCGCCCCATCCGGCCGAGCATGGCGCCATCCCAACCCACGGAGATGAGCCATGACCACCCAACCCGAATGGATCACCGTCGGCGCCCTGGCCGACGGTTTCGCCCCGGCAGCCTTCACCCTGCCCAACCTGGCGGACCTCGCCGGCCGCACCCTCACCCTGCACTTCGCCAACGGCTGGCGGATCGATCACCGCTTCGGCGCCGAGCAGCTCGCCTGGACGTTGCAGGACGGCAGCGGCGGCGAGGCGCCCTACCGCGCCACCTCGGTGCGCGAAGGCCTGTACCTGGTGGATTTCCTCAAACAGGAAGACGGCCGCACGGTATCGGTGAGCCTGGTGCTGGATGTCGCCAACGCCGCCTTCACCGCCGTGCTCGGGCGCATGCCCAGCGAAGCGGAGTGCCGCGGCGACCTGTTCGGCAGGGCGCTGGCCGGTGGCGAGCTGACCTCGGTGAAGGCGGAATTCCTCCATGGCAGCCTCAACCGCCCCTGGTACGAAGGCGCCTGCCCCCACGCGCCGAGCCGCGAGCTGGTGGGCCTGCGCAACCTCTACCGCTACAGCCCCAGCGAGGTCTACGAGCACCTCTACCTCAACGAGAACTTCTACAGCTGGCAGTGCCTCAAGGGCGTCGAGCAGGGCCTGGCGGACACCGACCGTTGCCATACCTACAAGATCGCCGATGCGCTCTACCTCTTCGTCTGGCGCGAGAAGATCATCCCCACCCTCGGCGTGGTACTGATCGACCTGCGGAACCATCGCAGCGACGGCAAGATCTGCGGCCATGCCGGCGGCGACTTCGGCCAGTTGTCGAACTTCCCGGTCAGTTCCCATTGCAGCGTGCTGAATCGCACGGAGTACCCGCTGTGAAGGGCCGCACCGTGCTCATCACCGGCGCCGGCAGCGGCATAGGCGCAGCCTGTGCCCGACGGTTGGCGGCGGAAGGTGCCAACCTGGTGCTGGTGGGGCGCCGGCGCGAGCCGCTGGAGGCGGTGTCGCGCGATACCGGCGGCCTGGTGCTCTGCGGGGACGCCGCCAGCAGCGCCGACTGGGCCCGCTTCATCCCGACCATCCGCGAGCGCTTCGGCGGCCTAGATGGAGTGATCGCCAACGCCGGCGGTCACGGCCTGGGCAGCGCCACCCAGACCTCGGACGACGACTGGCAGGCCGCCATGCGCGCCAACCTGGACAGCGCCTTCCACACCGCCCGCGCCTGCCTGCCGCTGCTGGCGGAGCGGCGCGGCGCCCTGGTGCTGATGGCTTCCATCGCCGCCCTGGCGGCCGGCGAAGGCGTGTGCGGCTACACCACCGCCAAGCACGCCCTGATCGGTCTCACCCGCTCCCTGGCGCGGGACTATGGCCCGCAAGGCGTGCGGGTGAACGCCGTCTGCCCCGGCTGGGTGCGCACGCCCATGGCCGACGCCGAGATACAGCCCTTGATGGAGCGCCATGGGGAAAGCCTGGACGCGGCCTATGCGCGGGTCACCGCCGAGGTGCCATTGCGCCGTCCGGCCAACCCGGAGGAAATCGCCAGCGCCTGCCGCTTCCTGCTCTCGGACGAAGCCTCGATCATCACCGGCGCCAACCTGGTGGCCGATGGCGGGTCGAGCATCGTGGACGTGCCGACACTGGCGTTCGGGCGGATGTGAGGCGCCACCTTGTAGGAGCGAATTCATTCGCGAAAGGGACGGAGTCGCGCCGACGGAACCGTCCATGGGGCCGCTTCGCGCCCCTTTTTCGAATGAATTCGAACCCACAGAAAAGCCAGGCCCGATGGCACATCTTGTGGGAGCGAATTCATTCGCGAAAGGGACGGAGTCGCGCCGACGGAACCGTCCATGGGGCCGCTTCGCGCCCCTTTTTCGAATGAATTCGAACCCACAGAAAAGCCAGGCCCGATGGCACATCTTGTGGGGGCGAATTCATTCGCGAAGCGGGACGAAGTCCCGCCTATGGAAACTCCCCCGGGGCCGCAAACGGCGGCCCTAGCTTTTCGGGCTCTTGCTGAAGAACACCACCCCGGGCAGCCCCTGGAAATGCGCATCGCAGGTCAGCAATTCCGCTCCCCACTGCCGCGCGGTCGCATAGACCACCGCGTCAGCGGTCGCCAGACGGTATTGGCGATGCAGGTCCGCAGCCAACAGTGCGATACGGGTATCCAATGCCGCCACCTGGCATTTCTCCGTGTAGGCGATCACCCGGTCGGCCTCGTCTTCGCCCACTTCGCGCATCAGCCATCTGGCAAGTTCCAACTGCACCATGGTCGGCACGATGCACCTGTCCCGCTCGGGAAACTCCTGGCGCAAGCGCTGGCCCAACTCGCTCCCCAGCAGCCATTCGATCCAGACGGAGGTATCCACCACCCTCGGTGCTGCCGCCATCAGACGCGATCCTTCCTGTCGCGGTACTCCTCTGCGCGGGCTCCCTTGGCAATTCCCATGAGCTCGTCCAACTCAGGTACCGGCATCACCAGCACCCCCTTGCCCTTGGGAATGAAGACGAATTCCTGCCCTGCTTCCCAGTGCAGCTCATCGCGCACGGCCTTGGGGATGGATATCTGGAACTTGCTGGAAAGGGTGGCGGTAGCGGGCATTTCATACCTCGGCGCAGTCGATCGATGCACAGTAAGAATGCACTATAACTCCACCGCTTCCCTGCCAGGCAGTCCGACCCCCATGTCACCTCCAGAAACAAGTTAAGATATTAATCTTCACCCCGATCCGTAACCTCCCGATGTCCAATCCCCGACCCTGGCCCGCCGCCATCCGCGCCCTGCGCCACCGCAACTTCCGCCTCTACTTCGCCGGCCAGGCCGTTTCCACCCTGGGCAGCTGGCTGCAGCAGGTGGCGCTGGCCTGGCTGATCTACCGCCTCACCGGCTCGGCGGCGCTGCTGGGCATCACCACCTTCGCCTCGTTGCTGCCGCAGTTGCTGGTGGGCCCGCTGGCCGGGGCCTGGATCGACCGCCACGACAAGCGCCGCCTGCTGATCGGTGTGCAGGGCCTGCTCGGCCTGCAGGCCGTGGCCCTGGCGGGGCTGACGGCGACCGGGCTGATCGGCCCGGCGCTGATCGTCGCCATGGCCGCCCTGCTCGGCGTGCTCAACGCCTTCGACACGCCTCTGCGCCAATCCTTGCTGAGCCAGTTCGTCAGCGGCCGGGAGGACCTGCCCAACGCCCTGGCGCTGAACGCCATGCTGTTCAACTGCTCGCGCTTCATCGGCCCACCGCTGGCCGGCGTGCTGCTGGGCTTCACCAGCGAGGCCGCCTGCTTCGCCCTCAACGCCCTCTCCTACCTGGGCCTGGCCACCGGGCTGCTGGTGATCCGCATGGCCCCCACGCCGCGTGCCCAGGGTTCCACCGGCGACGTGTTCCGCGAGGGCCTGCGCTACATCGCCGGCCGCCCGCCGATCCGCCTGATGATGACCAGCGTGCTGGTGGTCAACCTCACCGCCTCCAGCTACGCGGTGCTGCTGCCGGTGTTCGCCAAGGACATCTTCGCCGGCGACGCGCGCACCCTCGGCTGGCTATGGGGCGCCGCCGGCCTGGGCTCGCTGCTGGGCACGGCGTTCCTCGCCAACCGCCACGCGCTGCCGGGGCTGGTGAACGGCATCATGGCCTGCGCCCTGGCCGCTGGCGCCGGCTTGCTGGCCTTCGCCGCCAGCGAACAGCTCGCCCTGTCGCTGCTGGCCATGGCCGTGCTCGGCTTCGCCATCACCAACTGCAACGTGGGCACCAACATCCTCCTGCAGAGCCTGGCGCCGGAGCACCTGCGCGGCCGCGTGGTGGCGCTCTACACCTCGACGCGCTTCGGCTTCGACGCCATCGGCGGGCTGCTCGCGGGGGTGCTCGCCGAGCGCTTCGGCGCGCCCGTCGCCATGGCCTGCGCCGGCGTGCTGCTGCTCGGCTACTGCGCCTGGCTGCTGCCGCGCCAGCGCCTGCTGGGCCGGGACGTCGCCAACACGCCGGCGCCCGACTGACGGCCGCCATCGCCTGCATTACCGGGGGCGCCTTGTCAGCCCCGGACAAGAATCCAGGCAGCCTGGATCAAGACAGCGACTGCCGCGCCGGCCCCTAATAGGTTCATTCGCGCGGCACCCACCGCCCCTTTCCACCCGGTTCCAGGCTGCAGTCATGATCAATATCGAGACCCCCACCTACTACACCGCGACCAAGAAATACGATCTCTCCTTCCCCTCCCTGGAGACGGACCTGGAGGCCGACGTCGTCGTCATCGGCGGCGGCTTCTCCGGCATCAACACGGCCCTGGAACTGGCCGAGAAAGGCATCACCAATATCGTCGTGCTGGAGGCGCGCTACCTGGGCTTCGGCGGCACCGGGCGCAACGGCGGGCAGATCATGGCCGGCATCGGCCACGACCTGGACAAGATCCGCAAGGATGTCGGCGAGGACGGCCTGCGCTCCATCTTCGAGATCAGCGACCTGGGCGCCGACATCATCAAGGGCCGCATCCGCAAGTACGACATCGACGCCGACTTCTGCCATGGCTACGGCTACATGGGCTTCAACGCGCGCCAGGCGAAGACCCTGCGCACCTGGGAGAAGGAATTCAAGTCGCTCGGTTCGCAGCATGAGATCCGCTACCTGGACGGCTCCGAGGTACGCCAGATCATCGGCTCCGACGCTTACTCCAGCGCCCTGCTGCACATGGGCGGCGGCCATGTGCACTCGCTCAACCTGCTGCTCGGCGAGGCCAAGGCCCTGGCCAGCCACGGGGTGAAGATATTCGAGTACAGCCCGGCGCTGGACGTCAGCTACGGCGAACGCATCAGCGTGCGCACCGCCAAGGGCTCGGTGAAGGCGAGCAAACTGCTCTGGGCCTGCGACAGCTTCCTCAACAAGCTGGAGCCCGAGCTGCACAAGAGCACGATCAACACCTATGCCTTCCAGATGATGACCGAGCCGCTGTCGGACGAGCTGATCCAGCGCATCAGCCCTATCCGCGGCGCCTACAGCGATATCCGCCCGGTCATCGACTACTACCGGGTGACCCGGGAGAACCGCCTGCTGTTCGGCTCCGCCACGCCCTTCATCGAGCACCTGCCGGGAGACCTCAAGGCCTGGAACCGCGCCTTGATGCTGAAGATCTTCCCCTACCTGGAGAACGTGAAGATCGACCTCGCCTGGGGTGGCCCGATGGCCTGCAGCCCCAACCTCTTCCCGCAGATCGGCACCCTGCCCGGCCGCCCCAACGCCTTCTTCGTGCAGGGCTACTCGGGTTTCGGCGTCACCCCCAGCCACATCATCTGCAAGGTGCTGGCCGAGGGCATGAGCGAAGGCTCGGCGCGCTACGACCTGATCAGCTCGGTAAAACGCATCCGCATCCATGGCAAGGACCGGATTCGTCCGCTGCTGCTCAGCGCCGGCAAGACCTGGCACCAGGTATCCGGCTACTGGAACGGCCGCCGCTGACAAGGATCGGCGCGGCGCCCCGTCACGGCCCCGCGCCATGGAACTGCTTCATCACCCACGCCAACAGGAGAACCATCCATGGCACTCACGCCCATCAAGCACGGCATCACCCTCGACGAACTGGACGCCTGGGGTAGCGTCGCCGACCTCGGCTCGGAAATCCTCGAAGGCGAGGTCCGCGCTTTCGGCAAGATGACCGCCGGCGCTCCCACCGACCCGGTCAGCGCGGCCTACTTCGGCACCACCAAAGGCAGGTTCCGCATGGTTTACCCGTTCAACGAACAGGCCACCGTGGTCAGCGGCGAGCTGCGCCTGACCGACGAATCCACCGGCCAGAGCCAGCTGTACCGGACCGGCGACACCTGGTTCGTGACCAAGGGCACCCCGGTGCTCTGGGAAGTGCTCAGCGACAGTTTCGTGAAGCACTATTACGCGGTGGCCTGAGTCTCTCCTACCAAGCCGCATCGAGCTCACCCGCAGGGTGCGCTGCCCCACGCCTATGCCGGGGCCGCCTGGTGCCGGTCCACGAAGGCGGCTACGCCGAAGCCTACGTGCCCTTCTGCGGCCTGGCGGTGATGGAGGAACTGTCGGGCATCCGCACCGAGGTTCAGGGCCCGCTCTGCGACTTCATCGGCCTGCAGCAGCCGGGCGCGCCGCAGCGCCGGCTGCAGAGCGAGTTGATCGGGGAAATGGTGGAGGCGTTCGGCCTGGCTTCGTAGGTTGCGGCCAAGCGCAGCGAAGCCCAACGTCGATGGCAGATCCAGGCCACCGGGCGTTGGGCTTCGCTGCGCTCTGCCCAACCTACGACCTGGAGCCGTAGGGTGGGTCACGCTTCACCGCCCCACCATCGGGGCTGGCCCGCGATGGGTCAGAGGCTGAGCAGCCACAGGCAGATGCCGGGGAAGGCCACCAGCAGGACGATGCGCACCAGGTCCGAGGCGAGGAACGGCAGCACGCCCTTGGCCGTCTCCAGGTAGGGCACGTCCCGCGCCACCTTGTTGACGATGAACAGGTTCATCCCCAGCGGCGGGTGGATCAGGCCGATCTCCACCACCATCAGCGCGAGGATGCCGAACCAGATGGACTTCTGCACTTCGCTCATGCCGTAGAAATCCAGGCCCATGATCACCGGGTAGAAGATCGGGATGGTCAGCAGGATCATCGCCAGGGAATCCATCACGCAGCCCAGCAGCAGGTAGAGCAGGAGGATGGTGCAGAGCACCAGCATGGGCGCCAGGCCGCTCTGCTTGACCCAGTCGGCCAGCTCGGTGGGCATCTGGGTCAGGGCCAGGCCGGAATTGAGCAGGTCGGCGCCGAGCAGCACGAGGAAGATCATCGCCGTGGTCTCGGCGGTGCCCAGCAGGCTCTGGCGCAGACCCTCGGTGCGCATGCCGCCCTGGAACACCGCCAGCAGGCCGCAGGCCGCCGCGCCAATGGAGGCCGCCTCGGTGGGGTTGGCCCAGCCGCCGTAGATGCCGACGATCACCACCAGGAACACCCCCAGCACCGGCAGCACCTGGAGGAAGGCCTTGAAGCGTTCGGCGGCGCCGACCGCTTCGGCGCGACTGTGGCCTTGCGGCTCGCGCGCCACCATCAGGCGCACCACGACGAGGTAGCCCAGCGCCGCCAGCAGGCCCGGCACCACGGCGGCGACGAACAGCTTGGCGATGGATTCCTGGGTCAGCACCGCGTAGATGATCAGCGGCACCGACGGCGGGATGAGGATGCCCAGGGTGCCGCCCGCCGCCACCGTGGCGGTGGCCAGGCGGCCGGAGTAGTTGTGCCGGCGCAGTTCCGGCAGCGCCACCTGGCTCATGGTGGCGGAGGTGGCGAGCGACGAACCGCAGATGGCGCCGAAGCCGGCGCAGGCACCGATGGCGGACATGCCGAGGCCGCCGCGCAGGTGGCCGACGAAGGCCGCCGCACAGCGGAAGATGGCCTTGGACAGGCCGCCGTGGGTGGCGAACTGGCCCATCAGCACGAACAGCGGGATCACCGCCAGGTCGTAGTTGGACAGGCGTGACCAGGCCAGGTTGTTGAGGCTGAACAGCAGCGCCGAGAGGTCGCCGTCGTTCACCGCGAGGAAGCACAGGGCGCCGCCCACCATCATGGTCAGGCCGATGTGCACGCGCAGCACCAGCAGGGTGAAGGTGGCGGCCAGCGCCAGCAGGCCGAGACTGAGACCGCTCATGGACGTTGCTCCCGGGCGAGGCAGTGGAGGGTTCGGGCAGCGGCGGCGACCGCCAGCAGCAGGAGGCTGGGCACTATGCCCAGCAGGGGCATCCACAGGGGCACCGAGAGCAGCGTCGAGACCTCGCCGTACTCATGGCTTTCCAGCGCCTGCAACCCGGTGCGCCAGGCCAGCAACAGCGCCGCCAGCAGGCACAGCAGGTGGGCGAAGGCGTCCAGCCAGGCCTGGAGCCGCCGCGGCAGTTTCAGGGTGAAGGCATCCACCTTGATGTGCTGCCCGCGCAGCTCGCACAGCGGCAGGAACGCGGCGATGGCGACCGCCGCGCCGATCTCCACCAGCTCGATATCACCCTGAATGGGGGTGGCGAACAGCTTGCGGCCGATGATCGACACCAGGGACATGGCCACTAGCGCCAGTAGGAGGAAGCCCCCGCCCAGGGCGAAACCCTG
This sequence comes from Pseudomonas sp. GCM10022186, assembly GCF_042656385.1. Lineage (NCBI taxonomy): Bacteria > Pseudomonadati > Pseudomonadota > Gammaproteobacteria > Pseudomonadales > Pseudomonadaceae > Pseudomonas > Pseudomonas sp. GCM10022186. The sequence continues at coordinate 162,136 of NZ_JBHSOU010000010.1, forward strand.
GGCGGTGCGCAGCAGCGCGCGACTGGCCAGGCCGGCCCCCTCGGCAGGGGCGGCATCGAAGGACAAGGACTCGTTCATGGTCGGTCACCGGGCGCTGGTGGAGAGCGTGCGGGCGCCTTCCAGCAGCGCCTTGCCGTCGAGTCCCTTCTGCGTGGCGGCGGCGGCCCAGGCATCGGCCACCGGCGCGGCGGCCTGGCGCATGGCCGCGTAGGCCGGCTCGTCGATGGGAACCATCTGTTCGGCCGGGGTGGCGGCGCGGGCCTTGTCGAGGAAGGCGTCCCAGGCGCTGGCGAAGCGTTCGTTGAGAGCCGGGCCGCTGTTGCGCTCGAGGATGGCGCGCAGGTCCTCGGGCAGGCTGTTGAACCTGCGTTCGTTCATCAGCATCGCCAGCACCGTGTAGGAGAGGGCCGGCTGGCCGGCGGGAATTGCCGAATGATGGTCGGTGACCTCGTCCAGCTTGGTCGGCGGCACCACTTCCCAGGAAGCCAGCGCGCCATCCACCACGCCCTTGGAGATGGACTCGGTCATCTGCGCCGGCGGCATGCTCACCGGGGTGGCGCCGAGGGCTTCCACCAGCTTGGCGGCGGTGCGGCTGGAGGCGCGCAGCTTGAGGTCCTTCAGGTCGGCGAGGCTGGCCACCGCCTTGCCACGGGTGTGGATGTCCATGCCGCCGTCGCCATGGATGGACAGCACCTTGTAGCCCTTGAAGTCGTCCCGGGCGTACTGCTCGTAGTAGCGCCAGATGATCGGGTTACTGGCCCTGGCACCCGCCGGCAGCATGAAGGGCAGCTCCATGGCCTCGATGCGCGGGAACTTGCCCGCCGAGTAGGCCGGCGCGGTCCAGACGATATCGGCGATGCCGTTGCGCGCCATGTCGGCCAGCTTCGCCGGGGTGCCGCCCAGTTGCATCGAGGGATAGAGCTGGCATTTCAGACGCCCGGCGGACTCGTCGCCGAGCTGCTGGCACCAGGGTTCGATGATGTTGCGCTGGGCGTTGGAGTTGGCGGGGAGGAAGTGCGCCACCTTGAGCGTGTAAGAGGTTTCCGCGATGGCCGCACCGCAGGTGCAGGCGGCAGCGAAGAGGACGGCGAGCTTGGACATCTTCATGGGGTGAGCCTCGTTGTTCTTGTACTCGTGTGAGCCACCCAACCCCGCAACGCAGCATCGGCGGCCCGGATCTCGTTAACAGATTCAAGATCTCGTTAACACATTAACTTTTAAAATGAAGCTGTCAACCACAGACAAATCCCGCCGGCCCACTCAAATCGGCTTTCCGTTGCCCAAATAAAGCAATAAATACTTTAAATATCAGATAGTTAATAAAATAATGACTTTCCGCAAAAACCACCAAACGGCTGGTCATCTGGCAGGGAAACACAAAAAACAGTTTGTTAAGATATTAATCAAATGCTAACAATCTGCGCCTCCAGCGAGAGGACCAGAGCCCTCGCTGGGGTTCCCGAAACGGCCTCCTGGAGACAAGAACAATGATCAGGACCCCACTGCAACGCACTTGCGATATTCCCTTCCTCACCCTGCTGGCGCTGCTCTGCAGCGCTCCCGCATCCGCCGATCTGGTGGGTGACAGCAAGGCCAGCCTCGAGCTGCGCAACGTCTACATCAACCGCGACTTCCGCCAGGACGGAGCGCCCCAGTCCAAGGCGGCGGAATGGGGCCAGGGCTTCATCGCCCGCTTCGAGTCCGGCTTCACCGAAGGCACGCTCGGCGTCGGCCTGGACGCCCTGGGCGAACTGGGGGTGAAACTGGATTCCAACCGCGACCGCCGTGGTACCGGCCTGCTGCCCTTCGGCCCCACCAGCAAGGAGCCGGTGGACGACTACAGCGAACTGGGACTGACCGCCAAGGTGCGCGCGTCGAAGAGCACCCTGCGGGTCGGCACCCTGCTGCCCACGCTGCCGGTGGCCATGTACAACGACACCCGCCTGCTGCCCTCGACCTTCAGCGGCGGCATGCTCACCAGCCAGGAGATCGACGGCCTGACCCTGAATGCCGGGCGCCTCACCGAAACCAACCTGCGCGATTCCTCCAGCCGCGACGACATCGGCTTCGCCGGGCAGACCAGCGACCGCTTCGACTTCGCCGGCGGGACTTGGGCGGTCAACCCCAACCTCGCCCTCACCGCCTACAGCTCGGAGCTGCAGGACATCTACCGCCAGCACTTCGCCGGCCTGGTGCACAGCCTGCCCCTGGGCGAAGGCCTGGGCCTGAAGACCGACCTGCGCTACTTCGATAGCCGCGACAGCGGTTCGGCCAAGGCCGGACGGGTGGACAACCGCAACTTCAACGGCATGCTCAGCCTCACCGCCGGCGCCCAGCGTTTCTCGGCGGCCTGGCAGCGGCTGTCCGGCGACAGCGCCTTCCCCTTCCTTACCGGCGGCGATCCCTACGTGGTCAACCTGGTGACCTTCAACACCTTCACCAAGGTCGAGGAAGACTCCTGGCAGCTGCGCTACGACTACGATTTCGCCAGCCTGGGGATTCCGGGGCTGAGCTTCATGACCCGCTACGTCAGCGGTGACGGGGTGAAACAGGGCGCGGTGCGCGACGGCCGCGAGTGGGAGCGCGACACCGACCTCGCCTACGTGGTGCAGAGCGGCCCGCTGCGCGGCTTCAACGTCCGCCTGCGCAACGTCACCTTCCGTTCGGGCGACGGGCTGACCCAGGATATCGACGAGAACCGCGTCATCCTCGGGTATACGCTGGCGCTGTGGTAGGCAACAGCCCTCTCCCCCTGAAGAGGAGAGGGGTGACGCTCGGCCCACCGTCGGCGCAATCCTGTAGGGGCGAATTCATTCGCCAAGCAGGACGCAGTCCTGCCGTAAGGGTGGAGCTGAGCCTGCGAAGCCCAATGTTTCGTCGCCCGGAACGATCATTGGCCGCGCTTCGCTTGGCGCCAACCTGCGAAAGCTCAACGTAGGGCGAAGACTTCACCTCAACGCCACGCCTCTTCCTTGTCCCCCGCCCTGCGCTGGCGGTACTCGCCCGGCGACATGCCGGCATTGCGGGCGAAGAAGCGGCTGAAATAGGCCGGGTCCTTGAAGCCCAGCAGGTAGCAGATCTCGTTGGCCGAGCTGCCGGTGAACAGCAGCAGGCGCTTGGCCTCCTGCATCACCCGGTCGTGGATCAGGCGCTTGGACGGCAGGTCGGCGAGGCGCCGGCAGATATCGTTCAGGCGCGCCTCGGTCACGCCCATCTGGCTGGCGTACTGACCGAGGGACCAATGTTCGCGGTAGTGCGCCTCGATCAACCCATTGAAGCGATGGAACACCTGCAGGTCCTCATGGCGCGCCGGCTGCGCCTTGAGCGAGCGGGCCGACAGGCGCAACAGGCTGATGAAGATCAGCCGCGTCAATGCCGACAACGCCGCCTCGCGCCCCGGCCGCTGGGCGCCGAACTCACTGCGCAGCTGGTCGAACATCCGGTCCAGGCGCTGCGCCTCCTCGCGGTACTCCTCCCCCAGCTCGGCGAAGGCCACGCACACCGGCGCGATCTGCGGCCCGTCGGCCAGGCCCTGCTCGGCTTCGAGCAAGGGCCAGACCAGTTGCTGGCGCACGGTGAGCACGTGGCCGTCGGCGTCCTGCTCGGTGACGAAGGCATGGGGAATGGTCGGCGGCGTGAGGAAGAACAGCGGCCCTTCCTGGCGGTACTGCTGCTCGTCGAGGTAGACCCGCACCGCACCGCTCTTCACGTAATGCACCTGGAAGAAGCGGTCGTGACGGTGCACCGGCATGTTGCGGCCGAAGAAGTCCGCCAGCTTGCCGAGGGCCTCGTAGTGCACCTCGGCGTCGGCGTAGCGCTGGTCGTAGACCTGGCCGATGTTGATGTTTGGAATGGGTTGGCGCTCTGCCATGGCGACCTTTCTCCGCTGCTTGCGCACAGCTTCGGTGACCGGCGGCAAGCCGACAAGACTTGACGTTCATTAACATGTTAAATATAACGTTAATACATTAACGAAACCCTCGTTCACGGGTGGCGATCCGTCACGCTCCACCCGCTTTTTTCCACAGGAGACGACCATGCGCCCCGCACTCGACCAAGTCGCCACCGGCACCCTGTTCGGCGTTGAGCTGAACTACCGGGGCCTGCTGGCGAGCCGTCTGGACGAATTCCAGCAGCCGCCCTACCAGAAGCCGCCGGTCAAGCCGGTGCTGTTCATCAAGACGCCGAACACCCGCAACGGCCATGGCCAGCCGGTGGTGTATCCGCAAGGCGTGGAGCACCTGCAGCCGGGCCCGGCCCTCGGCGTAGTGATCGGCCGGAGCGCCAGCCGCGTGCGTGCCGCAGACGCCCTGGCCCATGTGGCCGGCTATGTGATCGTCAACGAGTTCAGCCTGCCGGAAGAGAGCTACTACCGCCCGGCGGTGAAGGCCAAGTGCCGTGACGGCTTCTGCCCCCTCGGCCCGGAATTCGTCCCCGCCGCCGAGGTGCCGGACCCGCACGCCCTGACCCTCAAGCTCTTCGTCAACGGCCAGCTGCGCCAGGAGAACAGCACCGCCAACCTGGTGCGCGGCATCCCGCAGCTGATCGAGGAAATCAGCGAATTCATGACCCTGCACGAGGGCGATGTGCTGATCACCGGCACCCCGGAAGGCCGCGTCGACGTGCAGCCGGGTGATCTCGTGGAAGTGGAAATCAGCGGCCTCGGCCGCCTCGCCAACACCCTGGTCGCGGAATAAGGAGCCCGAGATGAAACACGCACGCATCCGTTACCAGGGCGAAGTCCACGCCGTGACCGTGGAAGCGGACAACGCCGTCCGCCTCACCGATGGTCGCCTGTTGGCCGAAGACCAGGTCCAGTGGCTGCCGCCAGCCACCGGCAGCATGTTCGCCCTGGGGCTGAACTACGCCGACCACGCCGCCGAACTGGCCTTCAAGGCGCCCACCGAGCCGCTGGCCTTCATCAAGTCGCCGGGCACCTACACCGGCCACAACCAGGTCAGCTGGCGCCCGGACAACGTCGCCTACATGCACTACGAGTGCGAACTGGTGGCGGTGATCGGCAAGCCGGCGCGCAACGTGAAGCGCGAAGACGCCCTCGCCTACCTGGCCGGCTACACGGTCTGCAACGACTACGCCATCCGCGACTATCTGGAGAACTACTACCGCCCCAACCTGCGGGTGAAGAACCGCGACGCCACCACCCCGGTCGGCCCCTGGATCGTCGACGCCGCCGATGTGGCCGACCCGATGAAGCTGAAGCTGCGCACCTGGGTGAACGGCGAGCTGAAGCAGGAAGGCACCACCGCGGACATGATCTTCGACATCCCCTACCTGATCGAATACTTCTCCAGCTTCATGACCCTGCAGCCGGGCGACATGATCGCCACCGGCACGCCGGAGGGCCTGGCCGACGTGGTGCCGGGCGATGAGGTGGTGGTGGAAGTCGAAGGCGTGGGTCGCCTGGTCAATCGCATCATCAGCGAAGGCGAGTTCTTCGCCCGCAAGCAAGAGGCATGAGCAGCATGATCAAGCACTGGATCAACGGCCAGGAAGTCGAAAGCAAAGAGACTTTCGTCAACTACAACCCGGCTACCATGGAGCCCATCGGTGAAGTCGCCAGCGGTGGTGCCGAAGAGATCGCCGCCGCCGTGGCCGCCGCCAAGGACGCTTTCCCCAAGTGGGCCAACACCCCGGCATCGGTCCGCGCCCGACTGATGCGCAAGCTGGGTGAGCTCATCGACCAGAACGTACCCCACCTGGCGGAGCTGGAGACCCTGGACACCGGCCTGCCGATCCACCAGACCAAGAACGTGCTGATTCCCCGCGCCTCGCACAACTTCGAGTTCTTCGCCGAGGTCTGCACCCGCATGGACGGCCACAGCTACCCGGTGGACGACCAGATGCTCAACTACACCCTGTACCAGCCGGTGGGTGTCTGTGGCCTGGTCTCGCCGTGGAACGTGCCGTTCATGACCGCCACCTGGAAGACCGCGCCTTGCCTGGCACTGGGCAACACCGCGGTGCTGAAGATGAGCGAGTTGTCTCCGCTGACCGCCAATGAGCTGGGTCGCCTGGCCCTGGAAGCGGGTATCCCGAAAGGCGTGCTGAACGTGGTGCAGGGCTTTGGGGCCACCGCTGGCGACGCCCTGGTCCGTCACCCGGACGTGCGCGCCATCTCCTTCACCGGCGGCACCGCCACCGGCCGCAAGATCATGCAGACCGCCGGCCTGAAGAAGTACTCCATGGAACTGGGCGGCAAGTCGCCGGTGCTGATCTTCGACGACGCCGACCTCGACCGCGCCCTGGACGCCGCGCTGTTCACCATCTTCTCGCTGAACGGCGAGCGCTGCACCGCAGGCTCGCGGATCTTCATCCAGGAGAGCGTCTACGACCGCTTCGTCGCCGAGTTCGCCGCCCGCGCCAGGCGCCTGATCGTCGGCGACCCGCAGGACCCGAAGACCCAGGTCGGCTCGATGATCACCCAGGCCCACTACGACAAGGTCACCGGCTACATCCGCATCGGCATCGAGGAAGGCGCCACCCTGCTGGCCGGCGGCCTGGAGCGCCCGGCCAACCTGCCGGCGCACCTGTCGCGCGGCCAGTTCATTCAGCCGACGGTGTTCGCCGATGTGGATAACCGCATGCGCATCGCCCAGGAAGAGATCTTCGGCCCGGTGGTCTGCCTGATGAAGTTCAAGGACGAGACCGAGGCGCTGCGCCTGGCCAACGACACCGAGTACGGCCTGGCCTCCTACATCTGGACCCAGGACATCGGCAAGGCCCATCGCCTGGCCCGTGGCATCGAGGCCGGCATGGTGTTCATCAACAGCCAGAACGTACGCGACCTGCGCCAGCCGTTCGGCGGCGTGAAGGGCTCCGGCACCGGCCGCGAGGGCGGCCAGTACAGCTTCGAGGTGTTCGCCGAGATCAAGAACGTGTGCATTTCCATGGGCAGCCATCACATTCCCCGTTGGGGCCTTTGAGGCAATCACCGAATAATGGAGGGGAATGCGTTCCCCTCCCGTGCCGGCGTGCAACCGACCGAACAACAAAATCAGGAGTCAACGTCATGGGCACTGTCGCTCTCGCCGCCAAGATCACCCACGTCCCGTCCATGTACCTGTCCGAACTGCCGGGCCCGCGCCAGGGCTTCCGCCAGGCCGCCATCGACGGGCACATCGAGATCGGCCGCCGCTGCCGCGAACTGGGGGTGGACACCATCGTGGTGTTCGACACCCACTGGCTGGTCAACGCCAACTACCACATCAACTGCGGCCCACACTTCAAGGGCCTGTACACCAGCAACGAGCTGCCGCACTTCATCAGCAACATGGAGTACGAGTTCCCCGGCAACCCGCAGCTGGGCCGCCTGCTGGCCGAGGAATGCAACCGCCTCGGCGTGGAAACCATGGCCCACGACGCCACCACCCTGGCCCCGGAATACGGCACCCTGGTGCCCATGCGCTACATGAACGCCGACCAGCACTTCAAGGTCATCTCGGTCTCGGCGCTGTGCACCTCCCATTACCTGAACGACAGCGCCCGTCTCGGCTGGGCCATGCGCAAGGCGGTGGAAGAACACTACGACGGCACGGTCGCCTTCCTCGCCAGCGGCTCGCTGTCCCACCGCTTCGCGCAGAACGGCCAGGCGCCGGAGTTCGCCACCCGGGTCTGGAGCCCCTTCCTGGAAACCCTCGACCACCGCGTGATCCAGATGTGGCAGGACGGCGACTGGGAAGACTTCTGCGCCATGCTCCCGGAGTACGCGGCGAAGGGCCACGGCGAAGGCTTCATGCACGACACCGCGATGCTGCTGGGCGCCCTGGGCTGGTCGAAGTACGACGGCAAGGCCGAGATCGTCACCCCCTACTTCGGCTCCTCCGGCACCGGCCAGCTCAACGCCGTGTTCCCGGTCACCCCGCAGGACGGCTCCGCCATCCCCGCCGCCCAGGCCTCGAATCCGGCCGGCAACACGTCCGGCAGCCGCCTCTGAGGAGCGCCGTCATGCCCCACTTCATCGCCGAATACACCGACAACATCGAAGCCGACGCCGACCTGCCGGGCCTGTTCGAGAAGGTCCACGCCTGCCTGGACGAGTCCGGGGTGTTTCCCCTCGGCGGCATCCGCAGCCGCGGCGTGCGCCTGGACACCTGGCGGATGGCCGACGGCAGGCACGACTACGCCTTCGTCCACATGAGCCTGAAGGTTGGCAGCGGCCGCAGCCTGGAAACCCGCCGACAGGTCGCCGACGCGCTGTTCGAAGTGATCAAGGCGCACTTCGCCGAACTCCAGGCTCGCCGCCTGCTGGCACTGTCCTTGGAGATGAGCGAGCTGAACGCCGAGCTCAACTACAGGCAGAACAACGTCCACGCCTTCCTCAAGAACCAGGGCGCGTAGCCCCTGTAGGAGCGAGTTCTACTCGCGATCCCGGTCGTTGGGGTTATTCGCGAGCAGAGCTCGCTCCTACAGAAGCAATCCTGGCACCACAGCCGATCCAAGGAACCCCCCATGCTCGACGCATCCATCATTCAACAGGCCGCCGCCCGCCTCGACGCCGCCGAGCGTTCCCGCGAGCAGGTGCGCCAGTTCTCCCTGGACCATCCATCCATCAGCATCGACGACGCCTACGCCATCCAGCGCGCCTGGGTGCAGCAGAAAATCCGTGACGGCCGCAAGCTGGTCGGCCACAAGATCGGCCTCACCTCCCGCGCCATGCAGGTGTCGTCCAACATCACCGAGCCGGATTACGGTGCGCTGCTGGACGACATGCTGTTCGACGAAGGCAGCGACATCCCCTTCGAGCGCTTCATCGTGCCGCGCGTGGAAGTGGAGCTAGCCTTTATCCTCGGCAAGCCCCTGCGCGGCCCCAACTGCACCGTCTTTGACGTGCTGGACGCCACCGAATGGGTGATCCCGGCGCTGGAGATCATCGACGCGCGCATCCAGCAGGTGGACCCGGACACCAAGGTCACCCGCAAGGTGTTCGACACCATCTCCGACAACGCCGCCAACGCCGGCGTGGTGATGGGCGGCCGCGCCGTGCGCCCCAGCGAGATCGACCTGCGCCGGGTGCCCGCCATTCTCTACCGCAACGGCGTGATCGAGGAATCCGGCGTCTCCGCCGCCGTGCTCAACCACCCGGCCAAGGGCGTCGCCTGGCTGGCCAACAAGCTGGCGCCCTACGACGTCACCCTGGAAGCCGGGCAGATCATCCTCGGCGGCTCCTTCACCCGCCCGGTGGCGGCCGCCCCCGGCGACACCTTCCACGTCGACTACGACCAGCTGGGCTCCATCGCCTGCCGCTTCGTCTAATGGGGCGTCGGCCCGGTGCTGGCTGTAGAGAGTGTGGCAGCTCCTCCCACCGCCAGCGCCGGCGCCGCCCCCACCTTCTTCATGGAGATGCCAATGTCACTCCCCATCAATCGCTTCAAGGCCCTCCTACATTCCGGCCAGCCTCAGATCGGTCTCTGGCTCGGACTCGCCGACGCCTATTGCGCAGAGCTGGCGGCCAACGCCGGCTTCGACTGGCTGCTGCTGGACGGCGAGCATGCGCCGAACGACCTGCGCAGCCTGCTGGCCCAGCTCCAGGCCATCGCGCCCTACCCCGCCCAGCCGATCATTCGCCCACCCGTTGGTGATGCGGTACTGATCAAGCAACTGCTGGACATCGGCGCCCAGACCTTGCTGGTGCCCATGGTGGAGTCCGCTGAGCAGGCCGCCGAGCTGGTACGTGCCATGCGCTATCCACCCTTCGGCATCCGCGGTGTCGGCAGTGCTCTGGCCCGCGCCTCGCGCTGGAACAGCATCCCCGGCTACCTCGACCAGGCTGACGAGCAGATGTGCCTGCTGGTGCAGATCGAGAACCTCGAAGGCCTGGCCAACCTGGACGTCATCGCCGCCGTGGACGGCGTCGACGGCGTGTTCATCGGCCCAGCCGACCTCTCCGCCGCCATGGGCCACCGCGGCAACCCCGGCCACCCGGAAGTTCAGGCCGCCATCGAAGACGCCATCGTCCGCATCCGCGCCGCCGGCAAGGCCGCGGGCATCCTCTCGGCCGACCAGGCCCTGGCACGCCGCTACATCGAGCTTGGCGCCGCGTTCGTCGCGGTGGGGGTGGATGCCACAGTGCTGATGCGCGGGCTGCAGAGCCTGGCGGGAGCGTTCAAGGGGACGCAGGAACCGGTGGGCGGGGGTGGTGGGGTGTATTGAGCGCCCCGGCAGCTTCCTGTAGGGGCGAATTCATTCGCCAAGCAGGACGCAGTCCTGCCGAACGAAGCCCGACGTCCAGACACGCCCCTGATTCGTTGGGCTTCGCAAGCTCAGCCACAACCCACAAAAATGGCGCCCCATGGGGCGCCATTGTCTTTTCCGGGTAATGCCTTCACCCCAACGCAATCACCGCCCTGAGCATCTGCTTGAAGGTCTCCACCTGCTCCTCGCTGAACTGCGCGAACACCTTGTCCTGCTGCTCGCGGGCGATGCGCCAGAGCGCCTCGGCCTGCTCCACCCCGGCCGGGGTGAGCACATAGCGCTCGCCGGCATCGGCCACCATGCCCTTGCGCTTGAGGATGGCCACGGCTTCCTCGATCTCGCGCCTGGGCATCGCCACTTCCCGCTGCAGGTCGCAGAGGTCGAGGCCGGCGTCGTTCTCCAGGACCATCAGCATGCGCGCCTCGCTAGTGCGCAGGCCGGTGGAAAGCTGTTTGGGCTGGTAGTCGGCCTGGTAGCCGCGCACCGCCTGGGTCATCAGGTAGTAGAGGTTGTGGGAAAGGCGTCCCTGGAAGGCGCTGGAAGCCGGCTGGCCTTCCGTCTTCTGGGTCATGCGGGTATGCGGCAGGACCATGGAATAGGCGCCCTGGTGATAGAGCAGCGGTGAGCGGCCGAGATCGTCGAAGGCCAGCACCTTGCCGATGAGGATGACGTGGTCGCCGCCATCCACCTGCTGGTGCATCTCGCACTGGAAGCGCGCCGCGCAGTCGGGGAACAGCGGCGCGCCGCCGATGCCGCTGTCGAAGGCGACGCCCTCGAACTTGTCGTCGCGCGGGCGGGCGAACTGGTTGGACAGGTCGATCTGATCGGCGGCGAGGATGTTCACCGCGAAATGGCTGGCCTGCTGGAACACCGCCAGGCTGCTGGAGCGCTTGTCGATGCTCCAGAGGATCAGCGGCGGTTCCAGGGACACCGAGTTGAAGCTGTTGGCGGTGACCCCGGCGCGGGTGCCGTCGGGCGCGGTAGCGGTGACTATGGTGACGCCGGTGGCGAAGTTGCCCAGGGCGCGGCGGAAGGCACGGGAATCGAAAAGGCTTTCTTGGGAGGACATGGCGCAGCTCCTGGCGGCCGCCTCATGGGACGGCCGCGCAATCGTTCGAAGGGGGCGGCGCGGAGCCGCCCGGCAAGCAGGTGAGGGATGGGGGCCAGGACTCAGACCATGGAAGGATCGGGCTCCAGGCCCATCAACTCGCGGCCGAGGATCTGCGCGCAGACGTCGTAGTCGGTATAGGCATGGGCACCGGTCATGTGCGAGTCGCGGAACAGCCGCTGCATCTCGTTGTTCTCGAACCAGGCGGTGCCGCCGGCCGCTTCGAACAGGCGGCCCACGGCCTGGATGCACATCTTCACCGCATAGGCCTGGTTGGTGCGCCAGAAGGCCAGGGTCTCGCGGCTCGGGTACTGGTGGCGCTCGCCGTGCTCGGCGTGCTCCTGCCAGGTCTTCTCGAGGAAGGCGCGGGCGGCGGCCACCTGGTGGGTGGACTCGGCCAGGCGCATCAGCGCCGGGGTGGCGGTGCCGACGCTGACGCCGGTGTAGGCGCGCACGCGGTTCCTGGTCTTCTCCTTGAAGGCCTCCAGCATGCGCTCGGCGATGCCCAGGCTGATGGCGGCGAAACCGCTGGCGAAGTACGGGCGGTAAGGCGCGTAGAAGATCTTGCTGTCCGGGTAGAGGCCGAAACCGGCGGACTTGCCTTCCATCATGTCCTTGGCCGCCTGGATGCGGTGGTTGGGCACGAAGGCATCCTTGACGATCAGGGTCTTGGTGCCGCTGCCCTTCATGCCGGCGGCGAACCAGTCGTCGCGGATCTGGTAGTCGCTGCGCGGCAGCACGGCGAAGCAGTAGCTGAGCTCGCCTTCGGCGCTCTTCCGACGGCAGCCGACGATGGCCCACTCGGCGTGGTCGCTGCCGCTGCTCCAGCCCATCTCGCCGTTGAAGATCACCCCGCCTTCCACTTCCTCCACCTTGCCGAACGGCGCGATGGAGCTGCTGGCGGTGGCGTCGGGATTCTCGCCCCAGACCTCTTCCTGCAACTGCGCGGGGAACATCGCCAACTGGTGGCTGTGGGTGCACAGCAGGCTGAAGGCCCAGGCGGTGCTGGCGCAGGCGCCGGCCAGGGCGACCACGCAATCGGCGAACTCCGGCAGGGAGATTTCCATGCCGCCGTACTTCTTCGGCTGCAGGGCCCGGTGCAGGCCGATGCCCTTGAGCATGGCGATGTTCTCGTCCGGAACCTGGCGAAGCTGCTCCGCCTTCGAGGCGTTGGCGGCAATGGCCGGCAGGATGGCCTTCAGGTCATCGAGGAGAGGGTTTGGCTTTTTCATGTCGGAGCCCTGCTTATTGTTAGAGGTGGCGCCGCCGGGCCGAAGCGGTCCTGATAGCCGGATCAGGCGCTGCCGAGAGGCGATAACCCAGGTGGGTGCAGGGCGATTATGGGATGGAGGGCAAGCCCTCAGAATGGACGTTACGAAGTCTCGATTGCACTTTTCATGGGGATGGTCTCGCACAGAACAGGTAGGGTGAAAATCCTCGAAGAGGATTTCCACCATCAGCGAACTGCGAGAACCTCGCCCTATCCTGCCGGCAAAAGCCGGTGGACCGGTAAAGCGTGGTCCACCCTACATGGGCCTGGCCTCAGGGCTTGATCTGCTTGAACTCGTTGAGCAGGTCGAAGAGCTGCTTGAGCTTGGCCTCGCCGAACTGGTCCTGGATCTTCTGGTAGTTGGCTTCCATCCCTGAGCTCATGGAGACGAAGCACTGCTGGCCCTTCTCGGTCAGGTTCACCAGCACGCGGCGCTGGTCCTGCGGGGCCTTGCGCCGCGCCACCATGCCGTCGCGTTCCAGGCGCGCCAGCACGCCGGTCATGCTCGGCTTGAGGATGCAGGCGAGGTCGGCCAGTTGGTAGCTCTCCAACTCGCCGTGCTGGCGCAGGAGACGGATCACCCGCCATTGCTGTTCGGTCAGGTCGTGCTGGTTGAGCAACGGGCGGAAGAAACTCATGGCCGCTTCGCGGGCCTGCAGCAGGGTAAGGGTCAGGGAGGGGCGGGTTTCGGGCATGTTGGAGAGGGTCCGGGACTGTATCGTGAAGATTTTAATGAAAATATCCGCACTCTCGCAGCCCGGCAAGACGAAGGGGCGAACCGGCTGGCCGCCCCTTTTGCCTCAAGCCTCCTCGAAACTCAGCTCCGGCGGCTGGCGGCGGAAGCCGCCGGTGAGCCAGCCGAGGTAGATCACGCCGATGGCCAGCCAGGACAGGCCGAGGATGATCGCCAGGTGGTCCAGGCTGACCATCAGCCAGAGCGTCGCGACCATTCCCGTCAGGGGGAACAGCAGGAACTGCACCAGCTCGCGAGGGCCGCGGCGCTGGCCGTTCAGCCAGTAGTGGAAGATCACCGAGAGGTTCACCAGGGTGAAGGCCAGGAAGGCGCCGAAGTTGATGAAGGAAGTGGAAGTGGTCACATCCATCCGCAGTGCCAGCAGCGCTACCACGCCGCAGAGGACAATGCTGCCCACGGGGGTGCCGAAGCGCTCGCTCAGGCGGCCGAACAGGGATTGCGGCAGTACCCCGTCGCGGCCCATGGCGAACAGCAGGCGCGAGGCGCTGGCCTGGGCCGAGAGCCCCGAGGTGAACTGCCCGACGATCAGGCCGATGAGGAAGATCGACACGAAGACATCACCGCCGATATTGCGGGCGATTTCATAGGCCGCCGAATCCGCGCTCTGGAATTCGGTGGAAGGATGGGCCAGCTGCACGAAGTAGGAGGTAGCGATGAAGATCAGCCCGCCGATCAGGGTGATCAGCAGGATGGCCCTGGGGATGGTGCGGCGCGGGTCGCGGGTTTCCTCGGTGAGGGTGCTCACCGCGTCGAAGCCGAGGAAGGAATAGCAGGCGATGGCCGCCCCGCTCATGATCAGCGGCAACTGCATGCCTTCCCTGAGGAAGGGTTCGAGCGACCACAACGGCTTGCTTGCATCCCCCAGCACGTAGTGGACGCAGAGCGCGACGAAGGCCAGCAGTACCAGGAACTGCACCAGCATCAGCGCGCCATTGACATTCTTCGCCAGGCGCAGGCCCACCACGTTGATCGCGGTGGTCACGCCGATGAAGGCCAGCACCCAGACCGCCTGGGGCACCGCCGGGAAGGCCGAGTGCAGGTAGGCCGCGCCGATCAGCCAGATGGCCATGGGCAGGAACAGGTAGTCCAGCAGTACTGCCCAGCCGGCGAGGAAGCCCAGCTTGGGATTGATGGCCTTGCGCACGTAGCTGTAGGCCGAGCCGGCCACCGGGAAGGCGGCGGCCATGCGCGCATAGCTCAGGGCGGTGAAGAGCATGGCCACGGAAGCCGCCACGTAGGCCGCCGGTACCAGGCCGCCCGTGGTGTCGGCGAGGATGCCGAAGGTGCCGAGGACGATGATCGGGGTCATGTAGGCGATGCCGAAAAGCACCACCGACCCCAGCGACAGGGTGCGCTGAAGATGAGCCATTACCGCTACTCCGAATTGTTGGTTGTTGTGGCAGAGCCGATGTCGGCGTGAAACGACCGCCCTGCGGATGGGGCGACCAAAAGGAATCAGGGAATCAGCAGCTCGCGGCGGCCATCGGCGTGCTCGATGCGCTCGCCCGGCAGCTGCAGGCGGCGCTCGTCGAGGTAGCGGTAGTCGCTGCGCGCGGTCTCGAGTCGGTCGAGGTCCAGCTCGACGATCTGCCGGCACTCGTCACGGCCGGCCTCGCAGAGCAACTGGCCGAAGGGGTCGACCACCGCGCTGCCGCCGGCGAACACCAGGCCGCCGTCGCCTTCGCCGACGCGGTTCACCATCACCGCGAAGGCCTGGTTTTCCTGGGCGCGGGCCATGATCGCGGTGCGATGGGTGGGGCCGTAGGGGTCCATGTTGCCGTTGGTCACCAGGATCAGCTCGGTACCCAGTTGGCCGAGGGCGCGGGCGCTTTCCGGGAACTCGATGTCGAAGCAGATCAGGATGCCGACGCGGATGCCCTTCCACAGCGCCGTGGCATAGCGATCTCCGGGGGTGAAGACGCCACGGTCCGACGCCCAGAGGTGGGTCTTGCGGTAGCGCAGGGCGATGCCTTCCGGGGTGATCAGCAGCGTGGTGTTGTAGAAGGTGCCGGCGTCGTTCTCCGCCACGCCCACCACCACCGCGACGTTGCGCTCGCGAGCGGCGCGCTGCACCGCTCGCACGCTGGGGCCATCCAGCGGCTCGGCGATGGCGGCGACGTTCCCGGCGGTGGGGAAGCCGGTCAACTGGGTTTCCGGGAAGACCACCAGGTCGGTATCCGGCGCACAGGCGGCGATGGCCGCCAGGGTGCGTTCGAGGTTGTAGGCGGTATCGCCGTCACGGCCGGCGAGTTGGACGAGTTCGACCTTCATGGGTGCTCCTGGTTCTTGTCAGCGGGCGGGCAGGCGTCACAATGCTCGGCACTCGCCCTGGCATGTCCGGAGTATGGTGCGCGTCGGGGCCTGGGGTAATTACGCAGGCGTGGTAACCCATCGGGGGTAGAAACATGAGTCTGACCTTGCAGGACATCGCCTGGCACCAGGCCGTCGGCCGACTGATCGAGCAGCTCGACCGGCCCGGATTCTGGCTGGCCCTGGTGCGCCTGCTGGAGCAGTACGTGCCCTTCGACAGTTGGGTCGCCCTGCTCTTCAGCGACGGCCGGCCCCAGGTATTCGCCGAATGCCCGGGCGCCGACGGCGGGCCCGACCCGCTGTTCCAGGACTACCTGCGCGGCCTCTACCAGCTGGACCCCTTCTATATCGCCAGCCGCGAGCACAACACCGGCGGCCTGTTCCGCCTGGCCGACGTGGCACCGGAATGCTTCGAACAGACCGATTACTACCAGCGTTACTTCCGCCTCAATGTGGTGGCCGACGAGGTGCAGCTAAACGTGCCGCTGGAGGGCGGACGCACCCTTTGCCTGTCCCTGGGCTCGCGGCAGGCGTTCAGCCCGGAACAGCTCGCCCTGCTCGGCCTGATCCAGCCCTGGGTCGCCGGGCTGATGCGCCAGCGCATGGGCTTCGAGAAGGAACTCATGGCCAGCCCGCCACCGCCCGCGCCGGCCTGGCAGGAGCAGTTGGAGGCGGCCGGGCAGAAGGTGGAAACCGCCCTCACCGCCCGGGAACTGGAAGTCGCCCGGCTGATGCTCAGCGGCTGCTCCAGCAAGGAGGTGGCGCGCAAGCTGGATATCTCCGCCGAGACGGTGAAGGTCCACCGCAAGCACATCTACAGCAAGCTGGGGATCAAGTCGCAGTCGGAGCTGTTCGGGCTGTTCCTGAAGGCGCAGCAGGGGTGAACCGGGAACAATGGGGCGGGTTTGTCTGTAGGGGCGAATTCATTCGCCAAGCAAACCGAAGGTTTGCCCTGCGACCTCAATGGGGCCGCGTTGCGGCCCTTGGCGAATAAATTCGCCCCTACAATTCAAATCAACCGTTACTGCAACCCTTGCCGAAGACCATATATTCGATGCGGTGAACTTTCCCCTGATGGTCTTCGTAAGTCATATAGGCGGGTACTATTCCGCAAACATCTGGAATTTCGCTGCGCGAGAGGACCTTGGCGATATCCAGTTCCATCCCGTAGTGATACTGCTCAATGGCAGAGTCCACCGGCTCTTCAGCCAGAGCGAACGCGGACATGCCGGCCAGCGCCAGCAAGGCAAAAGCTTTCATTGGATAGTTTCCCGAGTGCCTGGAAGTTAGAACTTCGACCAGCTCTCCACGAACTGGCCGAAGGTACAGCGCAACACCTTTCGGTGATGTTTTACGGCAGCAAGCGCCTCGTCGTGGGAGGCGGGATCATTTTATTTATCGGGAAACTTTCTAAACAGCGTCGAATACAACAAGGACTATTTACTGTGCGAACAACAATCCGTTGAGAAAGCCGGAAGTTTCCGGTTCACGGCCCTTCTCCCCGATCACCACGGTGCAGGTCATGCCGGCGGCCAGCAGTACGCCTTCGGGTACCTCGTCCAGGTGGATGCGCACCGGCACCCGCTGGGCCAGGCGCACCCAGTTGAAGGTGGGGTTCACGTCGGCGATCAGTTCGCGGCTTTCCGGGTTGTCGCGGTCGTAGATGCCCCGGGCGATGCTGTCCACATGGCCGAGGATGCGCTCGCCGCTCATCAGCCGCAGCTCGGCGCGATCGCCCACGCGGATGTGCGGCAGGCGGGTCTCCTCGAAGTAGCCATTGACGTAGAAGGAGCGGTCGTCCACCAGGGCCATGCTGGCTTCGCCACGTTCGGCGTAATCGCCCTTGTAGACGTTGAGGTTGGTGATATGCCCGGCTACCGGCGCGCGGACTTCGGTGCGCGCCAGGTTGAGCTTCGCCGCATCCAGCGCGGCCAGTGCCTCCTGGTACTCGGCCAGGGCGGCGGCAGCCAGGTGGCCGGCATCCTCGCGGCTTTCGCGGGACACCACCAGGTCGTCCATATCGGCGCGGCGGTCGGCGTTGACCTTGCGCATCTCCAGCGCCGCCTTGCGTGCCGCCACCAAGGCCTCGGCCTGTTTCACCGCCACCTCGTAGTGGGACGGATCGATGCGCAACAGCAGGTCGCCGGCCTCGACCTGCTGGTTGTCGCGCGCCGGCACCTCCATGACCAGCCCGGCCACATCAGGGGCGATGTTGATCACGTCGGCGCGTACCCGGCCGTCGCGGGTCCAGGGGGAGTCCATGTAGTGCAGCCAGAGGGTCCGTACCAATAGCGCCGCCAGCGCGAGGATGAGCAGGGTCGCGCCGACACTGATGATTCGTTTCAGGGACATGGGGGCCTCAACGGTAGATGGTCAGCGCCAGGGCGCCATACAGACAGGTGAACAGGCCTACGCGCAGCAGCGCCGGGTGCCAGGCGTGGCGGTAGAGACCGCACCAGGCGAAGAGGCGGTCCAGCCCCCAGCCGAGCAGGAAGGCGACCAGGAACAGGACGGTCAGGCTCGGCAGGTAGACGCCGTGCAGGGCGATTTCACGCGGCATGGGCGACTCCTTGCAGGCGCGCTGGTTCGTCTTCGCCGGCCAGGGGATTCTGCGGGTCGAGCAAAGACGTACGAATGAAGTGCAGGTAGCTCTGCAGTCGGCGCAGGGGCGAGGTGTCGAACTGCGGCGCGCAGGGCTCCGCGGTGCCGCGCACGCTGTCGATGGCCTGCTCCACGGCGAGCAGGGCGCGCTGGCGGTTGGCTTCCGAGGGCTGGATGAACAGCCGCACCAGGGCCCGCCCCATGGCGCGGATGGCATTGCGCCAGGGCATGGATTCGGCATAGCAGGACAGCGCCGGCAGGCGTGCCTGCTCCAGGCGCAGTTCGATTACCGCGTGGCCCACCTCCTGCACCAGGAACATCCAGCGCAGCAGCTGCCGCTGCACGTCGGGACGGCCGGCGGAGTACAGGTAGGCCTGGTTCAGCAGGTCGCGGGTGCCGCTTTCGAAGCCGGATACCAGGCCCTTCATCCGCCCGCTCACGGCACGCACCACGCACATGCGCAGGTCG
Organism: Pseudomonas sp. GCM10022186; assembly: GCF_042656385.1. Taxonomy (NCBI): domain Bacteria; kingdom Pseudomonadati; phylum Pseudomonadota; class Gammaproteobacteria; order Pseudomonadales; family Pseudomonadaceae; genus Pseudomonas; species Pseudomonas sp. GCM10022186. The sequence goes on from NZ_JBHSOU010000010.1 coordinate 180,859, forward strand.
CGCTCCAGGCGCCGCCAGAGCCAGGGGCGGTCGGGCGGCAGGAGCACGGCGGCGGCGGCGGTGGCCAGCGCCATGGACAGCACCGAGGCGAGGTACTCGTTGAGCACCCGGTGCGGATCGAACAGGGCCTGGTTGGCCGGCATGGAGGTCATGCTGAACCACACCAGCAGGCCCAGCCCGGCGCCGGCCCACTGCGGCCGCGCGAGCAGGTAGGCGCCGAGGGCGACCACCGGGGCCAGGGCGCAACAGAGCAAGGCGAAGCCATCGATCTCGGGCAGCACCCGGAAGGTCATGAAGATGCCGAGGAGCGCGCCAGCGCTGGCGCCCAGGGTGAGTTGCAGCGACAGGCGCCTGGGGTTCGAGGACGAGGACGCCAGGGCCGAGACCATGCCGATGGTCATGGCGAAGGTGCCGCCGCTGGACCAGGCGGTGGCCATCCAGAACACACTGAGCAGCAGGATCAGCAGGCTGCTGCGCAGCCCGGCCACCGCGGCGGCCACGGCGTTGGCGCGGGGCCGGAAGCTTTCCCGCCATTGCTCGCGGACATGGTGGTCCTCCAGCAGCGAGGCATGGGTCTGGGCGTAGTTGTGCAGGTCGTCGGCGAAGCGGTAGAGCAGTTCGGCGGCGGTGTCGTAGTCCAGGCCCTGGGCCTCGCTGGGCTGCTGCATGGCCAGTCGTGCGCGGCCAACGCGGATCAGTTGCATCAGCTCCTGCTTGCAGGCTTCCAGGCGAGTGGCCAGTTGCGCCGCGTCGGCCTCGCTGCTGAGGCGGTAGCGCAGCGGCGCCAGCAGGCCGGAAACTTCGGCGAGGCAAGGCTGCAGCGCCTCCAGCACCACACCACCACCGTAGGAGCCAGCTCTGCTGGCGAAATTCTCCGACGCGGAGCCTTCGCGAGCAGAGCTCGCTCCTACAGAAGCGCCCGGGTTGCCGGCCAGGCGCCGCAGCAACTGGTGCAGGCCGTGGAAGCGGGTGGAGAGCACCATGAACTCGTTGTTCAGCCGCGCCAGGCGACCGCTGCGCATACGCATGTGCGGGTCTTCGAAGGCGGTGGCGCTGCGCATGTTCTCCAGGCTGACGGCCGCGGCGGCGAAGCGCGCGTTGCTGGCATCGAAGCGCGCGGTATCCAGCCCGCCGGCCAGCCCTTCGCAGGCGAAGGCGGCGAAGTCGCGAAAGCGTCCGTGCAGGGTATTGCGCAGGTCGGTGCTGGTGCTCTGCGGCAGGATCAGGCCATTGACCAGGCCGGTGCAGAGAATGCCCAGGCTGATTTCCAGCACTCGCCAGAGCGCCAGCATGAAGGCGTCGTCGGGGTGGCTGGTGGCCGGCAGGCCGATCATCACCGCCGTGTAGCCGGCCAGCACGCAGGCGTAGCCGCGAAAGTCGCGATAGCGTGCGGCACCGGCGGTGCACAGGCCGATCCAGATGGCCAGGCAGAGCATGAACAGCACCCGCTCCTGATTGAACAGGGCGATCAGCGCCACCATCACCGTCAGCCCCAGCAGGGTGCCGATGATGCGGTAGAAGCTCTTGGCCAGGACCTGGCCGCTCTGCGGCTGCATGACGATGAACACGGTGACCAGCACAGTGCCCGGCTGCGGCAGCTCCAGCCGGTAGGCCAGCCAGAGGGCGAGGAAGGCGGTGAGCAAGGCCTTGAAGATGAAGGCCCAGGTCAGGCCGTCACTGCGCGCCCACTCGGCCAGCGCGCGGTTGAAGGTTTTCACCATGGAGAGTCCTCAGGGCTTGGGGAGAAAGCGCAGGCGCGGTTCCTGCGGCGCCAGGCTGGCGTCGGAAGGACCGGAGGGCTCGGCCAGCGCGCCGCCGCCGAGCGCCAGCAACAGGTCGGCCTGGGCGCCCAGCAGCGCCGCGCGCACCTGCTGTTGCTGGAGCTGGCGCTGGAACAAGGTGGGCTGGGTTTCCAGCACGGTATCGAAGCCGGTGAGGCCACGCTGCTGGGCCAGCAGGGCGAGGTCGCAGGTCTTCTGCGCGGCGGCCACCCCCTCGGCGGCGAGCTCCTGTTGCTGATGCAAGGACTCGATGCGCACCAGGGCGTCGGCCACCTGTTGCAGGGCATCGACCAGGGTCTGGTTGTACGCCTCCACCGCCAGGTCGTAGTCGGCGGCGGCGACGCCCAGCTGACCGCGGCGCAGTCCGCCGTCGAACACCGGCAGGCTGAGGGCAGGGCCGAGGTTGTAGGTGAGCTTGTCGTAGCGCAGGAAATCCAGCACACCGCCCTGGGTGGCATTGGAACCGATGCCGCCCAGCAGGTTGACGTTGGGGTAGAAGCCGGCCTCGACGACCTCGATGCCGCGGGCCTCGGCCGCCACCTGCCAGCGGCTGGCCACCAGGTCCGGACGACGGCCGAGCAGTTCCAGCGGCAGTTGCGCCGGCAAGCCGGGCAGGCGTTGCAGATCCAGGCTTGGCCGCGCCAGGCGGGCGCCCTCCCCCGGGCCCTTGCCGGCCAGGGCGGCCAACTGGTTGCGCGTGAGGGCGATGGACTCGTTCAGGGCGTCGAGCTGCCGATGGGTTTCCGGCAGCGGCGCCTCGGCGCGGCTGACTTCCAGCCGGGTGCCGATACCGTCGCGCAGTCGCTGTTCGGCCAGGCGCAGGATTTGTTCCTGCTGTGCAAGACTGGCTTCGGTTATGTCTTTCTCGGCATGCAGCAGGGCCAGGCGGATGTAGCTGCGCACCAGGTTGCCCTGCAGTTCCAGCGCTGCCAGGCGCGCCTCGGCCACGGCCACCCGGGCCTGGTCCAGGGCCCGGTGGCTGCGGCTGCGCTCACGGCCCCAGAGGTCGAGGTCATAGGAGAAACCCAGCAGGCTGGTGTTGTTCCAGCTGGTGGTACGGGCCAGTTCGCCGGGGCCGTAGAAGAAATCGTGGGGCCAGCGCTTGCGCTGCAGGTTGGCCTCGAGATCGACCTGGGGCTGCTCGGCGGACTCCACCACCCCGGCCAGGGCGCGTGCCCGACGCACCCGTGCGGCGGCCATGGCGAGGGTCGGGCTGCCGGCCAGGGCCTGTTCCATCCAGGCGTCCAGTTGCGGGTCGCCATAGGCACGCCACCACTGGGCACTGGGCCAGGCGGCGTCCCGTTCGGCACGGCGCAGGGCCGGGCCGGGGTCGAGCCGGGCGGCGTCCAGGCGCTCGGACTGGGGCGCGATACCCTGGCTGTCGATACAGGCGGAGAGGAGCGAAACAACGGCGAACAGACTGGCACGGGCGACACCGGGCCAAGGATTGCGGTGCACTGCGGCATATCCTGAGGGCTGGGAAACCAGGGGTGGAACCTGGAACGGCGGCGATTCTATTGCTGGGGATTGCCCAGGATAAGGCGACGGATAGATAAAGGATTGTGTACTGAATCGGCCATAATCCACCGACATACTTCGTGACAAAATTTGCGTCCCTTCCCGGGCCAGGACCCTAAATGGACATCCTTTTCAACATGCGCGCCTTCGTCTGCGTGGCGGAGACCGGCAGCTTCACCGCTGCTGCCCAGCGCATGGACCTCACCACCTCCTACATTTCCCGCGCGGTGGCCACCCTCGAAACCCACCTGCGCACCCGCCTGCTGCACCGCACCACCCGCCGCATCGCCCTGACCGAGGCCGGCCAGCGCTACCTGCTGCGCTGCGAGCAGATCCTCGCCTACATCGAGGAGGCTGAAGCCGAGGCCAGCGAGGCCCACGCGCGGCCGGTGGGCAACCTCAAGGTCCATGCCATGACCGGTATCGGCCAGCATTACCTGATCAAGGCCATCGCCCAGTACAGCGAGAAGTACCCGGACGTGAGCTTCGACCTGACCCTGGCCAACCGCACCACCGACATCCTCGACGAGGGTTACGACATCTCCGTGGTGATCGCCCAGGAGCTGCCGGACTCAGGTTTCATTTCCAAGCAGTTGGGCACCACCTACAGCGTGCTCTGCGCTTCCCCCGGCTACATCGAGAAGCACGGCGCACCGCGCCTGCCCTCGGAGCTGTCGAAGCACCGCTGCCTGCGCCTGGTGAACAACGTGATGTCCCTGGACAAGTGGCTGTTCGACGGCCCGGACGGCCAGGAGATGGTCAGCGTCAACCAGACGCATTTCCAGGTGAACACCGCGGACGCCATGACCGAGGCCATCAAGGCCGGCATGGGCGTCGGCGTGCTGCCCGTGTACTCGGCCATCAGCGGCCTCAAGGACGGCAGCCTGGTGCGCGTGCTGCCCAACCACAGCCTGTTCCCGCTGGGCATCTACGCCCTCTACCCGTCGCGGCAGTTCCTCGATGCGAAGATCCGCACCTGGGTGGAATTCCTCCGCGAGTTCCTGCCGGAACGGGTCGCCGCGGATGAGAAGTCGGTGGCGGAGTACAGCTTGCGCCTGGGAACCCCTCGCTCCTGATTTCGGACGCCCCTACAGGAAGAGCCCGACCGTCGCCCCCTGCCCCATCCCCCCACCTGGTCAAGGACCGTAGGATGGGTTGAGCCTGCGATACCCATCGATTGGAGTTGATGGGTATCGCTTCGCTCAACCCATCCTACGAGCTGATTTCGGACGATCCGTTGTAGGGGCGAATTCATTCGCCAAGGACAGCGCAGCTGGCCCATTGGCAGTCAGCAGGGCAGCCCTTCGGCCTGCTTGGCGAATGAATTCGCCCCTACAGGAAAAGCGGCTCCTTACATCTGCGCCTTGTCCAGCATCCGCCGGCTGCGCTCGAACCAGGCCAGCAGGTAGTCCGCCAGCACCTGGGTGCGGCGTGGCAGGCCGGCCTGCCAGGGATGCACCAGGAACACCGGGGTCTGCCGGGTCTGGTAGTCCCGCAGCAGCCAGACCAGGCGGCCATCGGCCAGTTCGTCGTAGACCATGTAGGACGGCAGCCGGGCTATGCCGGCGCCGGCCATGGCGGCCTTCTTCAGCAGGCTGTAGTGGTTGCTGGCCAGCGCACCGGCCACCTTGACCCGCTCCAGGCGGTGCTGGCGATGGTAGAGCCATTCCTCGAAGCCACTGTAATGGGTGTTCAGCAGGCACTGGTGCCCCGCCAGGTCCGCCGGCTGCAATGGCTCGCCATGGCTGGCCAGGTACGCTGGAGTCGCGCAGGTGATTTCCTGCAGGGAGAACAGCGGCCGTGCCACCAGGCGCTCATCGAGGTCCATACCCGAGCGGATGGCCAAGTCGAAGCCTTCGGCCAGCAGGTCGCGGTAGCCGTTGTGCAGGTCCAGTTCGACGCGGATCTGGCCGTACTGGCGGGTGAAGTCCAGCAGCAGCGCATCGAAGAAGGTTTCGCCAAGGGACACCGGCACGGTGAGGCGCACGCAGCCCGCCAGCTCCTCCTGCAGCCGACGCACCGATCGCCGCGCCCGTTCGGCCTGGGCCGACAGCGCCTGGGCTTCAGGCAGCAGCGCCGCACCGGCGGCGGTCAGGTCCAGGCGGCGGGTGGTGCGGTGCAGCAGTGCGGCGCCCAGGCCCTGTTCCAGCAACCGCATGCGCTTGGACAACTGCCCTTTGCTGCAGCCCAGGCGCTCCGCCGCGGCGGTGAAGCTGCCGGCCTCCACCAGCACTGCGAAAGCTGCCAGATCGTCCATTTCGCTCATGATGAATGCTGCCCCATTGTTTCCATCTGAAAACCAAAGTTTTCCAATTGAATGGATTATCGACCATAGATGGGACTCTACACTTAACAGAACGACATCGGACAACCCTGGAGCCACCCCATGAAAATCATCCTCGTCGGTGCCAGCGGCACCATCGGCAGGGCCATCGACAATGAACTGAAGGAGCGCCATGAGATCGTTCGCGTCGGCCATAGCAGCGGCGCCCTGCAGGTGAACATCACCGATTCGGCATCGATACGCCGCATGTTCGAGCAGGCCGGTCCCTTCGACGCGCTGATCAGCGCGGTGGGCAAGGTGCATTTCGGCGCGCTGGCTGAAATGAGCGAAGTGGAATTCGCCATCGGCCTGAAGGACAAGCTGATGGGCCAGGTGAACCTGGTGCTGATCGGTCGCGAGTTCGCCAACGATGGCGCCTCCTTCACCCTGACCTCCGGAATCCTCAGCGATGACCCTATCCGCTATGGCACTTCGGCCAGCCTGGTCAACGGTGCCATCGACGCCTTCGTGCGCAGCGCCGCCCTTGAGCTGCCCCGCGGCATGCGCATCAACAGCGTCAGTCCGACGGTGATCGAGGAGTCCCTGCCGGGTTACGCGCCCTTCTTCCGCGGCTACAAGGCAGTGCCGGCGGCCCTCGCCGCGCTGGCATACGCCAAAAGTGCCGAAGGCGCACAGACCGGCCAGACCTATCGCGTCTGGTAACCGCCTCCTACAGCTCGCCGGCGTAGCACACCGGCGAGCTGGGCGGCCCGCCCCGTTCCAGTTCCTCCTCGAGGAACTCGGCCAGCACCACGGCATTGTTGTGCGACTCGTCCTTCGCCGCGAAGAGCAGCGTCAGGGTGCCTTTGCGCGCCATCTCCAGCAGTCCTTGCCAGTGCTCGGGATGGGCCGCCAGCTCGGCGCGGTAAAGCAGGCGGAACTCGTCGAACAGTGCCGGATCGTGGCAGAACTGCTTGCGCAGGTTGTCCGACGGTGCCACCTCGCGCAGCCAGGCGGCCAGCCCCAGGGCGTCCTTGCGGCAGCCGCGGGGCCAGAGACGGTCCACCAGCACCCGTAAGCCATCCTTCGCCTCCACCGCTTCATACACCCGCTTGCATTGGATCATCCGCCTTCACCCTTGAGCTGGGCGCCGCGCACCGGTACCTTGGCCGCTCCCTGAAGGAGACCCCCGATGCGCCTTGCCCGCCCCCTGTTGTTCAGCCTCTTGCCCCTCTTCGGCGCCTGCCAGATGTTCGCCGAGAAAGCCCCTGCCCCCGCCGCCAACCTGGTGCGCCTGCAGGGTGAGCTGAGCGTAGACGCTGGCCAGGTGATGTTCAGCCCCTGTGGCGAGAAACGCCGCTTCGCCCTGGTGGACAGCGGCGCCACCGGCCTCCTGCCCGAGGCGGCCAACCTCGCGGCGGATGGTCCCGGCACCCTGTTCGCGGATATCCGCGCGAGCATGGGGCCGCCCCGGGTACAGGGCGCCGACGGCCAGTTGGACCTGCAGAAGCTCTACCGTCTGCAACGGGAAGGCCATGGCTGCGACGACCTCAACTTCAAGCGCCTGCTGCTGCGCGCCAACGGCCACGAGCCGGATTGGCACATCAGCGTCAGTGGCAAGGGACTGGTGCTGGACCGCCCGGGACAACCGTCCCTGGCCCTGCCCTACATGGAAGAACAGCTGCCGGACGGCCGCTTCAACCTGTCCAGCGAAGCCAACGGCCAGCGCCTGGAGCTCTGGGTGGCCCCGCAACGCTGCGTCGATGGCATGAGCGGCGCAGTCCAGCACCTGACCGCCGAGCTGCGCCTGGACGGCAGGCCGCAACGAGGCTGTGCGTCCTTCGGCGGCTCCCGCGACGACTGATCCGGCGGCAGCTGCCGGGCGTTTCCCGCACAACCGCGGCCACCCTTCCGGCCCTTCGTCGCTAAGCTGAACGAAGGACAACCGGAAGGAGAACACCATGCTGCGTATCGCCCTGAATGGATACGGGCGCATCGGTCGCGCCCTGGTTCGTGCATCGTTCGAGCGCGGCCTCGACCAGCGCCTGCGTATCGAAGCCATCAACGACCTCGGCGACTTCGAGTCGCTGGCCCACCTCACCCGCTTCGACTCCACCTTCGGCCGCTTCCACGGCCATGTCGCCCTGCACGACGAGCATCTGCAGATAAACGGCCAGACCATCCGCCTGCTGCGCGAACGCGACCCGGTGAACCTGCCCTGGCACCAGCTGGGCGTGGACCTGGTGCTGGAGTGCTCGGGCAAGATGAAGAAACGCCCACAGGTGGAACAGCACCTCACCGCAGGGGCGCCCCGCGTGCTGCTCTCCCACCCGCTGGACAGCGCTGACCTGACGGTGGTCTATGGCGTCAACCATGAGCAGTTGGGCAGTCAGCAGATCGTCTCCAACGCGTCCTGCACCACCAACTGCCTGGCCCCCCTGGCCATGCTGCTGCACCGCGGGATAGGCATCCGCAGTGGCCTGGTGACCACGGTGCATGCCTACACCAACGACCAGAACCTCCTCGACAAGAGCCACAGCGACCTGTATCGCGCCCGTGCAGCGGCCGTCTCGATGATCCCCACCAGCACGGGCGCGGCCAAGGCCATTGGCCTGGTGTTGCCGGAACTGGCCGGTCGCCTGGACGGGCTGGCGGTACGGGTGCCGATCCCCAACGTGTCGCTGCTCGATCTTTCCTTCATCGCCGAACGCCCGGCCAGCTGCGAGGCCATCAACGCCACCCTGGAAGCCGGCGCCCGCGACCTGCCGCCAGGGGTGATGGAGTGCAATGCGCTGCCGCTGGTGTCCAGCGACTTCAACGGCCACCCGGTTTCCTGCGTGGTCGACCTCAATCACACCCGGGTGCAGGGGGACCTGGTGAAGGTCCTGGCCTGGTACGACAACGAATGGGCGTTCGCCAACCGCATGCTGGATGTGGTGCTGGCCTGGCTGACCCCCTAGCGGACAGCCTCGTCCGCGCACCAGTGACAGAGGGTGGTACGGCGTGAACCATTGGGACGACGGGACGGATCGTCGAAGGTCGTCACTTCGCGGAAGCCGGCCTTGCGCATCATGCCCGCCGACCCGAGGTTCTCCTCGTGCCGCTCGATGTAGATATCCGCCGCCCCCGACGCCGCCAGGCGCGCCATGGCGGCCTGCAGCAGGCGAGTGCCCAGCCCCTTGCCTGCCAGGTCGCGACGCACGACCGCCTCGCACACATAGCCCTGCGGCAGGTCCCGGCGTTCGTCGGGCTGATGGGCATGGAAATCCCGGCAGAGATAGAAGCTGACGAAGCCCACGGGCCCACCCTCCAGCTCCGCCAGCATCGCGCCGACCGAACCATCGGCGATGCCTTCCAGGTGGGCGCGCACCTCGTCCGGGGGCAGGTGGTTCCAGGGATTGGGACCGTGCTCGAGGATCAGGGCGTACAGCTCGGGGATATCGCCGGTCCCGGCCGGGCGAATGGGGGGCTCCCCGGCCGTGGCGTTCAGTCCGGTACGTCGATCGGCGCCCTGCTGCTCCATGCTTCACCTCCGGGAGAAAACGCCAGTCTAGTCAGGCGATCTCCAGCGCCAGTAGGCACAGCGGGGCGAAAAAACTGTAGCGCTCACTGGTTCCAGGGCTTGCCGCGGGTGCGCTGGTCCAGGGGCAGCTGCTGCAGCACCGCGGCCTTGGCCAGCATGTAGGCGCTCACCGGGGCGCTGATGAAAAGGAACAGGCTGATCAACAGCTCATGCAGGCTGAGGCCATCGGCGTCGGCGGAAAAGAACACCAGCGAGGCGATGACCACGCCGCCCACCCCCAGGGTGGTGGCCTTGGTCGGGCCGTGCAGGCGCATGAAGAAGTCCGGCAGGCGGTACAGGCCGATGGCGCCGATCAGCACGAAGGCGCTGCCGAGGAGCAGCAGCGCCGAAACGAGGATTTCCACCCAGAGGGCCAGGGGTTCGCCGGTCATTCGATGATGTCTCCGCGCAGCATGTACTTGGCCACCGCCACGGTGCTGACGAAGCCGAGCACGGCGATCAGCAGCGCCACTTCGAAGAACAGGTCGCTGCCCTTCCAGATTCCGTAGAGCACCAGCATGGCGATGGCGTTGATGTAGAGAGTGTCCAGCGCCAGCACGCGGTCCGGCAGGCAAGGCCCCTTGATGAGCCGGGCCAGGGCCAGCAGCAACGCCAGGCCGAGCATGGCCAGGCAGAGCGGTATCACGTAGGCGAGCATGGGAAGATCTCCTTCAGCGGCGCCTCGTAGCGCGACTTGATCTCGGCCACCATGGCGGCGGTGTCCGGCACGTCCAGGCCGTGTACCAGCAGGGTCCGGCGGTCGGCGCTGAGATCGGCGGCCAGTGAGCCGGGCGTCAGGGACACCACGCTCACCAGCACGCTGATCGCCAGCTCGTTGTCCAGTTCGATGGGCACCTCGACGAAGGCCGGGCGCAACGCCTCGACGCGGCCCAGGGTCCGGCGGGCCACCTGGAAATTGGCCACCAGCACGTCGCCTATCACCATCAGCAGGAAGCGCATCAGCTTGAGCGGGTGCCAGCGCCTGGGCCGCTCGATCAGCAGCGGCTTGAAACAGAAGGGGATCGCCCAGCCGAGAAAGCCCCCCAGCAGCCATTGGCCGAAGGCGAAGGAATCCACCAGCAGCAGCCAGACCAACAGCAGCAGCAGGCTTTCGGCGGGATGGGGAAAGAGTCGTCGCATCATGCTCCGGCCTCCCCGAGGATCGAACGGTAGAGCTTCAGGTCATGCAACTGCGTGGCGCTGGCCTGTGCGTAGTCCAGCAGCGGCTGGGCGAAGGCCACCAGCACCAGGCTGCCGGCCAGCAGCAGCAAGGTGGCGAGCAGCCGGCCCGGATCCAGCTCGGCGCTGCCCAGCACCTGGTGGCCGGTACGCCAGAACAGGGTGCTGCCGGCGCGGCTCAAGGCCACCAGGCTGATGAAACCGCCGATCAGCAGCACGCTCCACAAGGGCAGCGCACCGGAGCCCGGGGGCACCGCCTGTAGCAGCAGGAGCTTGGCGAAGAAACCGGACAGCGGCGGCAGGCCGGCCACGGCGATGGCGGCGAAGAAGAACGCCGCGCCGAGGATGGCCGGATTCTCCAGGGCCGGGCCCTGAACCAGGTTGCCCGCCTTGTCGCCACGCTGGCGGCTGACCAGGTCGGCGAGCAGGAACAGCCCGCCGGCCACCCAGGTGCTGTGCAGCAGGTAGAACAGCGCGGCGCCCTGCGCCTCGGGGGTGCCCAGGGCGATGGCCGCCAGCAGGGTGCCGGCGGAGACCACCACCAGGTAGGCCAGCAGGCCCTGCAGGGTGGTGGCGGCCAGGGTGCCGAAGGCGCCGAGGATTACGCTGGCCAGGGCCAGCGGCCAGAGCCAGGGCTGCGCCAGGTTGGCCAGCTCGCCGGCCTCCGGGCCGAAGATCAGGCTGTAGACCCGCAGGATGGAGTAGATGCCCACCTTGGTCATGATGGCGAAGAGCGCGGCCACCGGGGCACTGGCGGCGGCATAGGCGCGCGGCAGCCAGAAGTACAGGGGCAGCAGCGCCGCCTTGAGGGCGAACACCAGCAGCAGTACCAGGCCGGCCGCCGCCAGCACCGGAGCGTTCTCCGGCCCGGCGGCGGCCACCTGGCGGGCCATGTCGGCCATGTTCAGGGTGCCGGTGATGCCGTAGAGGGCGCCGACCGCGATCAGGAACAGGGCCGAGCCGGCAAGGTTGAGAATCACGTAGTGCAGGCCCGCCCTCACCCGCTCCGCGCCACCGCCATGCATCAACAGCGCATAGGACGCGATCAGCAGGATCTCGAAGAAGACGAAGAGGTTGAACAGGTCACCGGTGAGGAAGGCGCCGTTGATCCCCAGCAACTGGAACTGGAACAGGGCGTGGAAACGCATGCCGTTGCGATCGTCGCCGCGCACCGCGTAGAGCACCGCGGCGCTGGCCAGCACAGCGGTGGCCAGCAACATCAGCGCGGCCAGCCGATCCAGCATCAGCACGATGCCGAAGGGCGGCTGCCAGCTGCCCAGGGCGTAGACACGCAGCTGGCCGTCGTCGGCCTGTTGCATCAGCAGCAGCGCGAGCGGCACCAGGGCCAGGGTGGACGACACCGAGATGCTGCGCTTGAGGCGTTCCATGGAGGGCAGCATCAGCAGCAGCGCCCCGGCGAACAGCGGAATCAGGATGGGCAGGATCGGCAGGTGCGTCATGGCGCGGACTCCTGCTCGGGGCCACCGTCCACATGATCGCTGCCCAGTTCAGCCACACCGCGCAGGGCCAGGACCACCACGAAGGCGGTCATGGCGAAGCCGATGACGATGGCGGTGAGCACCAGGGCCTGGGGCACTGGGTCGGCGTGCTGCACGTCGCGCCCGAGCACGGCGGCCTCGCCGGCCAGGCGTCCCATGGCGAAGAGGAACAGGTTGACGGCGTAGGACAGCAGGGTCAGCCCCAGCACCACGGGGAAGGTCCGTCCCCGCAGCAGCAGGAAGACGCCGCTGGCGGTGAGCAGGCCCAGGGTGACGGCGAAGAGGGCCTCCATCAGTGAATCTCCTTGCTCGCGGCCGGGGCCAGGCTCACCCGGCCCAGGTTGACCAGCACCAGCAGCGTGGAACCGACCACGGCCAGGTAGACGCCGAGGTCGAACAGCATGGCGGTGGCCAGTTCGAATTCGCCCACCAGCGGCAACTCGAAGTGGCCAAAGGCGGAGGTGAGGAAGTTGTAGCCGAAGGCCCAGCTGCCCAGGCCGGTGAGGCCGGCGATGGTCACGCCGGCGCCGGCCATGCGCTGGTACTTCAGGTTCATGCGCCGTTCCACCCAGGCGATGCCGCTGGCGATGTACTGCAGCAGCAGCGCCACGGCGGTGATCAGCCCGGCGATGAAGCCGCCACCCGGAAGGTTGTGCCCACGCAGGAAGATGAACACCGAGATCAGCAGCGCCAGGGGCAGCAGGAGGCGCGACAGGGTTTCGAGGATCAGCGGGTGCTTGGCGTGGGCCCAGTTGCGGCCCTGGGGATCGCAGGTGGGGTTGGTCAGGCGCAGGCCGGACAGCATGGCGTAGATGCCCACTGCGGCGATGGTCAGGACGGTGATCTCGCCCAGGGTGTCGAAACCGCGGAAGTCCACCAGTATCACGTTGACCACGTTGCTGCCGCCGCCACCGGAAAGGCTGTTGGCGAGGAAGAACCCGGCGATGCCGTCGTAGGGGCGGGTCAGCACCGCGTAGGCCAGCAGGGCCACCATCACGCCCAGCGCGCAGGCCAGGATGAAGTCGCGCAGCCCGCGCAGGCTGGAGCCCTCCTCCGGCGTGCGGGATGGCAGGTAGTAGAGCGCCAGTATCAACAGCACCAGGGTCACCACCTCCACCACCAGTTGGGTCAGGGCCAGATCAGGTGCGGAGTAACGGGCGAAGGCCAGGGCCACCAGCAGGCCGGCGACGCCGAGGATCATCAGGGCAATCAGACGCTGGCGATGGAAGATCGCGGTCAGCACGCCGGACAGCGCCAGCACCGCCAGGCCCAGGGTGGTGATGCCATCCAGCGGGGTCAGCGGCCGCCCGCCGGCGATCTGCGGAAGCGGCGCCAGGGACAGCGCCACCACCAGTATGGCGCTGCCCAGCAGCCAGGCCAGGTAGCGCTGCAGCGAGCCGTTCTCCAGGTGCGCGGTGATCCAGCGGGCCGCTGCGGTGACCCGCTGCACCTGCTGCTCGAATACCTCCTTGGCATCGGCGTCGGGCAGTCCGGCGTACCAGCTGAACAGCGGTTTGCGCAGCACGTAGACCAGCACCCCGCCGACCAGCGCCACGAAGCTCATGGCCAGCGGCAGGTTGAAGCCATGCCAGATGGCCAGGCTGTACTCCGGCAGCTCGCCCCCCAGGCTCGCGGAGGCGGCCGCCGCCAGCATCGGCGCGACCGTGAAGTTGGGGAACATGCCCACCATCAGGCAGAGGGTCACGAGTATCTCCACCGGCACCTTCATGTAGCGCGGCGGCTCGTGGGGCGGGAACTTGGGCAGGGAAACCGGCTCGCCATTGAAGAAGACGTCGTGGACGAAACGCAGGGAATAGGCCACCGAGAAGACCCCGGCCAGCGTCGCCGTCGCCGGCAATACCCAGCTGAAGCTGCCCAGCAGCTCCTGCTGCAGGGTTTCGCTGAAGAACATCTCCTTGCTCAGGAAGCCGTTGAGCAACGGCACCCCGGCCATGGCCAGGGACGCCACCATGGCCAGCACCGCGGTGTGCGGCATGTACTTCCACAATCCGTTGACCAGGCGCATGTCGCGACTGCCGGTCTCGTGGTCGATGATGCCGGCGGCCATGAACAGCGAGGCCTTGAAGGTGGCGTGGTTGATGAGGTGGAACACCGCCGCGACGTTGGACAGCTGCGAATCCAGGCCGAACAGCAGGGTGATCAACCCCAGGTGGCTGATGGTCGAGTAGGCCAGCAGCCCCTTGAGGTCATGCTGGAACAGCGCCATGCCGGCGCCGAACAGCAGGGTCGCCAGGCCGCTCAGGCTGACCAGGTAGAACCAGAGGTCGGAGCCGGCCAATGCCGGGTAGAGTCGCGCCAGCAGGAACACCCCCGCCTTGACCATGGTCGCGGAGTGCAGGTAGGCGGACACCGGCGTCGGCGCCGCCATGGCGTGGGGCAGCCAGAAATGGAAGGGGAACTGCGCCGACTTGGTGAATACCCCCAGCAGCACCAGTACCAGCGCCACCGGATAAAGGTCGTGGGCGCGGATATGCTCGCCCGCCGCGAGCACCTGGCTCAGTTCGAAGCTGCCGGCGATATGCCCCAGCAGCAGCACGCCGGCGAACAGCGCCAGGCCACCACCGCCCGTGACCGCCAGGGCCATGCGCGCGCCCCGGCGCGCATCGGATCGATGCCCCCAGAAACCGATCAGGAGAAAGGACGACAAGCTGGTCAGTTCCCAGAACACCAGCATCAGCAGCAGGTTCTCGGACAGCACCACGCCGAGCATTGCGCCCATGAACAGCAGCAGGAAAGCGAAGAAGCGCCCCATGGGCTCTTCCGTCGACAGGTAGTAGCGGGCGTAAAGGATGACCAGCAGGCCGATGCCGAGGATCAGCAAGGCGAAAAGAAAGCCCAGGCCGTCCAGGCGCAGACTGAAGCTCAGGCCGAAGCCTGGCAGCCAGGGCAACGCCAGCTTCAGCAGTTCGCCCGAGAAGACGCTGTCAGCCTGGGCCAGCAGCAGGACCAGGCCGGTCAGCGGCACCAGCGCGGCGGCACCCGCGCAAACGGAACGGCCATGGCGCTCGGCCAGTAGCGGAAGGATTGCCCCGAGAAAGGGCAGCGCGACTATGAGCGCCAATATCATCCATAACTCCCCTGGGTTGGCGCCATTTCCTCGCAAGTATCGGAAATGGCAAGCAAAAAACCCGCCGATTATCCATTACTATCGATCCATCGCGATAGATTGAATTATTTCAAAACGCTAGCGATATAGGGAAACGCCCATCCCAGAGCGCGACAGGCTCGAAGCGCTATCGCCCCTGGGACCGGATGGGGATGGGAAAGAATCAGCTGCCCCGATCGGGACAGCTTAGCCTCAGTGGCTGACGCGGCTGGTGCCGTTCACCGTCACGATGCGTACGCGCTCGCCGACGCGGAAGACTTCATTGGGTTGGACTTCCTGTACGTAGGCACGCATCGAGCCGTCGTCCTCGCGCACAGTGACTTCCACGCCCTGGGTGCGGGTCATGCCTTCTTCGGCTGCC
Source organism: Pseudomonas sp. GCM10022186 (assembly GCF_042656385.1). Taxonomy (NCBI): domain Bacteria; kingdom Pseudomonadati; phylum Pseudomonadota; class Gammaproteobacteria; order Pseudomonadales; family Pseudomonadaceae; genus Pseudomonas; species Pseudomonas sp. GCM10022186. Next base: position 196,149 of record NZ_JBHSOU010000010.1, read on the forward strand.
GCACCGAGCAGGCCGCCGGCCACCGCACCGATCACCGCAGCCACGGCGCTGCCGCGACCATGGCCGATGGTACTGCCGCCGATACCGCCAACCACCGCGCCAGCACCGGCGCCGACCGGCGTCTTGGTGCCTTCGATCTTCACCGGCCGCAGGGATTCGATGGTGCCCATGCGCACGGTCTGTACTTGACGAGCCTCTTCGCGGGAATAGGTGTCACCGGTCAGACTCGACTGACAGCCACCCAGCGCCAGTGCCACAGCCGTGAAAGAGGCCACCAGCAGAACGGGTTTACGCATAGCATTTCCTCCAGAATTGATTACTCATCCATTAGACTCCGCGCCGCAGAAGCTGTCATCAGACAGCCCCTGCAACTCAGCGCCCATTCAGCCTGAATTCAGCTTCGTGGCAGACATCGGGGAGCCGCTCCGGAACGTCCCTGTCACACAAGGTTAGCCCATGGACTATTTCATCATCGTCATCACCACCGCTGCCGGCCTGTACTTCCACTGGTGGCTGTACGTCCGCATCAAGCGCTGGATGGATCGCGACCTCGCGCTGTCCCTCGCCGGCAGCGACAAGGCCAAGCAGGCCTTCATGCTGGAACAACTGGCCCACGCGCAAAAGGCCGGCATCCCACGGCGCCGGCTTCCCGACTGGCTGCGTCAGCAAGCCGATGATTACCACGCCTGACCTCTATCAGGGCGCCAGGCGCTCACGCGTCCACGCGCCATCCACGAGGCGATAGTTGAGACGGTCGTGCAGACGGCTCGGCCGGCCCTGCCAGAACTCGATGCGTTCCGGCAGAAGACGATAGCCGCCCCAGTGCGGCGGGCAGCTTGGCGCGCTGTCGAGGAATCGTTGTTCGGCACTGGCCAGCAGGGACTCGAGTTCGGCGCGGTCGCGGATCACCTGGCTCTGGGGCGATGCCCAGGCACCCAGGCGGCTACCCAGCGGGCGCACCTGGTAGTAGGCGTCGGACTCGGCCTGGGTCACTCGCTCCACCCGCCCCTCGATGCGTACCTGGCGCTCCAGGGCCGGCCAGAAGAAGGTCATGGCAGCGAAGGGATTGGCCGCGAGCTGCTCGCCCTTGGCACTGTCGTAGTTGCTGAAGAAGGTGAAGCCGCGTTCGTCCAGGCCCTTGAGCAACAGCACCCGGCAGTGCGGGCGGCCATCGGCATCAACGGTGGCCAGGGTCATGGCATTGGGTTCGACCGGCAGTTGCTCGGTCTTCACCGCGTCGCCGAACCAGCTCTGGAACAGGCTGAAGGGCTCGGCGGGAGCCTGTTCCTCGCTGAGCCCGTCACGGGTGTAGTCACGGCGCATGTCGGCCAGGGTCTGGGTCATGGTTGGCGATCCTGTTTGCGGAAAGCCAATAGCTTACCCAAGCTCCGGCTTATTTGGCTTGATCTGCCGCAACCACCGCTTCGGCCTTGGCCGGCTTGCTGTACTGGGCGATCAGCGCCACCAGCGTATCCTGGGGCGTCAGGACCATCTCGACGCGGCGGTTGAGGGCACGGCCTTGCTGGCTGTCGTTGGCCGCACGCGGCATGTCCGAACCCAGCCCCTTGAGGTACAGGCGATCACGCTGCAAGCCACTCAGGCGGAAGATGGCGGCCACGGACTGGGCGCGTTCCTGGCTGAGCTTGCGGTTGAGTTCTTCCTTGCCGGAAGCATCCGCGTGCCCGAGGACCAGCACCGCGGTCTTGGCGTCGCCTTCCACCAGCTTGGCCACCTTGGTGATGGGACCCAGGGTAATAGGCAGCAGCATGCTCGGGCGGTCCGGGTTGAACGACGGATCCACCGGCATGGTCACCACCAGCACGTTCTCGCGGCGCTCCACATCCAGCTTGCTGCCCTTCACCGCCTCGCGCAGGCGCGGTTCGTACTGGTCGAGCCAGGCCTGGGTCGCCTTGGCATCCACCTTGGCCACCTTGGGCGCCTTGGCCTTCTTGTCACCACCGAAGGGCCACCACCCCTGGCTGGCCGATGCGGCCTTCTGGGGCTGGGCAGGGGATTCAGCCTTCTGCAGGCCGGGCACGCTGCATCCGGCCGCAGCCATGCAGAGAATCAAGGTGGAAATCTTGAACAGTTTCATGGGCAGGGCTCCGTAATCGCTGAGGCCTCACGCCAGCACTGCAATGATGGCGATCTAATTTCACAACTGGTGTTAAATTTTCTCGCCAACCCATTAATCTGAAAAGAAAAAAAGGGCCTATCAGACGAGTGGCTCAACCCAGGCAACCTTTGACAACACGCGCCAGTTTCTGTGCGCGTGGATCCATCAGCACATAGGGCCCAAGGGTGTTGGTGACGAAGCCGAAAGCCAGGTCGCGTTCGGGGTCGGCGAAGCCGGTGGAGCCGCCGGCACCGGGATGGCCGAAGGCATAACGGCCGAGGCCGTAGTTGGCGTTGGCCACATCGGGCTGGTCGAGCATGCAGCCAAGCCCGAAACGCGTTGCGGTCTGCAGGGTAAGGTCCTCGCCCTGACTATGCTCGCGGGTCAGCTCGGCGAGCAGTTCCGAATCCAGCAGCTGGCCGTCCAGCAAGGCCGCGTAGAAGCCCGCCAGACTGCGCGCGTTACCGTGGCCGTTCGCCGCTGGTTGCTGCATGCGCCGCCATTCCGGCTTGTTGGTACTGGTCATGATCGACGGCGGATTGGTGAAGGCGCGGGTACTCAGGGACGTGGGCTCGGTCATCATGCACTTGAGCAGTCGCTGCGCCGCGGCGTCCCCCAGGTTGCCCTTGGCGCGGGCGATATGGGCGACGCGATGGAACTCGTCATCGGCCAGCCCGACATGGAAATCCAGCCCGAGGGGCCGCGCCACCCGCGCAACGATGGAGTCGCCCGGACCACGGCCGTCGGCACGGCGGATCAGTTCGCCAACCAGCCAGCCGTAGGTGATGGGCGCATAGCCATGGGCCTCGCCCGGCGTCCACCAGGGTTCCTCGGCAGCCAGTGCGGTGGTCATGGCTTCCCAGTCGTAGAGCGCCTCCGCCGGCAGCGGCGCACGGATCGCCGGCAGTCCGGCGCGGTGACAGAGCAGCTGACGCACGCTGATACGCGCCTTGCCGGCGGCGGCGAACTCGGGCCAGTAGCGCGCCACGGGCGCATCCAGCTCCAGCTTGCCCTCCGCCACCAGCTGCAGCAGGGTCACTGCGGTGAAGGTCTTGGTGCAGGAAAACAGGTTGAGGATGGTGTCGCTGTGCCAGGCCTGCTGGCCGTCCTTGTCGGCCACACCGGCCCAGAGGTCGAGCACGGTTTCCCCGCCGACCTGTACGCAGAGGGCGGCGCCGCGCTCCTGGGGGTCGGCGAAGAGTTCGGCGAAGGCGTCCCTCGCCGCCTCGAAACGCAAGTCGAAATAGCCCTGGATCTGCACCGGCGTGCTCCTGAAGAGAATGGAGGCGGCATTGTTCCAGCCTTGCCGCCCCTTGTGAACCGTGCCGAAGTCAGGTCGACCTTCAGGGTTTCCCGTTCTCCTCCGCTTGCGCCGCCGATTGCGCAGGCGCCTCCGCCGCGGGCTGCTCGGCAGCCTGCGCCGGTTCTGCAGGTTTGACGGGCTCGGCCGGCTTGGCCGGTTCCGGCTGCTTGCCGGGTTCCGCCGGCCTGGTAGCTTCAGCCGCCTTCTTCGCCGCCTCTTCCGGTTGCTTGGTCTCTCCCTTGGCTACCAGCGGCTTGTTGAAGTCGGTGGCCAGCGCCAGGTTGGCCTTGCGCACCGAGCCAACGAAGCCTTGCCAGGGACGGTCGGTGATGCCCACCAGGCCGAGGTGGCCGTTCTCGCCATCCAGCAGGCGACCGGTGGCGGGCTGGTCGAGGTACTGGAACCAGTGGACGCCGACGATCAGCGGCTCCTCGGCGGCCTTCTTCAGGAAGGTGGCATAGGCCGGGCCGCGCTCCTCTTCCTTGTAGACCTCGCTCACGCCGCCCCAGAACGGGCCGCGGTCACGGGAACCGAAGTGGAATTCGGTGATCAGCAGCGGCTTGTCCAGCTTGCGCAGCAGGTCCAGGTCAAGTCCGTGCTGCGGCTCGCGGGTATAGCGGTTGAAGCTGATCACGTCGCAGTACTGGGCGCAGGACTCTATGGCCTCGGGTACTGTGACGGCGAAGCGCCCACCCAGCAGCATGTGGTTGGGCGCATGCCACTTGATCGAGTCGGCGATGGTCTTGAAATAGGTGTCGGCATAGAAGCGCTGGAAGCGCTTGAAGTCTTCCTCGATGGCTGGATGCTCGGGGTTCGGCATAGGCGGCTCGAAGCCCGGGTCCTCCATCAATTCCCAGGCCTGCAGTTCGATGCCCCAGGCCTTGGACAGGCCCTGCTGGTTGCGGTACTTGTCGCGCAGCTGCTTGAGGAAGGCGCGCTTGGCCGGCACGTCGGTGGTCAGGCGCAGGGTGCCGTAGGCCAGGGCGTAACGGGCCTTCGGGCCGTCACCATGGCCACCCCAGGCCAGCTCGTTGTCCGCGAAGAAGCCCAGCAGCCAGGGATCGTCGCGATGGTCGCGGGCGGCGATGGCGATAGCACGCTCGGCGGCCATGGCGAAACGCGGGTCGAAGGGGTCGGGCATGCCACCCCACCAGTCGAAGCCGGTCTTGATGGTGGCGAAGTCGCCCTGGATCGACAGCGGCAGGGTGTAGGGAATGCGCTTGCTGGTGTTGAACGCCGGGTCGCTCCAGTTGCCCAGGGTGTTGAAGCCCCAGGCCTTGAGGCGATCCAGAGTCTGGCCGACCCAGCGTTGCGGGTCGTTGCCGCCATAGGTTCGTTCCAGGTTGGCGCCGTAGAAGTCGTACCAGCGGCCCTGATTGAAGGCGCGCCCCTTGTTGGCGTCGGTCCCGTCGCGGTTGTCGCTCTTGCCGAAATGGGTGGCAAGCGGTTCGTTGTCCTTCGGCAGCGCCTTGAACATGGCCTCGCGCCCCTCGACGTAGGTCTGGCTCAGGCCGGCGGTCACCGCATTGACCCCGAGGGAGAAGAAAGGATTGCCGTCAGGCGTCACCAGGAACCAGCGACCGTTCCTTTTCTCGGTGCGGAAGAAGCCGCTGGCCTCGAAGGTTTCGCCTCCCAGCCAACCGCCGTAAGGGTCCTGCTGCGGCAGCTTGGAAGTCCAGTCGGCGAGCTGCTTGCGCTCATCCTCGGCGCCCTTCTTCAGTTGCTCGTCATTCTTGATCTTGCCCGGCCAATCACCTCGGGCGTACTGGCCATAGGCATCCAGCAGGCCGTCGTAGAGGGCCTCCTGCTGGTCATCCTCGACCGTGCCGAAGCGCCCCAGCAGCACGTTCTGGGCTGCGTTCGGCTGGTTCAGGGAGAGGGTGACGGAGGCGACCTTGCTGCGGTCCAGCTCGCCATTGACCAGGGTCGCCGGCAGCCAGCGCTGGCCGTCGCGAGTCCAGGGCACGGGCGGCGCCGCACGCATGCCATGGGCGTTGGGCGAGGTGGCGGCCAGCGGCACCAGCAGCGTCTGCGCCGGGCCGGCCGGCAACGCCACCTGGGTGGTCAGGACCTTGCCATCGGCACTTTCGATGGCGACATCGAGGGTGATGGCCCAGTCCTGCGCACTCTGGATACGCAGGCTCATGGCCTCGGCCTTGGACCAGTCCCAGCTGCCGGACTGAGGAGTCAGGCGCAGGCTCGGCTTCTCTGCCGGGTTGAAGGTGAGCCGGCGAAGGATCTCGCCATTGGCGGTGGATTCAGCGGTCACGCTCGGCAGGCTGGCGTCCTGGGTAACCACCTGGACGGCGTCCAGCGGGCGCACGAAGTTGAACAAGGTCTCTGCCTGGGCAGCCAGGGGGATTCCCGACATCCCGAGGAGGATGGCCAGGGCAAGGGGGCGTGTTGGTGTCGAAAGCATCGGACCGGGGTTCCCAAGAGAATGCTGTGCATAGACCGCAAAAAGTTCGTATCGCGCCATGGATGCGACGAAACGAAGCGGGACAACGCGAGCGCCGGCGGGGCACTCGCAAAAAACCCCGGCATCATCGCAGATGGGGGGCGCACAGCGTCAAGGGCAGTCCGCCGGGATCAACCGATCTCGCGGCGGAACGGCGGAAGGGCATCCAGGATGGCCCGGCCATAGCGCTGGGTGACCACGCGTCGGTCCAGCAGCGTGATGGTGCCGCGGTCGGACTCGGTGCGCAGCAGGCGGCCGCAGGCCTGCACCAGGCGCAGGGAGGCATCGGGCACGGCGATCTCCATGAAGGGGTTGCCGCCGCGGGCTTCGATCCAGTCGGACAGGGCGGCCTCCACCGGGTCGTCCGGCACGGCGAAGGGGATCTTGGCGATCACCACATGCTCGCAGTAGGCACCCGGCAGGTCGACGCCCTCGGCGAAGCTGGCCAGGCCGAAGAGCACGCTGGGTTCGCCATCGTCTACCCGTGCCTTGTGCTTGTTCAGGGTTTCCTGCTTGGACAGATTGCCCTGGATCAGCACACGCTTGCGCCAATCGCGGTCCAGTCCTTCAAACACATCCTGCATCTGCCTGCGGGAGGCGAAGAGCACCAGGGTGCCGCGCGCGCCCTCCACCAGATTCGGCAGTTCGCGGACGATGGCCGCGGTATGGGCAGCGGCATCGCGGGGGTCGGCCTTGAGGTCGGGCACCCGCAGCAGGCCGGCATCGGCATGCTGGAAGGGGCTGGGAACCACGGCGGTGACCGCGACCTTCGGCAGCCCGGCGCGCATGCGGAAGCGATCGAACTTGCCCAGGGCGGTGAGGGTGGCCGAGGTCACCAGGGCGCCATAGGCCACGTTCCACAGGTTGCGGCGCAGGGTCTCGGCCGCCAGGATCGGGCTGGCGTTGACCTCGATGTCATGCAGCGCGCCACTTTCCGCCAGGGTCAGCCAACGGGCCATGGGTGGACTGTCTTCCGGGTCTTCGGCAGTGAAGGCGGTCCACAGCTCCCAGTTGCCCTGGGCACGGGACAGCAGGCTGCCGAACAGCGGATACCACTCCTCTGCCTGATGACTGGCGACGCCGGTGCTGGCTTCGCCATCCATGGCTTCCTTGAGCAGTTCGGTGAGGCGGGTGAAGACATCGTTGAGCTTCGAGAAACCCTTCTTCAGCTCGATACCCAGCTCCCGCAGGTGCTCAGGCACCACTCCGGCCTCGAACCGGTGGCGCGGGCGGTCGCGCCCTTCCATATCCTCGCCGGCACGGAAGTCGGCGATTTCCTCGCAGGCGTTGAACATGAATTGCTGGTGGGTACGGATTTCCCGCGCCAGTTCGGGAACGCCCTCGACCAGGCGGCCGAAATCCCCCGGCAGCGGGTTCTGCGCCAGCAGCTTGGTCAGGTTCTTGGCCACCTGCTCCAGCCAGTCGCCGGTGGAGCGCAGGCGGGTGTAGTGGGCGAAGTGGCCGATAGCCTTGTCCGGCAGGTGGTGGCCTTCGTCGAAGACGTAGAGGGTATCGCGCGGGTCCGGCAGCACGGCACCGCCGCCCAGGGCCAGGTCCGCCAGCACCATGTCGTGGTTGGTGACGATGATGTCCACCTTGGTCATGCCTTCCCGCGCCTTGTAGAAGGCGCACTGCTGGAAGTTCGGGCAATGGCGCTTGGTGCACTGGCTGTGGTCGGTGGTGACCCGGGCCCAGTCCTGGTCCTCGATGGCTTCGGGCCAGGAGTCGCGGTCGCCGTCCCAGCGATTGCCGGCGAGGCGCTCGATCATCTGGTTGAGCAGCTTCTGGCCTTTCTCGTCGACGTCGATCCTGAAGCCTTCATCGGCGAACAGCTGGGCGGTGGCGCTCTGCGCCTGGCCTTCCTGCAGCAGCATGTCGAGCTTGGACAGGCAGAGGTAGCGGCCACGGCCCTTGGCCAGGGCGAAACTGAAGTTGAGGCCGCTGTTGCGCATGAGGTCGGGCAGGTCCTTGTGGACGATCTGCTCCTGCAGGGCCACGGTCGCCGTGGCGATGACCAGGCGCTTGCCGGCGGCCTTGGCCGCGGGAATGGTCGCGAGACTGTAGGCCACCGTCTTGCCAGTACCGGTACCCGCCTCCACCGCCACCACGGCCGGCTCACCCTCGCGGTGCCCCTCGTCATCCACCGGGATGGCCCCCAGGGCCTTGGCCACCTCGGCGATCATCAGGCGCTGGCCATAGCGGGCCTTGAGCCCCTTGGCTTCGAGGAAACGGCTGTAGGCGCCCTGGATCTGGGACTTGAGTTCGGTGCTTAGCATGGAGACTGACAAGAGAGATGCTGGATAAATTTTCAGTACTTTAACAGGCCGGCTATGATAGCGCGCCTTCTTTTCCCCGCCGAATGGAGTTGACCGGATGACTGCCCACGCCGCCCTTTACGCCCTGCACCTGCTGGCCGCCCTGATCTGGGTCGGTGGCATGTTCTTCGCCTGGATGATCCTGCGGCCGGCGGCCGTGACCACGCTGGAACCGCCGGCGCGCCTGCGCCTGTGGCTGGAGGTATTCCGTCGCTTCTTCCAGTGGGTCTGGCCGGCGGTACTGGTGCTGCCCTTCACCGGGGTCGGCATGCTGCACCTGTCGTTCGCCAGCCTGGAAGCGGCGCCGCGCTATGTGCACATGATGATCGGCCTCTACGTGGCGATGCTCGCGCTCTTCGTGCGGGTCAGCGCCCTGCTGCTGCCGCAGCTGCGAACGGCGGTGAATGCCGAGAACTGGCCGGAGGGCGGCGCGGTGCTGGGCCGCATCCGCCGGGTGGTGGGGTTCAACCTGCTGATCGGGCTCGCCCTGGTGACCGTGGTCGCCCTCCGGCCGAGCTTCTGAAGCCGGCGCACATCGCTGTACGCCGTCCTCGATCAGAAACGCACGACCTTGATGCTGCCTGCGCTGCCGGCAACACCAGGCAGGCCGGGTTGCCCGGCACGACCGCCCTTGGCGCCATCGGCCTTGTAGAGCAGGCAGCCCTTTCCTGCACCGCCATCGCCGCCGGCGCCGCCCTCGCCCGCCGCTCCGCCAGCCCCACCTTCCAGGCGAACGCGCACCTGCTCCACCGGAAAGGACTCGGGCACCTCCAGACGAATCTGACCACCGGCACCGCCCGTTTCGCCGTTGCCGCCGGGTTGGCCATCCCAGCCACGCTCGGCTCGGCCCCAGAGGCATCCAGCCGCGTCGCCGTCGGCGCCATCCAGCCCCGGATGGCCAGGGGCACCTATGCCACCACGCACATCCACGGTCATATCACTCACCTGGACGTCCACCAGGCGCAGCTCCAGGTTGCGGCCGGCGGTGGCCGGCTTGCTCATGCTGCCCGCCGAGCCCGATGCGGTGATATGGCTGCCGGTGCCTATTTCGCCCCGCGCGACTTCCAGGCGGAAGCCCTGGTCGGCCGGTGCGATGCCCAGGCGCGCCTCGCGCCCCATGCGCAGCTCACCGATACGCAACTCGGTGACGCCGGCCGGGATCAGCAGGGTGGCGTAGTCGGCCACCTCGACCTGGTCGAGGCTGAGGCTGCCGGTCCGCGGCGGCAGCTTGAGAAGGTTGTGCGCCTCCACCTTGACCTGGCCCTGTGCCAGGACGACGGGGGCGATCAGCGCGGCCAGCAGGCAGAGCTTACGCATGGCCGGCCCCCTTGGCGCCGTGACGCGGGATGCTGAGCAGATGGAAGACACCGAACAGCAGCAGCTGCAGGCGATCCAGCCAGGGCCGGGCACGCTGGCGCAGCAGGGAATTGAACAGGACGATTTCGAACAGGTGCACCAGGATCAGCAGGACTCCGGCACCGTTGAGCAGCATCTCGAATGGCCGGGCGAAAGGTGAAACCAGGTTGGCGATCACCACCAGCCAGAACAACAGGGCAATCACCTTGCCCAGCCCCATGAATAAGCGCATGCCTCCCCTCCTGGCATTTTTTAGTTTTGCGGAACATACGCCGATGCCCGGCGACGCACCAGTGCGTCGCCGGGAAAAGCACGGGGCCAGGGTCAGCCCCTGGGGCGCGCCGCTGGAATCGTTCAGCGATCGACGTGGATCTCGACCCGGCGGTTGCGCGCCCGGCCTTCGTCGCTGCCGTTATCCGCCACCGGCTGGCTCTCGCCCATGCCTTCGGTGGTGAGCTTGTCGGCCGGTACGCCCTGGCTCGCCAGGAAGTCGGCCACGCTCCGCGCACGGCGCTCGGACAGGCCCTGGTTGTAGGTGTCCGAGCCGCTACTGTCGGTATGGCCGACCACCTTGACGCTGACCAGGTTCGCGCCGGTCAGGCGGTTGGCGATGCCCGCCAGTTGATCCCGCGCCGAGGCGGTGAGCTCGGCGGAATCGAAGTCGAAGAGGACATTGCCCATATCGCTCAGCACTATCACCTCGTCCTGGGCCGGCGGCGCTTCGGCCGGGGCCTGGGGATACGTGCGTTCCGGGCATCCGTTGACGTTGACCGGCATGTTCGGCGGTGTGTTGGGACAGGTGTCGCGACGGTCGAAGACGCCATCGCCATCGGCATCGCCATCCTGGGCATAGCAGATGAGGCCGCCGGCTATGGCACCGGCCGCGGCACCGCCGGCCGCCCAGGCCGAGCTTTCGATGGCGCCCAGCCCGCCGCCGACGAGACCGCCGACCAGGCTGCAGATAGGCCAATTCCCCTGGTTCACCAGCGCACCGCCATCGCTGGAGGTGGAGGCGCAACCGGAGAGGAAACTGCTGGCCAGAAGAAGGGAAAGCGCAACCCGGTGAAGGTGGTCGCTCATGATGGGGTTCTCCTGTGCCACCGGCGAGGCCGGTAACACAGGAGTAAAGACCCGGAGCCCCCGGGGCACAAGGCGTGCGCCGGGGTAGGCCCGGGCGTCAGCGGTCGATCTGGATTTCCACGCGACGGTTCATCGCACGGCCATCCTTGGTGGAGTTGTCGGCCACCGGCTGGCTTTCACCCGCACCACCGACACTGACGATGCTGGAGGCCGGGATGCCGCTGCGAACCAGGTAGTCGGCAACCGCCTGGGCACGGCGTTCCGAGAGTTTCTGGTTGTAGGTATCCGAACCAACGCTATCGGTATGGCCGGTAACGGTCAGCTTGGCGTCCGGTGCTTCGTTCTTCAGGCGGCTGACGACGGTATCCAGCTTGGCTTCGTCGGCTGGGTCGAGTTTGGAGGAGTCGAATGCGAACAGCAGGTCGCGAACGACAATGGTTTCGTGCTCGACCACGACCACTTCCTCTACCACCGGCTCTTCCTTCGGCGGGCAACCATCGGCGTCCACAGGTGTGCCGGGCGGAGTACCGGGGCACTTGTCGCGGCTATCGGGTACGCCATCGCCATCTTCGTCGCCGTCGCCATGCACCCAGCAGAAGGCTGCCGCGGTGCCGGCACCGATCAGGGCGCCCCAGCCGGCGTAGGTACTGCTTTCGATCGCACCCAGTCCCGCACCTACCACACCCCCTACTGCTGCACACTTGGGCCAGTCGGTCTTCTGCAGGCCGGCGCAGCCTGTCAGCATGCTGGTCGCTAGTACAAGGGGTAAAGCTGTCCGTGTAATGCTCATAAGCAGGTCTCCTCTTAGAATCGGCCCATACCGACAACTAGGGAGTAAAGACGCCAGCCCCAGAAACCGCCAGCACTAGGCCATGACTCGCCTTCAGGCTAGTCTTGCCCTACCTGTTCGAGGATTTTCGATGACTGATAGCTTTTCTTCCCGTACGCCCCAGCAAGCCCTCGCCGCCCTGCTCGAACGCTATGCCCCCAGGAGCCTGCTGCTGGTCGGCAACAGTCCGCTTCCTGCGCTCGAGGCCTTCGCCACCGCCCACCCGGACAGCCAGGTGGTGCAGGTGCCTGCCGGCCCCCTGCCGCCGGAACAGGCTGCGCGCCGCTTCGATCTCGCCTTGCTGGCGGACTGCCTGGAACACCTGCCCAAGCGCGACGGCCTGCAACTGCTGGGGGGCATCCGCAATCTCAATGCCAGCCGCGTGGCGGTGCTGGCGGACCTCGGCGCCTGCGGCTGGCAGGATACCGACTTCTTCGCCCTGGCCCTGCAGGCCAGCGAACGCTTCCGTCGCGAGCAGCAGACCCTGACCCTGTTCACCTACGACCTGCGCGAATACAAGCAGGTCCCCGACTGGCTGAACGCCAAGTTCTGGGCCAACCCGCAGAACTTCGGCAAGTACTGGTGGTAAGCCATGAGCACTGCGATCTGTCCCTGCGGTAGCGGCGATTTCCTCGAAGTCTGCTGCGGCCGCCATCACGCCGGCCACCCCGCCGCCAGCGCCGAAGCGCTGATGCGTTCGCGCTACAGCGCCTATGTACTGGGCCTGGTGGACTACCTGGTGGATACCACCCTCCCCGCCCAGCGCGATGGCCTCGACCTGGAGGCGATCCGCGCCTGGAGCCTGTCCAGCACCTGGCTCGGCCTCGAAGTGGAAGGCCACGAATTGCTGGGCGGCCAACCCGAACACGCCTTCGTCACCTTCACCGCGCGCTGGCATGACCAGAGCGGCGAACACGGTCACCGCGAACGTTCGGCCTTCGTCCAGGCCGATGGCCACTGGTACTTCCTCGACCCGACCGTACCGGTCAAGGCCGGACGCAACGACCCCTGCCCCTGCGGAAGCGGGCTGAAGTTCAAGAAATGCTGTTCGAGCTATTTCTGAGGCGCTGACGAAGAACGGCCCGCATGATGCGGGCCTCCTTCCGGCTACTTGCGCTCTTCCAGGTGCAGATGGGACGTATCCGGGGGCGGTCCGGCCGGAGCTGCCTTGGCCTGGCCCATGTCGCTTCCCGCCGGTGCCACGCTGAGACTGGAGAAATCGAAGCGCGGCGGCGGAGTCTGCGGCTTGGCGTCCTGCAGGTCGGCGCCGATCGGGGCGATGCCGAAGTCCGGGGCATCCACCCCGACGAAGGCGGCCATGTATTCATCGCGCGGCACCACCTTCAGGCGCCCCGGAGCCGTGCCCTGCGCCTCGACGGGAGCGGGCGCCCGTTCACGGGAAGCCTCGGGCTCAGGCGGCGGCGCCAGTTCCACCTCCTCGATCTCCGGCTCCATGGACAGCACCTCGACCAGCGCCCCGGCGCGCTCCAGGGCCGCGCGGTATTTCTCCGCGGCGGCATCATCCAGGTTGTTCTTGAGGATCACGCGCCGTCCGGAGAACAGCAGGGCGATCCGCTGGGCATCGGCCTGGAACAGCTTGGCCAGGTTGGCCTGTACCAGTTCCAGCCGCGCTCCGGGGACCAGCTTCCCGGAGAAGGCGATCTCGTAACGACCCATTGTTGGTCACACTCCTGTCCGAATCGCCCTGCAGTATGGCGCAGCTTTTTTTCGGCCTACAACAGGTTGCGGCCGAGCAGTTGCTTGTTACACTGGAGCCTCACTCGGAGTAATGCAATGTTTTACCAGGCGCAAACGATAAGAATTCTCAGCCTACTGTTTTTCTTCGCCCTTCCTTTTTCGGGCCTCAGTGGATGCTCCACCTGGATCAGCGGCAGCTTCCAGGACCCCGACGTGCGCCTGATCAAGGTGGACGTGGTGCGCGCCAAGCTACTGGAACAACAGTTCGTGCTGCGTTTTCGCATCGACAATCCCAACGACGTCAGCCTGCCGGTGCGCGGACTGGTCTATACCGTGCACCTCAATGACGTGAAACTCGCCTCGGGTGAGTCCAGCACCTGGTTCACCGTTCCCGCCCGTGGCAGCCAGACCTTCGAAGTGCCCGTGCGCACCAATCTCTGGCGGCACATGAAGTACATCGTCAAGCTCCTGGAAAAACCCGATGAGCCCATCAAGTACCGCCTGCAGGGCGAAGTGAAGACCGGGCTGATGTTCGGCAAGAGCGTGCACCTCAGCCGCAATGGCGAGATAATCCCCGGCAGTTACATCCCGGAGTAGAACCTTCATGAGTCAAGAACCCCACGTCCATGGTCCGAACTGCAACCACGACCATGACCACGATCACCACCACGTGCACGGCCCGCACTGCAACCATGGCCCCCAGGAGCCGGTGCGCAACCCGCTGAAGGAAGTGGGCCGCAACGATCCCTGCCCCTGCGGCAGCCAGAAGAAATTCAAGAAGTGCCACGGCGCCTGATGCCCGCGTACTGTTCCAGGCCCGCCTAGTGCGGGCCTGTTCATTTCAGGACCACGCAACGATGATCGACCTCTATTACTGGACCACCCCCAACGGCCACAAGGTCACCCTGTTCCTCGAAGAAACCGGCCTGCCCTACCGCATCCACCCGATCAACATCGGCAAGGACGAGCAGTTCCAGCCGCACTTCCTGAAGATCTCGCCGAACAACCGCATTCCCGCCATCGTCGACCATGAGCCCGCAGACGGCGGTGAACCACTGTCGCTGTTCGAATCCGGTGCCATCCTGCTCTACCTGGCCGAGAAGACCGGGCGATTCATCCCGCAGGACCTGCGCGGCCGCCAGGATTGCCTGCAATGGCTGTTCTGGCAGATGGGCGGCCTCGGCCCCATGGCCGGGCAGAACCACCACTTCAACCGCTTCGCCCCGGAGAAACTGCCCTACGCCATCCAGCGCTACGTCAAGGAAACCGCGCGCCTCTACGGCGTGCTGGACAAGCGCCTGGCCGACCGCACCTTCGTGGCCGGCGACCAATACAGCATCGCCGACATGGCCATCTATCCCTGGATCGACCGCCACCCCTGGCAGGAGCAGGACCTGGACGACTTCCCCAATCTCAAGCGCTGGTATCAGGCGATCAAGGCCCGCCCGGCCACCGCCCGCGCCTATGCCCTGGTGGAACAGGTGAACCCCGCCACCGTGAAAAAGTAGCCCGGGCGGCGCTTGCGCGGCGCGGGGCGGCTCACTAACGTAGCGCGTTTCATCCGATGCCCTCGCAAGGAGAGCCCGCTCCATGGCTTCGCCAGCCCCCAAGCGCTTCCTTCCCCGGTTCTGCGTTGCCGCCGCCGCTGGCGCCATGATCGGCCTCGGCGGCTGCCAGCCCTGGCTGGACAAACGCTACGCCGACAGCCTGCCGCCCACTTCCGGCTTCCAGCCGGTCAAGGGCCTGGCACAGAGCGTGTCGATCCGCCGCAACCCGCTGGGCATGCCGCTGATCGAAACCACCACTTTCCACGACGCCCTGTTCACCCTCGGCTACGTCCACGCCTCCGACCGCCTCAGCCAGATGGTCGGGATGCGCCTGATGGCCGAAGGCCGCCTGGCCGAGATGGCCGGCCCCGGCGTGCTGGAAATCGACCGCTTCATGCGCGCGGTGAACCTGCGCAAGAGCGCCGACATCCTCTACAAGAACGCTTCGCCGCGCCTTAAGGAGTTCTTCGCGGTCTACGCCCGTGGCGTCAACGCCTACCTCTACCGCTACCGCGACAAGTTGCCGATGGACCTGGCCGAGTCCGGCTACCAGCCCGCCTACTGGAAGCCGGAGGACTCGGTGCTGGTCTTCACCCTGCTGAACTTCGGCCTGGCGGTGAACCTGCAGGAAGAGATCGCCTCCCTGGCCCTGGCGCAGAAGGTCGGCGCCGACAAGCTGGCCTGGCTGACGCCGGTCTACCCGGACGAACCACTGCCCTTCGAGGAGGCCGAAAAGCTCGAGGGCCTGCAACTGGGCGGACAGATCCCGGGCCTCGCGGCGCTGAACGACACCGCCTCGCAGATCGCCGCGCTGAACATGCTCGGCGTCGCCGCCTCCAACAACTGGGCCATCGCTCCGCAGAAGAGCCGCACCGGCCGCAGCATCCTGGCCAACGACACCCACCTGCCCATCGCCATGCCCTCGGTGTGGAACTTCGTGCAGATCCGTTCGCCGAAGTTCCAGGCCGCGGGGGTTTCCATCGCCGGCGTGCCGGCCGTGGTCGCCGGGTTCAACGGCAAGCTCGCCTGGGGCATGACCATGGTCATGGGCGACAACCAGGACCTGTTCCTGGAGAAGATCAAGCGCGAAGGCAACAACCTCTACTACCAGGCGGATGGCAAGTGGGTGGCGGCCAGCCAGCGGATGGAAACCTTCATCATCAAGGGCGAGCGCCCGGTGCGTGAGGTGATCTTCGAGACCCGCCACGGCCCGCTGCTGAACTCCGTCCTCGGCCAGCGCAAGCATCCGCTGCAACCGCTGGAGCTCAAGAGCGGCTACGGCATCGCCCTGCAGACCAGCCAGTTCGAGGCCGACCAATCCCTGGACGCCTTCTTCGCCCTGTCCCGCGCCCAGTCGGTGGAACAGGCCCACGAGGCCACTCGCGAAATCCGCGCCGTGGGCCTGAACATCCTCTACGCCGATGCCAGGCACATCGCCTGGCAGGTCACCGGCCGCTACCCCAACCGCCGCGAAGGCCGCGGCCTGCTGCCCTCCCCCGGCTGGGACGGCCGCTACGACTGGGACGGCTATGCCGACCCCATGCTCCATCCCTACGACCAGGACCCGGCCCAGGGCTGGCTCGGCACCGCCAACCACCGCACCGTGCAGGGCGGCTATGGCGTGCAGCTGTCCAACTCCTGGTACTACCCGGAACGCGCCGAACGCATCGCCGAACTGGCCGGCGGCAGCGGCAAGCATGACTGGCAGAGCATGATCGCCATGCAGTACGACCAGACCAGCCCCTTCCCTGCCAAGCTCAAGGCCATGCTCAAGGACCCGGGCATGGCCCAGCCGCTCAAGCAGGCCATCGACGCCCTACCGCCCGCCGACCGCAGCAAGGCCCAGGAAGCCCTCGGCCGCCTGCTGGCCTTCGACGGCCGCCTCAGTCCCACCTCGGCGGACGCCGCCTACTACGGCGCCTTCCTCCACGAGAGCGCGCGGCAGATCTTCCTCGACGAACTGGGCCCGGAAACCTCCCCGGCCTGGCGCGCCCTGGTGCAGACCGCCGACCTCTCCTACTCGGCCCAGGCCGACCACCTGCTGGGCCGCATCGACAGCCCCTTCTGGGACGACGTGCGCACCCCGCAGCAGGAAGACAAGCCGGCCATCCTCGCCCGCAGCCTGGCCGCCGCCGTGAGCTTCGCAGAAAGCCGCCTGGGCGCCGACCGCAAGGCCTGGCAGTGGGGCAAGCTGCACAGCTACGAGTGGGTCACCGAGAGCACCCAGCTGGCGCCTTACATGAGCGCCAGCCAGCGCACCGGCCTCAACGCCCTGAAGGGCTACCTGGACCGCGGCCCCTACCCGGCCGGCGGCGACCACAGCACCCTCAATGTCTCGGCCTACCACTGGGGGCAGGACTTCGATACCTGGCTGATCCCGGCCATGCGCATCATCGTCGACTTCGGCCAGCCCGAACCCATGATCGGCATGAACAGCTCCGGCCAGTCCGGCAATCCGGCCAGCCCGCACTATGCCGATGGCATCGATGCCTGGCTCAAGGCGCGCTACATGAAGTTCCCCTTCCAGCCGCAGAACCTCGATGCCGTCTACGGCAGCAAGCGCCTGACGCTGACCCCGCAAAAATGATCGCCAAGCGGCGGAACTTCCCGCCGGCGACCCGATCTGATCCGGTGGACTTACTCCATAGATCACATTTCAAGGCGCCCCTGGGCGCCTTTTCTTTTGCCCGGCAGACGTGGGCGGCTTTTCCTGTAGGGGCGAATTCATTCGCCAAGGGATGCGCAGCGTCCCCAAAAAAACCCAGGCCGGAACTGCGTTCCGGTTGGCGAATGAATTCGCCCCTACAACAGGTTTCCCCCCAACCTTGCGCATCACCTGACCTTGCCGCATCCTGCGCCCTTCACCGCCTGCCAGGAGCCTCGAGAACCGACCATGCCCGACAGCGCCTTTTCCGGCCGCATCATCCAGAACCTGCTGGACACGGACTTCTACAAGCTGACCATGATGCAGGCGGTGCTGCACAACTACCCCAACGCCGAAGTCGAATGGGAATTCCGCTGCCGCAACGACGAGGACCTGACGCCCTACCTCGCGGAAATCCGCTACCAGATCGAACAACTGGCGGACATCTCCATCACCCCCGACCAGTTGAACTTCCTCGAAAGCATCCCCTTCATCAAGCCGGACTTCACCCGCTTCCTCAGCCTGTTCCGCTTCAACCTGCGCTACCTCCAGCTGGGCATCGAGGACGGCCAGCTCTGCGTGCGCCTGCGCGGCCCCTGGCTGCACGTGATCCTCTTCGAGATCCCGTTGCTGGCCATCATCAGCGAAGTGCGCAACCGCTACCGCTACCGCGACATCAAGCTCATCCAGGCCCGCGAGCAGCTCTACCGCAAACTCGACTGGTTGCGCGCCAACGCCACGGACGAAGAGCTGGACGGCTTCCAGCTGGCCGACTTCGGCACCCGCCGGCGCTTCTCCTACAAGGTCCAGGAAGAAGTGGTGCATATCCTCAAGCGTGACTTCCCCGGCCGCTTCGTCGGCACCAGCAACGTGCACCTGGCCCGCGAGTACGACATCAAGCCCATCGGCACCATGGCCCACGAATGGCTGATGGCCCACCAGCAGCTCGGCCCGCGCCTGATCGACAGCCAGATCGCCGCCCTCGACTGCTGGGTGCGCGAGTACCGCGGCCTGCTGGGCATCGCCCTGACCGACTGCATCACCATGCAGGCCTTCCTCCAGGACTTCGACCTGTACTTCGCCAAGCTCTTCGACGGCCTGCGCCACGACTCCGGCGACCCGCTGGCCTGGGCGGAAAAAGCCATCGCCCATTACGAGAAGCTGGGCATAGACCCGCTGACCAAGACCCTCGTATTCTCCGACGGCCTCGACCTGCCACGGGCGCTGGCCCTCTACCGTGCCCTGCGCGGGCGAATCCACGTCAGCTTCGGCATAGGCACCAACCTGACCTGCGACATTCCCGGCGTCGCCCCCATGAACATCGTGATCAAGATGACCGCCTGCAATGGCCAGCCGGTGGCGAAGATCTCCGATGAGCCGGGCAAGACCCAATGCCGCGACGAGAACTTCGTCGCCTACCTGAAACACGTTTTCCGCGTCACCGACGCCCAGTAAAGGACTCCGCACATGAGCAATCGCCAGCAAGAAATCGCCAAGGCCCTGGACGTTGTCCCGCCCTTCGCCGACGAAGCCGCCCTGATCGCCGAAGTAGAGCGGCGCAAGGCCTTCATCAAGGACTGCCTGCGCAAGTCCGGCCTCAAGGTCCTGGTGCTGGGCATCAGCGGCGGCGTCGACTCCACCACCGCCGGCCGCCTGGCCCAGTTGAGCGTCGAGGAACTGCGCGCCGAGACCGGCGACGCCGGCTACCGCTTCATCGCCGTGCGCCTGCCCTACAACGTGCAGCACGACGAATCCGACGCCCAGGTGGCGATGAACTTCATCCGCGCCGACGAAGAAGAGACCGTGAACATCGCCGACAGCGTGACCGGCCTCGCCGACCAGGTGACCCACCTGAACCACCTGACCGACGCCCGCCGCGACTTCGTCACCGGCAACATCAAGGCGCGTATCCGCATGGTGGCCCAGTTCGCCATCGCCAATGCCAACAACGGCCTGGTGATCGGCACCGACCACGCCGCCGAGGCGGTGATGGGCTTCTTCACCAAGTTCGGCGACGGCGCCTGCGACCTGGCCCCGCTCTCCGGCCTGGTGAAGAACCAGGTGCGCGCCATCGCCCGCTACCTGGGCGCGCCGGACAGCCTGGTGCACAAGGTGCCCACCGCCGACCTGGAAGAACTGCGCCCCGGCAAGCCGGACGAGGAAGCCCACGGTGTCACCTATGCCGAGATCGACGCCTTCCTCCACGGCCAGGAGGTCAGCCCGGAGGCCTACGCGATCATCGTCCGCACCTACGACAACAGCCAGCACAAGCGCGACCTGCCGCTGGTGCCCTGAGCCCGGCGAGGTCTTTCCTCCGTCCCTGACTCCCCCGAGCCCGGCTTTACAGGCACAAAAAAGCCGGGCAAACGCCCGGCTCCTTCTTTGCCAGACAGGCCTCAGGCCTTGGGCAGGGTCACCCCGGTCTGGCCCTGGTACTTGCCGCCGCGGTCCTTGTAGGACACTTCACAGGCTTCGTCCGACTGCAGGAAAAGCATCTGCGCCACGCCTTCGTTGGCGTAGATCTTCGCCGGCAGGTTGGTGGTGTTGGAGAACTCCAGGGTCACGTGGCCTTCCCACTCGGGCTCCAGCGGGGTCACGTTGACGATGATGCCGCAACGGGCATAGGTGCTCTTGCCGAGGCAAATGGTCAGCACATCGCGGGGAATGCGGAAGTACTCCACTGTGCGGGCCAGGGCGAAGGAGTTCGGCGGGATGATGCAGACATCGCTCTTGATGTCGACGAAGCTCTTCTCGTCGAAGTTCTTCGGGTCCACCACGGCCGAATAGATGTTGGTGAACACCTTGAATTCATCGGCGCAGCGTACGTCGTAGCCGTAGCTGGACACCCCGTAGGAAATCACCCGGCTCTGGTCCAAGCCGCGCACCTGGCGCTCGACGAAGGGCTCGATCATGCCGTGCTCCTGGGCCATGCGGCGAATCCACTTGTCCGATTTGATGCTCATGGCGGTGTTCCTGTCAGGGCTTGAAAATTGACCGCGAATCTTACAGTCCGGCGCAAGCCTCGGCAAAGGTCCCGCCGGATGGCCGGGCCGTCAGTCGTCGCTGATGCTGATGCTCGGCATGGCCGTGGCGGCCTGGTCGGACTGCGCGATGCGCGCGCCGACCAGGCGGGCCATCTGCTGGTAGATCATGGCGATCTGGCTTTCCGGGTCGGCGATGGTGGTGGGCCGGCCGCCGTCGGATTGCATGCGGATAGCCATGGACAGCGGCAGGGACGCCAACAGCTCCACGCCGTACTGGGTGGCCAGCTTCTCGCCACCGCCCTCGCCGAACAGGTGCTCGGCATGGCCGCAGTTGGAGCAGATGTGCACCGCCATGTTCTCCACCACGCCCAGCACCGGGATGTTCACCTTGCGGAACATCTCCACGCCCTTCTTGGCATCGAGCAATGCCAGGTCCTGCGGGGTGGTGACGATCACGCTGCCGGCCACCGGCACCTTCTGCGCCAGGGTCAGCTGGATGTCACCGGTACCCGGCGGCATGTCCACCACCAGGTAGTCGAGGTTGTCCCAGGCGGTCTGGGTGATCAGCTGGATCAACGCGCCGGAGACCATGGGGCCGCGCCAGACCACCGGGGTGTTCTCGTCGGTGAGGAAGGCCATGGACATGACCTCCACGCCATGGGCCTCGATCGGCACGAAGAACTTCTGGTCACGGACCTTGGGCCGGGTACCGTCCGGAATGCCGAACATGATGCCCTGGCTTGGGCCGTAGATATCGGCGTCGAGGATGCCGACGCGGGCGCCTTCGCGGGCCAGCGCCAGGGCCAGGTTGGCGGCGGTGGTGGACTTGCCCACGCCGCCCTTGCCGGAGGCCACGGCAATGATGTTCTTCACGTTGGTCAGGGCCGGCACCTGGTCCTGGGCCTTGTGCGCCGCGATCACGCAGTCCACCTGCACTTCGGCGCTGTCCACGCCGTCCAGGTTCTCCAGGGCCATCTTCAGGGTCTGCGCCCAGCCGGCCTTGAACAGGCCGGCGGCATAGCCCAGCTCCAGGCGCACGCGGAGCTTGCCGCCCTGGATGTCGACCTCGCGCAGGCAACCGGCGCTGACCGGGTCCTGGTCGAGGTGGGGATCGGTGAACTGGCGCAGGGTGGCTTCGACCAGTGCGCGGGTAACGGTGCTCATGGCAGGGCTCCAAGGAATAACCGAGCAAATCAGGCGGCTATCCTAACCGACCGCCTGGCCGCTGGGTCGCCCACGGGTGAAAAAATCGCGCCGGGCCTATATAGTTGCCGACTTCCCTTTCGTTCCAGATCCGGTAACCGAGCACCATGACCGAGCCCCGCAAGATCCTTGTGACAAGCGCCCTCCCCTATGCCAACGGGTCCATCCACCTCGGGCATATGGTCGAGTACATCCAGACCGACATCTGGGTGCGCTTCCAGAAGATGCGCGGCAACCAGGCCGTCTATGTCTGCGCCGACGACGCCCACGGCTCGGCCATCATGCTGCGCGCCGAGAAGGAAGGCATCACCTCCGAGCAACTGATCGACAACGTCCGCGCCGAGCACACCGCCGACTTCGCCGACTTCCTGGTGGACTTCGACAACTACCACTCGACCCACTCGGAAGAGAACCGCGTGCTGTCCAGCGGCATCTACACCAAGCTGCGCGACGCCGGCCACATCGCCACCCGCCCGGTGACCCAGTACTACGACCCGGACAAGCAGATGTTCCTGGCCGACCGCTTCATCAAGGGCACCTGCCCGAAATGCGCGGCCGAGGACCAGTACGGCGACAACTGCGAAGTGTGCGGCGCCACCTACGCGCCCACCGAACTGAAGAACCCGAAATCCGCCATCTCCGGCGCCACCCCGGTGCTCAAGGAGTCCCTGCACTACTTCTTCAAGCTGCCCGACTTCGACGCCATGCTCAAGGAGTGGACCCGCAGCGGCGCCCTGCAGGAATCGGTGGCCAACAAGATCGCCGAGTGGCTGGACGCCGGCCTGCAGGAGTGGGACATCAGCCGTGACGCGCCCTACTTCGGTTTCGAGATCCCGGACGCCCCCGGCAAGTACTTCTATGTCTGGCTGGACGCCCCCATCGGCTACATGGCCAGCTTCCAGAACCTCTGCGCGCGTCGCCCCGAGCTGGACTTCGACGCCTTCTGGAACAAGGGCTCCAACGCCGAGCTGTACCACTTCATCGGCAAGGACATCGTCAACTTCCACGCCCTGTTCTGGCCCGCCATGCTCGAAGGCGCCGGCTACCGCAAGCCCACCGCGCTCAATGTGCACGGCTACCTGACGGTGAACGGGCAGAAGATGTCCAAGTCCCGCGGCACCTTCATCAAGGCGCGCACCTACCTCGACCACCTGTGCCCGGAATACCTGCGCTACTACTACGCGTCCAAGCTGAGCCGCAGCGTCGACGACCTCGACCTGAACCTCGAGGACTTCGTGCAGAAGGTCAACTCCGACCTGGTGGGCAAGGTGGTCAATATCGCCAGCCGCTGCGCCGGTTTCATCCACAAGGGCAACGCCGGCAAGCTGGTGGCCGGGAACGCCGCGCCCGAGCTGTTCGCAGAGTTCGCCGCCGCCGCCCCGAGCATCGCCGAAGCCTTCGAAAACCGTGATTTCGCCCGCGCCATGCGCGAGATCATGGCCCTGGCCGACCGCGCCAACGCCTGGATCGCCGACAAGGCGCCCTGGGCCCTGGCCAAGCAGGAAGGCAAGCAGGCCGAGGTCCAGGCCGTGTGCGCCGCCGGCATCAACCTGTTCCGCCAGCTGGTGATCTTCCTCAAGCCGGTGCTGCCGAAGCTGGCCGCCGACGCCGAAGCCTTCCTCAACGTCGCCCCGCTGACCTGGGACGACCACAAGGTGCTGCTCGCCGACCATCAGCTGAACCCCTTCAACCCGCTGATGACCCGCATCGAGCCGGCGAAGATCGAAGCCATGGTCGCCGCGTCCAAGGAAGACCTGGCCGCCGCGTCCGCGCCCAAGGGCAACGGCGAACTGGTGAAGGACCCGCTGGCGGCGGAAATCGCCTTCGACACCTTCGCCGCTGTCGACCTGCGTATCGCCCTGATCGAGAAGGCCGAATTCGTCGAAGGCGCCGACAAGCTGCTGCGCCTGACCCTGGATATCGGCGACGCCAAGCGCAATGTCTTCTCCGGCATCAAGAGCGCCTACCCGGACCCGAGCCAGCTGGAAGGCCGCCTGACCCTGTACGTCGCCAACCTGGCGGCGCGCAAGATGAAGTTCGGCGTGTCCGAAGGCATGGTCCTGGCCGCCGGCCCCGGCGGCGAGGAAATCTACCTGCTCAGCCCCGACAGCGGCGCCAAGCCGGGCCAGCGCGTCAAGTAAGGCCCCGAGCTCCAGCACAACGCCCGCTTCTGCGGGCGTTTTGTTTACCGATGGGTTGAGCGAAGCGAAACCCATCAGCTAGGGTCGGCCCCGGCAAGGCCCTGGGCTAGCCTTGTAGCAGGACGCAGGCCGTTGCGGCTGCGCCCCTGTACCACTCCGGTTGCATCCCGGATAATACGCGGCCCTTTTTCCAGCCCGGCGACACCACGCCCTATGACCGATTTCATCTTCGCCCTGCTCGGTGCAGCGCTGGTCAACAACCTCGTCCTCGGCCTGCCGCTGGGTGCCGACAGCCTGCGCCAGCCGCGCAGCCGCTCGCTGGCCCTGGCCGGTGGCGCACTGATCGCCCTGGCCACCCCGCTCGCCTGGCTGATCGACCAACTGCTGCTGGCCCCGCTGGAGCTGGGCGCATTGCGACTGTTCGTATTCCTCCCGCTGCTGGCGCCGCTCGCCTGGCTCTGCCTGCAACTGCTCGCACGCCTGCGCCCCGCCCTGCCACGTGACGGCCTCTGGCCCCTGCTGCTGGCCAATGGCGCAGCCCTGGGCGCCATGCTGATCGGCAGCGCCGGTGGTTTCGCCAGCGCACTGGGTCTGGGTATCGGCGGCGGGCTGGGCTTCTGGCTGGTGCTGAGGCTGTTCGACGACCTGCTGCAGCAGGTGGATGAATCGCAGGTGCCGGCCGCCTTCCGTGGCACGCCGCTGCTGCTGGTCTGCGCCGGACTGATGGGCCTGGCCTTCCTCGGTTTCAACGGCATGGGGGCGCAATGAGCCAGGCCAAGCTGATCCCGCTTATCGATGCCCTGCTGCCACAGACCCAGTGCGGCAAGTGCGGCCACCCGGGCTGCAGGCCCTACGCCGAAGGCATCGCCCGGGGCGAAGCCATCAACAAATGCCCGCCCGGCGGCGCGCCCACCATCCAGGCGATCGCCGAGCTGCTGCACGTCCCGATCCTGCCACTGGATGCCCCCAACGGCCCGGTGCCGCCGCAGATCGCCTTCATCCGCGAGGCCGAATGCATCGGCTGCACCAAGTGCATCCAGGCCTGTCCGGTGGACGCCATAGTCGGCGCCGCCAAGCAGATGCACACCGTCATCACCGACCAATGCACCGGCTGCGAGCTCTGCGTGGTGCCCTGCCCGGTGGATTGCATCGACATCCTGCCGCTCGCCGAACCCGAGGCCCGCGCCCAGCGCCAGCGTGCCGACCAGTTCCGTGAGCGCTTCGAATTCCGCAATGCACGGCTCGCCCGCGACGAAGCCCGCCGCCAGGCTGAGCGCGAAGCCCGCGCCGCACGTGCCGCCCAGGCCCAGCAGAGCACCGCCGGGCCCACGGACGCGGTGCAGGCCGCCATCGAGCGGGTGAAGGCGCAGAAAGCCGCCACCCCCAGCCTCAGCGACCAGCAGAAGCGCCTGAAGATCGAGGCTGCCATGGCCCAGGTGGCACTGAAGAAGGCCGAAGCCCAGTTCGCCACCTACGGCACTGCCGATCTGGAAGCCCAGGTCGCCGAACTGCGCAGTGCCAACGACAAGGCCCAGGCGGCCCTCGAGGCGGCGCTGGAAACGCCGGCTGCGGCCACCGCCGTGCTGGACGAGGCCGCCCTCAAGCAGGCGAAGATCGCCGCCGCCATGAGCCGCGCCCAGCTCGCCAAGGCCGAGAAAGCCTTTGGCGACGCGCCGACCGCGGACCAGCAGGCCCAACTGGCCGAACTGCGCCTCGCCGTGGAGCAGGCCCAGCAGCGCCTGGACGCCGCCCAGGCCGCCCCTGCGGCACCCGCGCCCACTGAAGGC
Organism: Pseudomonas sp. GCM10022186; assembly: GCF_042656385.1. Classification (NCBI taxonomy): domain Bacteria; kingdom Pseudomonadati; phylum Pseudomonadota; class Gammaproteobacteria; order Pseudomonadales; family Pseudomonadaceae; genus Pseudomonas; species Pseudomonas sp. GCM10022186. The sequence goes on from NZ_JBHSOU010000010.1 coordinate 221,610, forward strand.
GTGGCACGCCTGAAGCAGGCCAAGATCGCCCTCGCCAGCCGCCGTGCCGAGCTGAAGACTGCCGAACAGCGCGGCGCCGGCGATGCGGAACTGACCAGGCTGCGCCAGGCCCTGACCGATGCCGAAGCGGCCCTGCACGCCGCCGAGGAGGCCTCCGGCAAGCAGCCACCGGCACTGCAGCGCATCGACAAGCGCCCTGTGGACCCGACCACTCGCGCCCTGAAGACCGAACTGGCCTACGCCCGCGCCGACCTCGGCAAGCTGGAGCGCCAGGCCGATGTCGACCCGACCGCCCTGGACCAGGCCCGCGAACGCCTGGCCAAGGCCGAACGGGCCCTTGCCGAACAGTCCTGACGGCATCCGGCCATGACCACCCGCCCGGCCTTCGACCCGCGTCCCAGCATGCAGCTGGTGCTGGTCGCCTGCCTGCCGGGGCTCCTCGCGCTGGTCTGGCAATACGGCTGGGGCAGCCCGCTGCAACTGCTGGTCGCCCTGGCCACCGCCCTGGCCTGCGAAGCCCTGGTGCGGAGCCTGCGCCAGCAACCCGCCGCGCCGGAGGCCTCGCTGTTCAACCAGCCGCTGCTGGGCGAAGGCAGCGCCCTGGTCAGTGCCACCCTGCTCGCCCTGGCCCTGCCACCCTACTCGCCCTGGTGGCTCACCGCCTGTGCCTGCACCTTCGCCCTGCTGTGCGGCAAGGCGGTGTTCGGCGGCTTCGGGCAGAACCCCTTGAACCCGGCCATGCTCGGCTACGCCCTGGTGCTGGTGGCCTTCCCCGCCCAGCTCAACCAGTGGCCCACGCCCGGCCAGCACCCCGGCCTGGGCGAATCCCTGCAACAGGTGCTGGGCATCGGCGGCGGGCTGGTGGACGGCTGGAGCCAGGCTACCGCCCTGGACAGCCTCAAGCACAACGACCGCCTGACCGTCGACGAACTCTTCGCCGGCCACCTGGCCTTCGGCAGTTTCGGCGGGCGCGGCGCGGAATGGGTCAACCTGGCCTTCCTCCTCGGAGGCCTGTTCCTGCTGCAACGCAAGGTGATCCGCTGGCACGCGCCGGTGGGCCTGCTGGCCGGGCTCTTCGTCATCAGCCTGCTGTGCTGGAACGGCTCCGGCTCGGACTCCAACGGTTCGCCGCTGTTCCACCTGTTCAGCGGCGCCACCATGCTCGGCGCCTTCTTCATCGCCACCGAACCCGTGTCCGGCGCCGCCAGCGACCGTGGCCGCCTGCTGTTCGGCGTCGGCACCGGGTTGCTGGTCTATGGCATCCGCACCTGGGGCGGCTATGCCGACGGCATGGCCTTCGCGATCCTGCTGATGAACCTGCTGGTGCCGACCCTCGATCGCTACGCCCCGCGCAGCCAGGAGCCGCAGCCATGAACGGCCGCAACCTGGCGATCCTTGCCCTGCTGGCGGGCCTGGGCCTCACCGTGCTGATCGCCGCCGACCAGTTGCTGGCAGGCCGTATCGAGGCCGAACGCCAGGCCGCCGACGAGCGCGCCCTGCTCGACCTGCTTCCCCCCGGCAGCCACGACAACCATCCCCTGGCCCGTCCCATCGCCCTGCCAGCCAGCGAACTGCTGGGCGTGCCGCCCCCCACGGAGGCCTGGCTGGCCACCCGGGAAGGCGCCCCGGTGGCGGTGCTGCTGCCGGTCACGGCCAAGGGCTACGAAGGGCCGATCCGGCTGTTGCTGGCGATCCGCCCGGATGGTCGGCTGCTGGCCACCAAGGTCCTCGGCCATCGGGAAACCCCGGGGATAGGTGATCGCATCGAGCCGGCACGAAGCGCCTGGCTGAAATCCTTCGCCGATCAATCCCTGGCCAGCCACCCGGAAGCCGAATGGCGGGTGAAAGCCGACAACGGCCAGTTCGACCAGATCGCCGGCGCCACCATCACCTCCCGCGCCGTGGTCAGTGCCACCCAGCATGCCCTGCAGTTCTTCGATGGCCAGCGCCGCTTGCTGCTCGGGGAGAGAGCGCCATGAACGCCAGCCACCTCGGCCTCATGGGCCTCGCGCTACTGGTGGGTGCCACCGACCTGTTGGTGAAGGGCATGGGCCTCGCCCTGCTCGGCCTGCCCCTGCTGACGCTGTTCGGCCTGGTCCTGCCGCTCCTTGACCGCCACCTCACCGGCCACGCCCACGGGCTCGGCGCGCTGCTCCTCGCCGCCCTGCTGGTAAGCCTGGGCAACCTGCTGCTGCAGGCCGCCGCCTTCGAGCTGCACCGCGCGCTGGGGCCGTTCCCCTATCTGCTGGTGCTGCCCTGCCTGCAACTGGCGCAACAGGAACGCCCCGACGCCTTCGAAGGCCTGCGCGCCGGGCTTGTTTTCGCCCTGCTGGCCCTGCTGCTGGGTGCCCTGCGCGAAGCGTCCGGCCACGGCACACTGCTGGCCCACCTGGACTGGCTACTGGGCCCGACTGCCCTGGACTGGCACCTGCAGTTCGGCGCCGATGGCATTCCCCTGTTCGCCCTGGCGCCCGGAGCCTTTATCCTGATCGGTACGCTACTGGCGCTGTGGCGCCGCCTGACCAACCGGACCGCTGATTCCTGATGAACGCCGCGAAACGCTACGAAATCTTCCGCCGCCTCCACGACGACGACCCCAACCCCACTACCGAACTGGCCTACAGCACCCCCTTCGAACTGCTGATCTCGGTCATCCTCTCCGCCCAGGCCACCGACGTCGGGGTGAACAAGGCCACGGCCAGGCTCTACCCGGTGGCCAATACCCCGGAGGCCATCCATGCACTCGGCGTGGAGGGGCTGTCGGAGTACATCAAGACCATCGGCCTGTACAACAGCAAGGCGAAGAACGTCATCGAGACCTGCCGCATCCTCATCGAGAAACACGGCGGCCAGGTTCCGGACAACCGCGAAGACCTCGAAGCCCTGCCCGGCGTCGGCCGCAAGACCGCCAACGTGGTGCTCAACACCGCCTTCCGCCAGCCCACCATGGCCGTGGATACCCACATCTTCCGGGTCAGCAACCGCACCGGCATCGCCCCCGGCAAGAACGTGCTGGAAGTGGAAAAGAAGCTGCTGAAATTCGTACCCAAGGAATTCCTGCTGGACGCCCACCACTGGCTGATCCTGCACGGCCGCTACGTCTGCGTCGCCCGCAAACCGCGCTGCGGTGCGTGCCGTATCGAAGACCTGTGCGAGTACAAGGCGAAGACTACCGACGATTGATAACCTATTGATTCACTCAAGTATCCGATTGAAAAAATCTTTTTTACCGACCCTGGCTTTGTGGTTATAAGGTGCGCCAATAGCGCCCCGCATTGTGGAGTGAACCTTATGACCACTGCCAAAGAAGACATCGAACTCGAAGAAGACTTCGCTTCCGAGGATGCCGACGATTCGGATACCCCGGCAGAAACCGCGAAGACCAACCTGACCAAGCGCCGCATCATCGACAACTACCTCGAAGAGCGCCGCCTGCAGAAGCAGCTCTCCGATTACGACTTCGATCTGTAAGCGACCCCTTTTCGAGAAGCCCCGCCATGCGGGGCTTTTTGTTTTTGGGCTCTGGCCTGTGGAAGCGAATTCATTCGCGAAGGGGCGCAAAGCGCCCCCAATGCTCCGCAGGGCAGACCTGCGGCGCGCGTCACCACCGCCCGGTCAGAAGTAGTACCCGATGTTCAGGTTGGTGCGGAAAAGCCACTCGTCGCTGCGCGAGGAGGTGGTGCTGGTGAAGCCGGTGCCGCTCTCCGCGCCGCCGTAGGGGTTGGCGTTGCGGCCCCAGGTGAAGTCCAGCCAGCCCATGATCGGCATGGCGATGAACTGCACGCCGGCGGTGTACATCTGCGAGTCGTCCCAACCGCTCTTGTCCTTGAACATGCGGCTGTAGTCGTTATAGAAGCGCAGCTTCTTCAGCATGCCCATATTCGGCGTCGGCACGTCGTAGGCGACGTTGAAGGATGCCACGGTGGCCTCGGAGGCGATCAGGAAGGCCGGCGTCAGGCCGTTGGTGCCCATGAGGATGGCGTCGTCGCTGACACCGGCCGGGTTCTTCGGATCGAACTCGTAGCGGATGCCCTGGGTGGTCACCGTCCAGTTGCCACTGTTGATCGCCGCGTGCAGGGCGCCGGCCCAGTAGTCGCCGTCGTCGTCGGTGGTGGCGTTGTGCAGGCGCGCCGCCGCCAGCGAGGCGCCCACCTCGGTCTTCCAGCCGTCGCCGGCGAAGTTGCGCGCCACGCGCAGGTTCACCTGGTCACGCTTCTCGTTGTCCTGGCGCGAATGGATGGCGGGGATGGCGTTGTCGTTGAGGTCGGAGAAACGCCCCACTTCGGGGGAATAGCGCAGGTCGCTGGGCAGCATGCGCGGGAAGTAGCCGGCCTGGATATTCCACTCGGTATCCTTGTAGACGTACTTGGCGCCGGTGCCGGCGCTGACGCCGTAACCGAGGAAGAACGGGATGTGGTAGCTCCAGCCGAACTGCGGATAGGGCTCCAGGCCGAAGGGCTTGAAGGGGGCGCCCAGTTGCAGGCTGGAGGTGTCGTTGAACTTGTAGCCGATGAAGCCACGATCGATGGACTGCTTGCCGTCGTCCTGGAACCAGTAGCCCAGGTCCGAGAAGAAGTTGTGGTGGGTCGCCTGCACGTCCAGGCGGAAGGTATCGAAGAGGAAGCGGCCGTTGTTCTCGGTGGTGTCCCAATCCTCGTCGCGGTAGTTCATGCGCAGGGCACCACCGATATCCAGGGTGCTCTTGCCGTCGTCGCTGCGCAGGCCGATATGGGGGAACGGCTTGGGCTGCGCGGCCACCGGTGCCGTTGGTGCCGCCGGGCCGGCGGACTGGTCGGCCATGACGGAGTGGGTGCAAAGCGCGAGACCAATGGACAGCACGTACTTTTTCATTACGACCTCATCTGCAAGTTCGCTAAGGCAGAATTTCTTTGAGCAAAACGAGACCCGCCGCCCGAACTTCCCGAACAACTTGAAAGTTGTATTTGCGAGAAGGGTCAGGCGTTTCTCTTGTTGCTCGTTAATTGTTTTTCGGCCTTTCCATCGGCCTGTTCGGCTGTTACCCGGCAGCGCTGCCGAGAGGCCAACTCCATCGCATTTTGTTTCACCTGCGATACGTTGTTTTGAGCATGAATCATGCCATTGCATCGCCAGCAGGACGAATTGACAAAACACCTTTTAATTCAATTGTTTATATGTAGAACAAGGACTTTTGTACCACCCTTGAAACCTGACTATTCCGGGGTAACAAAAGCGCACGAAGTGTGTGCGTAGAATATTCACGGTGACACTTTTTGGGGGGATTTGTCGTTTCATACTGGAAACGTGACTGGATAGTCATTGAAGTTTCGCAGGGATAATACCGAGTGAACTTCCAGAGGGAGAGGAGGCTGTCCGTGCATGTAAGCCTCGTAGGATGGGTGGAGCGAAGCGATACCCATCACCATGGTTCGATGGGTATCGCGGAGCTCCACCCATCCTACCTGTCCGGTGCATGGACCAGGGGCTAACTGCGGGCGTTGGGCTTCGCGTAGCTCAGCCGCAACCTACGGGGGGTTTGCCGGGTCCGCCCCTCCGGGCTACATGGCCAGGTGCATTTCCCGCAGGCAAAAAAAACCGGCGTCACGAGCGCCGGCCAAAGTGGTGAGCAAAGGAACGACAGGGGATCAGAGGTCCAGCACCAGGCGCGCGCCCTTGCAGCCGGACACGCAGACCATCATGGTCTGGTTCGCCGCCTTCTCGGCCTTGGTCAGCACGCCGTCGCGGTGCTCGGGTTCGCCTTCCAGCACGCGGGTCTCGCAGGCGCCGCAGACACCTTCGCGGCAGCTGCAGTCGACTTCGATGCCGGACTCCAGCAGGGCATCCAGCAGCGATTTGCCACTGGGCACCTCGATGCTCTTGTTGCTGCGCGCCAGCTGCACTTCGTAGCTGCCCTGGGGCGCCGCCGGGGCCTGGGGCGCGGCGGCGAAGCGCTCGATATGCACGTTCGGGTGGCCGAGGCTTTCGCAGAGGTTCTCGAAGGCGTCGATCATCGGCGTCGGGCCGCAGCAGTAGAAATGCGCGGTGGACGGCCGCGCGGCGAGGAAGGCCTCGAGGTCGATGGGGCCGCCCTTCTCGTCGTCGAAGTGCAGCTGGATATTGGCGTCGCTGGCGGCCAGCTCCTCGACGAAGGCGGCCTCCTTGCGGGTGCGCGCGCAGTAGAGCAGCTCCACCGACCTGCCCAGGGCGCGCAGGCGGTTGAGCATGCAGTAGATCGGCGTGATGCCGATGCCGCCGGCCACCAGCACGCTGTGCTCGGCGCTTTCGTCGAGCTGGAACAGGTTGCGCGGCGGGGAGATCTGCAGCTGCATGCCCACCCGCAGGTTCTGGTGCACGTAGGCGGAGCCGCCACGGCTGTTGCGGTCGCGGAGGATGCCGACCACGTAGCGGCCGCTGTCCTCCGGGGAATTAAGCAGCGAGTAGCTGCGCACCAGGCCGTTGGCCAGGTGCAGGTCGATATGGGCGCCGGGGGTGAAGGGTACGAACACCTGGTCGCCATGGGGGCGCAGCTCGACGCTGATGATGCCTTCCGCCTCGAAGCGCAGGGTGTGGACGAAGGCCGTCAATGTGTTGTTGTGAGTCATCTTTCTACCTCTGTGTTCAGGCTTCGTCGCAGTTCGCCAGGTCGATGTCCAGGCGCGCCCAGGCGTCGATCTCCACCACCAGCTCGGGGAACACCAGGCCGCTCACCTCCACCAGGGTGGAGGCGGGAAAGGTGCCCTGGCCGGCGAAGAAATCGCGCCGCGCGCGCCCGACCTCGTCCTTGTCGGCGATGCGGGTGACATAGACGTTGAGCTTGTAGATGTTGCCGACATGGCCGCCCGCCTCTTCCAGCAATGCCTTCACCTTGCCCAGCACCACCAGGGTCTGGGCATGGGCGTCCAGCGGCTCGCCGCGTTTGGCGGCCTGACGGGTGGCCGGGTGCCCGGTCATGCCGGACAGCACCAGCTCCTGCCCCACCAGCAGGGCGTTGGACCAGCTGGCGCCGGGCAGGTCGGGCGCGCCGGCGGCGCGGATGCGGCGGACCGGGGTCATAGCTGCTTGGCCTCGATCAGTTCCAGCTGGGCCTTGGCCAGGTTCTTCATGTGCCGGCGCAGGCGCACCAGGCCGAGGTCGTGCTGGTAGAGGTTCTCGCGCTGGTTGGCGTCCGGGTCCATGAACTCGAGGATCTCGCGGTCCTGCTCCAGCACCGCCCAATGGCGCTCTTCCAGGCGGTTCTTGTAGAGGAAGCGCCAGGTGTCGCGCTGCCAGCCGGTGAGCGGGCGGCAGCGCCAGTGGAACACCGCGCAGAGGTCGCGGGCGATCGGGGTGTAGCTGCCGACGATATGGAAGTTGCCGCCCGGGCCGCCGGTTTTCGGATAGGGGATCTCCAGGCGCATCCAGTGCACGCCGGTATCGGCCCATTCGGTCCAGTCGAAGTTGACCCCGCGCTGGCCTTCCTTCTCGAAGATAAAGCCGGTATCGGTGTCGCGGGTGACGAACCTGGCGTGGCTCTCGCCTTCGGACATGGAGTGGGACTGCTTGTGCAGGTAGGTGCCGTGCATCGGGTCCATGACGTTGTCCAGCACGTAGCGGTAGTCGCCGCGCCACTCGGTGTAGCAGAGGAAGTGGGAGAACGCCGGATCGGTCAGTTGCTCGGGCAGCACCAGCGGCGGCGCCTCCTCGACATTGCCCGCCGAGTTGTACAGCCAGACGGCGCCGGCGGCCTCGGTGACATGGAAGAAGCGGGTCGCCTGGCTGCCTTCCAGCTTGCAGCCGGGGCTGCCGGGCACGCGGGTGGTGACGCCGTCGCAGCGCACTTCCACGCCGTGGTAGGGGCACTGCAGGCGGTCGCCCAGGTTGACCCCGCGCGACAGCGGCGCGCCACGGTGCGGGCAGTGGTCTTCGAGGGCGTGCAGGGTGCCGTCGGTGTCGCGCCAGAGGGCCAGCTTGTAGCCCAGGCGGCGCAGGGATACCGGCTTGTCCTGGATGAAGCCGACCGGGCAGATCGGGTACCAGAGGTTCTTCAGGCCGTTGGCGAGGAGTTGTTCAACAGGGTCCACGGTGCTCATAGCAGGTTCCTCTTGGAGGGAATTCATTCGCCCAGGCGGGCCATCAGGGTCTTGTAGGCGTCCTCGGTCCAGGGACCGCCGCCCGGACAGGTGGGGCCGGCCTGGTTGAGGTAGCCGAGCAGCCCCGGCAGGTCGTGGATGCCGGCGGCGTAGGCGCGCTCGATGGAGTCGCCGAGCAGGTCCTCGAAGGAGTTCGGCTCGCGGGTGCGGGCCTGATGGGGTTCCAGGTAACGGTCTTGCATTTCATTGGCCTCCATTGCGGACCCGTTCGCGGATGGTTTCGCGAACCGGGACGAAGTCGTAGGTCGGGTAGCACTCGGTGCGGAACACGCCCCAGGCGGAGCGCTCCAGTTCAACGTTGATGCGTGGCAGCAGGGCCGGCGGCAGGCGCAGGGTGACGATCTGCCCCAGGCCCATGGCGACGGTCCAGGAGACGATCTCGACGCCCTCGCCGGGGAATCGCTCCCACCAGTCCATGGCCTTCATGTGGGCCTGGATGTCTTCGAGGTTCTTCGACTGGTCGTGCCTGAGCAGCACGGTCAGCAGCAGCGTCTCGCTCATGGCCACCTCAGCTCTTGGGCTTGTCGGTGAGGAACTTGCCTTGCGGCGCCTCGGCGTTCTTCTGCCGCCGGGTGTTGCCGTCCAGGCCGCCGGCGATGGCCCACTCGGCGAACACCGTGGGGCCGGGCTCGAACTCGCGGGCCTGCCATGCGCCGGTCAGCTGGTCCTCGTCGGCGTAGTACTCCACCAGGGCGCCGGCGGGATTGCGGAAGTACCAGAAGTAGGCCGAGGACACCGGGTGGCGGCCCGGGCCGATCTCGGTGTCCCAGCCGCAGCGGGAGATGTGCATGCCGCCGCCGAACACTTCGTGGATGTCGCGCACGGTGAAGGCCACGTGGTTGAGGCCGGCGCGCGGCTGCGGCAGTTGCAGCATGAACAGGTCGTGGTGGCCGCCCTCCTCCGCGCAGCGCATGAAGGCGCCACGGTCCGGGTAGCGGTCGGAGCAGACGAAGCCGAAGCGCTCGCTGTAGAAGCGCTCGCAGGCATTCACGTCCTTGACGAAGAACACCACGTGGCCGACTTCGATCGGCTGGGCGCGCTCGTAGATCGGGCTGGCCTGGTTGATCCGGCCCTTGAACTGCCAGGTGTTGGACTGGCCGCACTGGACCTGGATATCGCGCTTGCGGGTGACCTGCAGGCGCACCGCCATGCCGTTGGGGTCAGTGCAGCCGATGCGGCCCTCGCCCTCGCTGAAGCCGGGGTCGCCCGCGATGCGCTCGGCGTACAGCTTGAGGTCCGCCTCGCTCTCCACGCCCCAGACCACTTCGCGCAGGGTCGAGCCGGCCTCGATGGCCGGCGGCAGGCCGGGCTTGTCCAGGGCCGCGACAATCACGCGGCAACCGTTGAGGCTTTCGAAGACCACCTGGTCGTCGCTCGCCTCCACCTGCTTCAGGCCCCAGTCGGCGAAGAAGCGGGCGCTGCTGGCCAGGTCTTCCACGCCGTAGGTGATTTCGTCGATTCCCAATACGCTCATCGCGTTTTCCTCATCAATGCTGGCCGGCCCAGGCCAGCGGCTGTTGGTTCAGGCCCCAGTAGAGGCTCTTCTGTTCCATGTACTGGAGTATCCCCAGGCGGCCCTTCTCGCGGCCCAGGCCGCTGTCGCGCCAGCCGCCGAAGGGGGTGGAGATGGAGAACTGCTTGTAGGTGTTGATCCACACGGTGCCGGCCTGCACGGCGCGGCCGAGCTGCCAGGCGCGCTGGAAGTCGCGGGTCCAGATGCCGGCGGCGAGCGCGTAGCAGCTGTCGTTGGCCTGCTCGACCAGCTCGGCCTCATCCGTGAAGGGCATGGCCACCAGCACCGGGCCGAAGACTTCCTCCTGGCACAGGCGGGCGTCGTTGGAGAGGCCCTCGATGATGGTCGGGGTGTAGAAGTAGCCACGGTCGAACGCCTCGCCATGGGGGCGGACGCCGCCGGTGCGCAGGCGGCCGCCCTCGGCCACGCCCATCGCCACGTAGCGCTCCACCGACTCGCGGTGGGCGGCGCTGATCAGCGGGCCCATCTGGGTGCGCTCGTCGGCCGGGTCACCGATGCGCAGGGCGCTAGCGCCGGCGGCCAGGCGGTCGAGGAATTCCTCGTAGTGCTCATGGGCGACGAACAGCCGCGAGCCGGCGATGCAGGACTCGCCGCTGGAGCTGAAGATGCCGTAGAGCACGCCGGCCACCGCGTGGTCGAGGTCGGCGTCGGCCAGCACCATGGTCGGCGACTTGCCGCCCAGTTCCATGGACACCGGCATCATCTTGTCGGCGGCGATGCGCGCGATGTGCTTGCCGGTGCTGGTGCCGCCGGTGAAGGACACGCGCTTGACCAGCGGATGGCGGGTCAGCGCATCGCCGATCAGCGAGCCCTTGCCCGGCAGCACGCTGACCAGGCCGCGCGGCAGGCCGGCATCGATGCAGATGCGCGCCAGGGCCAGGGCGGCCAGCGGGGTGATCTCCGCCGGCTTGACCACCACGGCGTTGCCGGCGGCCAGGGCCGGGGCGAGCTTCTGCGCCTCGGAGGCGATCGGCGAGTTCCAGGGGGTGATGGCCGCCACCACGCCCATGGGCTCGTACACGCTCATGGTGACGAAGTCGCCGCGCGACGGGGTGATGGTTTCCTCCAGGGTCTCGCAAGCGGCGGCGAAGAACTGGAAAGTGGCGGCGGCGCTGGCCACCAGGTTGCGGGTTTCCTTGATCGGCTTGCCGTTGTCCAGGCGCTGCAGCTGCGCCAGCTCTTCGCTGCGCTCGCGGATCAGCGCGGCGATGCGGTAGAGGACGGCGGCGCGCTCATGGGGCTTGCGCTGGGCCCAGCCGCTTTCGCGGAAGGCGCGGTGGGCGCCCTGGATGGCTTCTTCCACGTCGTCCAGGCTGGCGGCGTGCAGGCGGGCGATGGCCTCGCCGGTGGCCGGGTAGAGGCTCTGGTAGAGGTCGCCGCCGCCCAGGCGCCACTCGCCGGCGATGCAGATGGGTTGGATCGGGTTCAGGTCAATCACGGTTATTGTCCCTAGATCGAAATCACGTGGGCGTGGTTGCCCAGCGCGCGGACCACGCTGTACACGGTCAGCGCCGAGGTCTTGGGGTTGGCCGCCAGCGGCTTGCCGCGCAGGGTCAGCTCGAAGCCGCCGAAGGCACCGCTGGCTTCCACCTGGTGCACGTTCTCGCTGCTCGCCGGGTCGGCGATCAGGCGCACCTGGGTACGGTCCAGGCCGAGGCCGGCGAGCGACAGGGTGGCGGCGACGTTGGCGTTCTTCGGGTAGAGCCGCGCGGCTTCGCGGGCGCTGCCTTCGAAGATCACCCGCGCCTCGACCAGGTGTTCCAGGTCGCAGACCTGCTCTCCCGGCGTGCCCAGCCAGGCGCGCGCCGGCTTGCGGCCGGTGTAGCGCACCGATTCCAGGCCGCCGACCTTGGCCGCCGACAGCGCGTCGATGCCGCCGATGGCGCCGGGCAGCAGTTCGATGCGGGTGCCGCCGGACTCGGCAGCGGCCTCCAGGCGTTCCACCAGTCCCGGCTCGGACAGCGCGCCCACCGACACCACCAGGCAGGGGATGCCCTGGGCCAGTGCCGGCAGCACGTGCTGCTCGATGGCGCGGTGCCCGGCGCACTCCACCAGCAGGTCGGGGCGCGCCCCGGCCGGCAGTTCGGCGAGCACCTGCGGCGGCTTGCGCAGGCTGGCCAGGCGCTGGCGGACCAGGGCCTGGGAGTCTTCCGGGACTATCACCGCATCGACCCGGAGATGCGGGTCGCTCTCCAGCAGTTCCAACACACCGACGCCAATGGCGCCGCAACCGATCATGGTGATATGCAGCATGGCATGGGCCTCAGACGGTGGCCTTGGCGGTCTTGGCTTCGTTGGTCGGCGGGCCGGCGAAGATGGTCTTGAAGCTGCCAACCGAGAGCATGTCCACCTCCAGCAAGAAGGGACCGGACTCGGCCAGGGCGCCGTCCAGCACACCGCTGAAGTCCGCAAGATCGCTGACCCTGGCGTGGCGCAGGCCGAGGGAGGCGGACAGCTGGGCGTAGTCCGGGGTGTGCAGGTCGACGTAGCAGCGGCGGCCACCGTAGGCGGCGTCCTGGATGTTCTTGATCACCCCGTAGCCCTGGTCGTTCATCAGCACTATGACCATGTCGGCCTGCTCCTGCACGGCGGTGGCCAGCTCGCCCAGGTTGAGGATGAAGCCGCCGTCGCCGGCCAGCACGAAGGTCTTGCGGCCACGGGCGGTTTCCGCCGCGCCGACGGCCGCGCCGATGCCCATGGCCAGGCCCTGGCCGATGCCGCCGCCGAGGGCGTGCACGCCGGCGCGGGGGCTGAAGATCTTCAGGTGGCGGTTGCCCCAGGTGCTGTTGGACACGGTGACGTCACGCACCCAGTTGAAGTCGCTGCCGGCCAGCGCCTGCAGCTGCTCCACCAGGGAGGCGTACGGGCCGAGGCCATCCACCAGCTGGGCGCGGGCCTGGTTGCGCGCGGCGGCGAGATCCGCGGCGAAGGCCGGGTCCACCGACAGGCGCCCTTCGAGGCGGTCGGCGAGGCCCTTGAGGACCAGTGCGGAATCGCCACAGACGAAGAAGTCGCTGGGGTAGCAGCGGCCCTCCGCCGTGGCATCGGCGTCTGCCCGGTAAAGCGGACGCGGGAGCTTGAGCTCGTACTTGAGGGTTTCGTTGCCGCGCAGGCGCGAGCCGACGACAAGCATGGCATCGCAGGTCTGGTAGAACTGCTCCACGGGCTTGTTCAGGTTGAAGGCGCCGAGGGAACGCTCGTCGTCTTCGGGGACTATGCCGCGGCCCTGGGTGCTGGTGACCACGCCCACGCCCATGGCCAGCAGGCGCTGCACCTGCGGGCCGGCATGGCGGGCGCCGCCGCCGAGCCAGAGCATCGGCCGCCTGGCCTTGGCGAAGCGCTCGGCGAGGTCGTCCAGGGCCTGCTCGGAGGGCCTGGCCACCGGCACCGGCAGCGGCGAGAGGTCGGCCGGCATGTTGATCAGCGCCGACTGGATGTCGATCGGGATTTCCACGCTCACCGGGCCGGTGGGCGCGGTCAGGGCGGTCTGCACGGCCAGCTTGATGGTGCTGATGGCGGTGTCGACGCTGCGCACGCGGAAGGCCGCCTTGGAGATGGCCTTGAGCATGGTCAGCTGGTCCGGCGCCTCGTGGATGTAGGCCAGGCTCTGGTCCAGGTAGGGGGTTTCGATCTGCCCGGTCAGGTGCAGCAGCGGGGTGCCGGCGGTGAGTGCTTCGACCATGGCGCCGGCGGCGTTGCCAGCGGCGGTGCCGGTGCTGGTCAGGCACACGCCCAGGCCGCCGGTGGTGCGGGCGTAGGAATCGGCCATGTTGGCCGCGCCGGCCTCGCCACGGGCCATGACGAAGCGGATGTTGCCGCGGATGGCGAAGGCGTCGAGGATCGGCATGTTGTGGATGGAGATAACCCCGAAGGCGGCCTTGACGTCGCACTGCTCGAGGAAGGCGGCGATGGCGGCGCCGACTGTGACTTTGCTTTCGTTATGCATGACGGGACAAACCTCCGGAAACATCGATATGACTACCCGTCGTATAGGCAGACAGGGGTGAAGCGAGGAAAACGATGGCGCGGGCCGCTTCTACCGGCTTGCCCAGGCGCCCCAGGGGAATCTGCTTGCGTTGCGCCAGCTGGCCGGTCCACCGGGCCCAGTCCAGCTCGCGCTCTTCGCGGGCCTCGAAACGGCGGCGCCACTGGCCGGACTCCACCAGGCCGATGAGGATGCCGTTGACCCGCACGCCCTTCGGCGCGAACTCGAAGGCCATGGAGCGCACCAGGTTCTTCACCCCGGCGCGGGCGGCGCTGGTGGCCACCATGTGCGGCTCCGGCTGGCTGGCCAGCAGCGAGTTGACGCAGACGATGGCGGCGTCGGCCTGGCCTTCCAGCTGCGGCAGGAAGGCACGCACCGGGTGGATGATGGAGAAGAACTTCAGCTGCAGTTCCTCGCTCCAGGCCTCATCCGTGGTGTCGGCGAAAGTGGAGACACGGCCCTGGCCGGCGTTGTTCACCAGGATGCTGGCGCGGCCCAGCGCGCGCTGGCTGGCTTCGGCGAAGGCCTGCACCTGCGCCGGGTCGAGCACGTCGCAGGCCTGGGCGAACAGCCGCGCAGCGGGGAAGCGCTCGCGCAGGCTGGCCTCGGCGGCCTGCAGGCGCTCGCCGTTGCGGCCGCAGAAGGCCACGGCGGCGCCGGCTTCCAGCAGCAGCTCGACGGTGGCCAGGCCGATGCCGGAGGAGCCGCCGGTGACCACCGCCACGGCGGCGGACAGATCACACATGCTCATGCTGCTTGCTCCGGAAGATCGAGGTGACGTTGTCGTGGCTGTCCGGGGTGTAGTTGAGCAGGTGCGAGAGTTCGTCGGCGCTGTGGCGCACGCTGCTCACCAGGTGGTCGATGCGGTTCGGCTCGATGTGCGCCGAGGGGATGGTGGCGCCCATGGCCGCCACCACCCTGCCGCTGTGGTCGCGCACCGGCGCGGCCACGGTGGAGATGGTCGACTCGAAGAAGCCCTCGCCCTGGACGAAGCCGCGCTGGCGGTCGCCCTGCACCAGGTCGAAGAGTTCCAGCACGGTCTTCGGCGTGTTCGGCGAGAACTGCTCCAGCTGCTCTTCCGGGTACAGCTCGCGCAGCTCGCCCAGGGACAGGTCCTGCAGCAGGATGCGGCCGAGCACGGTGGCGTGGGCCGGCAGGCGGGTGCCGACGTTGACCGTGCTGGTCAGCAGGGTAGACGGCGAGACCTTGGCCACGTAGACGATGGAACGGCCATCGCGCACCACCAGGTTGCAGGGGTAGCGGATCTCGTCGCACAGGCGGTTCAGCAGCGGCTGGCCCAGCTCGGTCAGTTCCAGCGACGCCAGGTACTCGAAGCCCAGGCGCAGCACGGCCATGCCCAGGCGGTACTCGTTGCCGATGCGGTTGACGAAGCCCATGGTTTCCAGGGTGGTCAGCAGGCGGAAGATGGTCGAGCGCGGCAGCTTCAGGCGCCGCGCCAGTTCCGGTGCCGACAGGGTGCGGTTCTTCCGGCTGAACTCGCAGAGCAGCAGCAGGCCGCGCTCCAGGCCGGGCACGATGTACTTGTCTTGCTGGTCGTCGGGCTTATCCATTGACGGTTCCCTCGAGAGAGTGGCGTTGCGCGTGGCCGATACGTCCTGCGACCACTTCGGGTTGTTCGATGGGGCTGGCATGGCCGGCCCCGGGAATCAGCGAAAACGGCGCGCCGAGCTGGCGGGCGATGGCGCCGCAGGCCTGGGGCGTGGTGATGCCGTCGTCCTCGCCGCAGTGCACTTCGCAGGGCGCCGCGGGCACACCATGGCCCAGCAGGTCGTCGCCGCAGAGCAGCTCGACGGCCTGGCGGTAGCCGCCGGGATTGAGCCGCGCCATGTTCCAGCGCACCCAGGCCAGGGCATCCTCGCTCGGGTGGCGGCCGAGCAGGCGCGAGGTGCGCTCGCTGGCCATGCCGTCGATGCCGAGGCGTTCCAGGTTGTCCAGGCGCTGGCGGCGCACCTGGGCGCCGCTGTCGCGCAGCTCCTCGGCGCCATAGCCGCGCGCCGGGCTGAGCAGCACCAGGCGGCGGACCCGCGCCGCGCCGATGCCGGCGGCGTAGGCGGTGGCCATCAGCGCGCCGAGGGAATGGCCCACCAGCAGGCAGCTGTCCACATCCAGCGCCTGCAGCAGCAGCTCCAGGCGCGCGGCGTAGTCGGCGGCTTTCGGCTGCGCTTGCGGCAGCGGCGTGGACAGGCCATAACCCGGCGCGTCCCAGGCGATCACCCGGCATTCGGCGGCCAGGTGCCGGGCACAGTGCAGCCAGGATGCCGAGCCCGAGCCGATGCCGTGCAACAGCACCACCACCGGGCCCTCGCCGCACTCGCGGATGGCCACCTGGGCACCGTCGGCCAGTTGCACCAGGCGCTCGGGGAAGCGCTGCTGCAGGCTCGGGGCGGGGATGTGGGTCTGCGCCATGTTCATCGCCGGCCTCAGCGCTTGATGCTCGCCAGAGGGTGCTCCGGCGGGTAGGTCGGGGTGATCGGCTTCTGCGCGCCGAGCATCACGCACATCAGCGCGTCCTCGTCGCCGATGTTGATCTCCTCGCGGTACACGCCCGGCGGCACGGAGATCACGTCGCGGTCGGTGAGGATGGTCTCGAAGCGCTCGCCGTCCTTCTCCAGGATCACCTTGAGCTTGCCGCGCAGGACGAAGAACACCTCTTCGACGTCGATGTGCAGGTGCGGCGGGCCCTCGTGGCCGGCCGGGATCACCATGGTGGAGAAGGTGAAGTGCTCGGACGGGATGGTGTTCATGTCACTGGCGACGCCGGTGCCGCCGGTGCCGATGTAGCGCATCTGCGCACGGCGGAACTTGGGGTCGTAGTCGGCCTGGAACTTCAGCGCGTCCCAGTCGTACTTGCGGGTGGAGTAACGGGCGATGCGGGTGTTGCACCATTCCTCGAAGCTGGCGCCTTCGGGGCGGTCCCAGGATTTCGGGGCGTTCGGGTTCTGGTTCAGATCGGTCATGGAATCCTCCTGATCAGGGCATGACGAACCCGCCGTTGACCGGCAGGGTTTGTCCAGTGATGAAGCGGGAAAGGTCGGAAAGGGCGAACAGCACCGCGCCGCAGACATCCTCCGGGACCTGGCCGCGCTGGATGGCGCGCTGGTCGCGGTAGAGCTGGTGGCGGGCGGCGGGCACGTACTGGGTGGCCTCGACTTCCACCAGGCCGGGGGCGATGGCGTTCACGGTGATGCCGTCGCCGCCCAGCTCGCGGGCCAGGCTGCGGGTCATGGCGATCACCGCGCCCTTGCTGGCGGTGTAGGCCAGCAGGTTGGGCGCGCCCCACAGCGGGGTGTCGGAGGCCAGGTTGACCACGGCGCCACGGCCGGACTCGCGCAGGGCCGGCAGGCACGCGCGGGTCATCAGCCAAGTGCCGCGCACGTTGACCTGCAGCACGCGGTCGAACATCTCGATCTCCAGCTCCTCGCAGCTCTTGCCGCCGGAGTTGGTGATGGAGGCGTTGTTGACCAGGCCATCGAGCCCGCCGAGCAGGTCGAGGGTCGCGGCAACGCAGCGCTCGATGGAAGCCGGGTCGGCCAGGTCCAGGGCCAGGCCGCTGACGTCCAGGCCCTGGGCGGCGAGTTCGCCGGCGGACTGCTGCACGCGCTCCGCGAGGATGTCGGCGATCACCACCCGGGCGCCGGCGCGGGCCGCCGCTTCGGCGAAGGCCAGGCCGAGGCCGCGGGCGCCGCCGGTGACCAGCACGCGGCGGCCGGCGAGAAGGGAATTCAGGCTCATGGCGCTCACACCGTGCTCAGGTTGGCTTTGGGCAGGTAGTGCAGCACCCGCTTCTCGGCCCAGACCACCGCGCTGTAGGCCAGCACGCCGATCAGGGTGAGCATGACGATGGCGACGAAGACGCCGGCGGTGTTGCCCTGCCCTTCCGAATCCACCAGCAGGAAGCCGAGGCCCTTGTTGCCACCGACCAGCTCACCGACGGTGACGCCGATCACCGCCAGGGTGGAGGCGATGCGCAGGCCGGAGAACAGCGCGGCCATGGCCGAGGGGAACTCCACCAGGCGGAAGATCTGCCAGCGGCTGGCGCTCATGGCGCGCACCAGGTTGATCATGTCCGGGTCGACGGTGCGGATGGCCGAGAGCACGTTGATCATCACCGGGAAGAACACGATCAGCACGGCGATGAGGATCTTCGGGTACACGGTGTAGCCCAGCCACATCACGAACAGCGGGGCGAAGGCCACCTTCGGCGCGATCTGCAGCGCCAGGATGTAGGGCGAGAGCATGGCCTCGGTGGTCGGCGACAGGCCGAGGGCGACGCCGATGGCCACGCCGAGCAGGGCACCCAAGCCGAAGCCGATGATGATCTCCAGGGTGGTGATCGCGGTGTGCTCGACCAGGTTGGCGTTGTGCCACATGGCCACGCCCTCCTCCATCACACGGCTCAGCTTGGGCAGGACGAATTCGGGCATGCCGAGCAGGCCCGGGCCCCACTGCCAGCCGGCGAGGAACAGGACCAGCAGCGCGATACTGCCGAGCATGGGTTTGTTCAGGCTGTTCATCAGGTCACCTTATTGCTTGGCGGCCACGCCGTCGTTTTCGACGAAGCGGTTGGTGTAGAGCTCGTCCAGCGGGGTCTCGCGGCTGACGATGCCTTCGCTGACGTAGAACTTGCGCACCTTGTCCAGGCGCTGCGGGTCGATGTGGCCGAGCGGCTGCTGGTTGGCGTAGACGTGCTCGACGTAGAGGCGCAGGACCTTCTCCAGGCTGGCTTCCTTGCCCTTGTAGCTGGGCACGGCCTCGGCGAAGGTGGCGGCGGCGGCCTTCGGATCATTGATGATGTCGCGCATGCCCATGAGGGTGGCCTTGACCACGCCGCCGACCACTTCGGGCTGCTTCTCGATGGCTTCCTCGGAGGCGAGGATGGCCTGGGCCATGCTCTCGAACACCTCGCTGCTCGGCAGCAGCTTGACCGAGAGGCCGGCGTCCTCGGCGTTCACCACCCAGTCCGGCACACCGGCCATGGCCTGGGACTTGCCGGCGGAGAACAACTGCCAGACACCGGACGGGCCGGCGGCCTGGACTTCCACGTCGGACTTGTTCAGCCCGGCCTTGCGCATGGACGCCAGCAGTGCGTAGTAGGTGGTATCGGAGTAGGACATGACGGTCATGGTCTTGCCCTTGAGGTCCTTGACGCTGTTGATGCCGGCCTTGCCGTCGGTGGCGATCATGGTCACGCCGCTGGCGCCGAGCACCGCCACCGCCTTCACCGGCACGCCGTTGGCGCGGACGATGATCGGCGTGTCGCCGATGGCGCCGCCCACCAGGGCGTTGCCGGCGCCGATCTGCTTGGCCACGTCCACCCCGCCCTTGCCGGCGACGAAGGTGACGGCGAGGTCCTGCTGGGCGTAGTAGCCCTTGTGCTGGGCGATGATCCAGGGGGCGAAGGCCGGGGAGTTCGGCGGTGCCGGCAGCAGGTAGGTGATTTCCTTGGGCGCGGCCTGGGCGGACACGCCGGCGGCCAGGGCAAGGGAAAACAGCGAGGCGTTGATCAGGGACTTGAACATCTGCAGCTCCTGTTGGGAATTCGGGACGGGTGGTCGGTCAGTGCAGATCGGTGTCTTCGCCGACCTTGAGCAAGGTCATCAGGCGCCCGGCCAACGGGCCGATCTCCGGAAGCTTGCGGCGTTCGAGGGGGTCGTTGCGCAGCGGCAGGTTCACCTCGATTTCCTCGATGATGTTCCCCGGGCGGGCGCTCATGACGAGGATGCGATCGGACAGCGCGATGGCTTCGATCAGGTCGTGGGTGATGAACAGCGCGGTCTTCTTCTGCTCATAGAGCATCTGCGCCAGGTCCTGCTGGAGGATCATCTTGGTCTGCGCGTCGAGGGCCGAGAACGGCTCGTCGAGGAACAGCACCTGCGGGTCGGTGGCCAGGGTGCGGGCCAGGGCGGCGCGCTGGCGCATGCCGCCGGAGAGCTGGAAGGGATAGTGGTCGCCGAAGCCGGTGAGGTGGCACTTGTTCAGCATTTCCTCGGCGATGGCGCGGCGCTCGGCGGCCGGGCGGCCTTCGATCTCCAGGCCCAGCTCGATGTTGCGACGGATGCTGCGCCAGGGCATCAAGAGGTCCTTCTGCAACATGAAGGACACCTTGCGCACCGGGCCGGTAACCCGCTCGCCACCGACGTACACCTCGCCCTCGGTGGGGGTATAGAGGCCGGAGCCCATGTTCAGCAGCGTGCTCTTGCCGCAGCCGGACGGGCCGATGATGGACACGATCTCGCCACTGCGGATGCTGAAGTTCAGACCTTGCACCGCGACGGTGGGCTCAGCCTTGCCCTTGACCGGGAAGCGCTTGGTGACACCCCGGAATTCGATCTCGACACGGGCCTGTTCCGCCTTGGTCGAGCCTTGCGGCTGTTCTGAGGTGTAGATACTCAACGAGGTGGCTCTCATCTTATTAGTGGCCTCACACTTGTTTCATATACGAAACACTGTTTTATTTATAAAACGTGCACGAGGCGTGCCAGGAAGATGGCACCTGAGAGAGCTCCCTTGTTTCGAGGGTTAAACCTTTAAAATCAAATAGTTAGATTATTTTCAGGATGAGCCGGGAGAAAATTCCCGACAAACGTCACCAGGAGGACCGAGCAGCCGCTCGCCCTGGTTTCGGACGGTTGAGTTGTCACTGCACAACGCGAGCGCATGGGCTGCTCCGTTTGGTAACAGCCGTTGCCGTTCTACACATGAAACGTGGTTTTATAGATGGAACAAATGACAAAGATCGCGCGCCCTGTGTAGGGGCGAATTCATTCGCCAAGGGACGCGCAGCGGCCCCCAATGAATCGTAGGGCGGAACTTCGGCCCGCTTGGCGATCGCAATCGCCCCCACAAACAGCGGACAAAAAGAAGCCGGCACGGAGCCGGCTATATAAGGACGCACAGCAAAATCGGTCAGCGCAGCTTTTCCATCATCTGGTAGTACCACATGCCCACCGCCAGCATGTGGTTGCCCAGGCGCTCGCTCAGCGGCACGCGGATGTGCTGGCAACGGGCGAAGGTGTCGAACTTCTCCAGGCTGCCGCTCATGGCATTGGCCATGACCTCGCCCATGATGTGGGTGGTCGCCACGCCGTGGCCGGAGTAGCCCTGGCAATACCAGACGTTGTTCGACAGCTTGCCCAGCTGCGGGATGCGGTTCATCACGATGCCCATGGCGCAGCTCCACTTGAAGTCGATCTCCACACCCTTGAGCCTGGGGAAGGTGCGCTCGATGCACGGCCGCAGCTCGGCTTCGATATCGCGGGAGTCGCGCCCGGAGTAGTTGGCGCCGCCGCCGAACAGCAGGCGGCCGTCGGCGGTCATGCGGTAGTAGTCGAGAACGAAGCGGCAATCGTAGACGGCCAGGTCCTGCGGGTTGATCTGCCTGGCCAGGTCGCCCAGGGGCCTGGTGGTGACGATGCCGCCCATGGCCGGGAAGATCATGCCCTTGAGCTGCTTGCGTTCCAGCTTGTGGTAGACGTCGCCGGCCAGCAGCACCTGCGCGGCATTGATGCGGCCACGGCTGGTGACCACCGCCGGGCGGTCGCCGTGGATGATGTCCTGCACCTCGGAGTGTTCGAAGATCAGCGCGCCCAGGCTGGCGGCGGCCTTGGCCTCGCCGATGCACAGGTTGAGCGGGTGCAGGTGCATGTTGCGGGTGTTCTTGATGGCACCGACATAGAGGTCGGAATCCAGGTGCTCGCGCATGCCGGCGGCATCCAGCAGGGTCACCTCGTCGCCCATGCCGCGACGCACCGCCTCTTCATGGGACGCCTTCAGCTCGTCCATGTGCGAGGCCTTCATCGCCGCGTGCAGGTGGCCGTGCTTGAGGTCGCACTGGATGCCGTACTTCGCCACGCGGTTCTTGATGATCTCGTGGCCGCGCCAGCGCAGGTACCAGATGAAGTCGTCGACGTCCTTGCCGAGGAAGCGGCTCATCTGCTTGCGCATGGCCGCGTCGCCGGAAAGGCTGCCAGTGACCTGGCCGCCGTTGCGGCCGGTGGCGCCCCAGCCGATCTTGTGGGTTTCCACCAGCGCCACCTTGTAGCCGCGCTCGGCCATCTCCACCGCCGTGGCGACGCCGGTGAAGCCGCCACCGATGATGGCGATGTCGACATTCACCTCGCCTTCGAGGGTCGGGTAGGCGGTCTCCTCGTTGAGGGTCGCGGAATAATAGGAAGGCGCGCGTTCGGCGGCGGGCAGCGGGTGTTTGATTGCAGCGGTCATGGTGGAGTCCTTTGGAAATGCACGAGCCCGTCAGGGCAAGCCTTCGGCTTGCTTTGGCGAGTGAATTCGCCCCTACAAGAGCGGCCTCGAATCAATACGAAACTCGGGTTCAGGCCTGGTTCAGGTACCAGCGCCAGTCCTGCTCGCCGACTTCGGACATGAACTGGCGGTACTCGGCGCGCTTCACCGCCAGGTAGACACCGAGGAAGGCGGTGCCGAAGGCATCGCGGGCCCAACTGGACCGCTCCAGCGCGCGCAGGGAGGCGAGCCAGTCGGTGGGCAAGAGTTCCTTGGCCTGGGCGTAGCCATTGCCTTCCACCGGATCGCCCGGATCGAGGTTCTCGCGGATGCCACGGTGGATGCCGGCGAGAATGGCGGCGGCGGCCAGGTAGGGGTTGGCGTCGGCGCCGCAGATACGGTGTTCGATGTGCCGGCTGTTGGCCGGGCCGCCCGGCACGCGCAGGCTCACGGTGCGGTTGTCCACACCCCAGGTCGGCGCCAGGGGCGCGTAGCTGTTGGCCTGGAAGCGGCGGTAGGAGTTGGCGTTGGGGCAGAACAGCAGCAGCGAATCCAGCAGGCTCTCCAGCATGCCGCCCACCGCCTGGCGCAGCAGCGGCGTGCCGGCAGGGTCTTCGCTGGCGAACAGGTTGCGGCCTTGGGCATCGGCCAGGCTCACGTGCATATGCATGCCGGTGCCGGCGATCTCGGCGAAGGGCTTGGCCATGAAGCAGGCCTGCATGCCGTGGGCGTGGGCCACGCCCTTGACCAGGCGCTTGTAGCGCACGGCCTGGTCCATGGCTTCCAGCGCATCGCCATGCTCCAGGGTGATTTCCACCTGGCCCGGCGCGTACTCGGAAATGGCGGTGCGCGCCGGAATGCCCTGCGCCTTGCAGGCGGCGTAGAGATCGGCAAGGAAGGGCTCGATCTGCTCCAGCTCGCGCAGGCCGTAGACCTGGGTAGCGCGCGGGCGATGGCCATCGGCGTCCAGCGCCGGTTGCGGGCGGCCATCGGCGTCGCGCTTCTGGTCCAGCAGGTAGAACTCCAGCTCGCAGGCCATCACCGGGTGGTAGCCGTCGGCCTTGAGGCGGTCGATCACTTCGATCAGCACATGGCGCGGATCGGCAATGGCGGCGGGCATGCCGTCCTGCGGATGCATGCTCACCTGCACCGCGGCGGTGGGCATCCTGCGCCAGGGCAGGCGCACCAGGCTGCCTTCCAGCGGGTAGGCGCGGCAGTCGATATCGCCCACCTCCCAGACCAGGCCGGAGTTTTCCACATCCTCGCCATGCAGGGTCAGGCCGAGGATGGTGCTGGGCAGCGGACGCCCGGTTTCGTACACGGCGAGCAGTTCGTCGCGGTGCAGCAGCTTGCCGCGTGGCACGCCATTGGCATCGAGGATGAAAAGTTCGAAGGCATCGATATCCGGGTTCTGCTCGAGGAAATCCCGGGCTTCCTGCACGCTGGCAAATGTCATGGCGCTCTCTTTAGTGCCGGTGGGCACGCAATCAGGCCCTCGCCTCCAGGGGCAAGGGTCGTCTATCTCGTTCGGGGTGAGGTGTGGCGACGCGGATCAGACGAGAGCGTTATCCGGCGGACGGGCGTGGCGGCAATGCCAGAGCGCCCAGAAGGCGAGTTCGAGCGGCAGGGAAGTCAGGAGATGGGAGGCCCACTTGCGGGAGAACAGGACCTTGGGCGCGACTCCGGGAGCACGACGCGCGGCACGCACCAGCCCGAGGGGCAAGGCGGCCAGCAGCGATTGGTGCGGAGTGGGACAACCCATGAGGGAAAGCCGTGTTATTGGTATGCCCGGCAGGCTCGCACGGCGCCAAGGGTGAATAAAATCCAGGTTTTTCTATCTTTGGTTCAGTGATGGCTAAACATTGTCGGCTGGATTGGCTCCACAACCCTCTCCCCCGGCCCCTCTCCCTGAAGGGCGAGGGGCCGGGGGAGAGGGGGACAGGCGCCAGCTACCGAAGCTTCAACGGATCCACCAACCCCGCCGCGATGGCCATGCCCACCAGGTCCGGCAGGCGTTCGGCCTGCATGCGCTTCATCACCCGGGCGCGGTAGAGGTCGACCGTCTTCACGCTGATATCCAGCTGCTCGGCGATCTCACGGTTGGTGTAGCCCTGCACCAGCGGCAACAGCACGTCGCGCTCGCGCGGGGTGAGGCTGGCGAGACGCTCTTCCAGCTCGCCCTGGCCGCTGCTGGCGGCCCGGCGCTGGTCGAAGCTGCCGAGGGCCTGCTGCACACTGTCCAGCAGCAACTGTTCGTTGTAGGGCTTCTCGATGAAGTCGCGGGCGCCGGCCTTGAAGGCGCGCACCACTATAGGCACGTCGGCATGGCCGCTGACGAAAATGATCGGCAGGTCGAGGCCACGGCTGCGCATTTCCTCCTGCACGTTGAGACCGCCCATGCCGGGCATGCGCACGTCCAGCAACACGCAGGCATCGAGACTGGCGTCGCAGGCCTCGAGGAAGGCGCGCCCGTTGGTGAAGGGCAGCGCCTTCAGGCCCACGGATTCCAGCAACCAGACGGTGGAATCGAGCATGCCCTGGTCGTCATCCACCACGTAGACCACCTGTTCGCCGCCGTTGGACATCAATCCCCTCTCCTTTGCGATTCTTGTTATTGCAGCGGCAGGCGGCAGCGCATCAGCAGCCCGCCCTGCTCGCTCGGCATCCCGTCGAGGGAGCCGCCGAAACCTTCGATGATGCTGCGGCTCATCGACAACCCCAGTCCCAGGCCGTCCGGCTTGCTGGTGTAGAAGGGGGTGAAGATGCGCGCCAGTTCTTCTTCGCCGAGTCCCGGCCCCTGGTCGCGGACCTCGATGACCAGATACCCCTCTCCCGCCCGCGCCACCAGGCGGATCGACGAGTCCCGCCCCGGGTGGGCCTCGCGGTTGGCGTCGATGGCGTTGCGCAGGAGGTTGAGCAGCACCTGCTCCAGCAGCACCCGATCGGCATACACCGGCGGCAGATTCTCCGGCAATTGCTCTTCGACCGCCACCTGGCTGGCTCCAGCCTCCCAGGCGCAGAGGCGCACGGCCTCGCGGGCCACTTCGGCAACGTCCAGGGCCTGCATGCGCCGCTGCCCCTTGCGCAGGAAGGCACGCAGTCGCTTGATCACTTCCGAGGCGTGGTTGGCGTGCTCGGTGATGCGTTCCAGGCCCTGGGCCACCCGCTCGGCGGCCTTGGGATTGCTGGCCAGGGATTGCAGGTAACGCTGGCTGGCGCCGGCGTAGTTCATCACCGCCGCCAGGGGCTGGTTGATCTCGTGGGCGATACCGGAGGCCAGCTCACCCAGGGTGACCAACCGCGCAGTGTGGGCCAGCTCATCCTGGTGGCGGCGCTGCTGGGCCTCGCGCAGTTCACGTTCGGTCATGTCCCGGGCCACCAGGGAGTAGTAGCGCTCGCCGCCCGCCGTGCTGTGGGCCAGCAGCACCATGGAGACCGGTACCGAAGCGCCGCCGGCCGGCGGCTGCAGGCGGGTGTCGATCTTCCACACCCCCTGCCGCTCGGCGGTGCTCCAGCCTTCGCGCTGCAGGCGCGCGAGGTCGTCGGCGGCGACAATCTGGTCCAGCGCCGGCATCGGCTGTTGCGCCCCCAGGCCCAGTGCACGCCGCGCCGCCGGGTTGAGGTAGGTGATGTCCCCGGCCGGATCGACGAAGAGCACCGGGTCGGTATTGGCTTCCACCACCTCGGCCAGGCGGCGCTTGTTCTCTTCCGCCTGCACCCGCGCGGTGATGTCGCGGGACACGCTGACCACCTCCACCACGGCACCGGTGTAGGTCTCGCGGATGGCGCGGCTGGCGGTCTCGAACCAGAGGTAATGCCCGGCGCGGTGGCGGATGCGGTAGGTCATGGTGTGGTAGCCGTCCTGCTCCAGCGCATCGCGGGCGCGTTGCACCAGCTGGGCCAGCTCCTGGGGATGGAACAGGCACTGGGCGAGTTGCCCGCGCAGCTCCTCCGGCCAATAGCCGAGCAGCGTCCAGGAGGCCGGCGAGGCATCGAGGAAACGGCCGTCCGGGGTATGCCGGGAAATCAGGTCGGTGGTGTTCTCGGTGATCAGCCGGTACAGCCGCCGCGCCCGCGCCGCCTCGCGTTCGGCGAGGATCTGCGCGGTCGCCTCGCGGCAGCGCGCCAGCACCCGCTGCTCCTGCGGATCGGGGATGTAGGTCCAGATCAGCATGCGCTCGCCGCAATCGGCCTCCACCCCTTCGATGGCACGCTCCTGGGCCAGGCAGGCCCGCACCAGGGCGGTGTGATTGACCGGCAGGAAGCGCAGCACCTCGGCCAGGGGCAGTTCGCCCAGCAAGGCCAGTAACGCTGCGTTCAACTCCAGCGGACGCGCCTCGGCATTCACCAGCAGGCTCGGTTGCGGGTCATGGCCCAGCAAGGGCGAGGCACGCAGCAGGCCCGTGACACTGCCAAGCAGGGCGCCGAGCAATTCGTGGACCCAGCCGAGCCAGTCCAGGCTCGCACCCTCGCGCACTTCCACCAGCAGCAGGCCCTGCTGGCCGGCCTGCAGCGACATGTCGAAGGCCTGGCCGTGGCTGATGGCGGCGCGGCGCAAGCGACCGGCCAACCAGCAATCCAGCTGGCGCAGCTGGTCCAGCCCCAGGCGCCCTTCCGCCCTCAGCCGCTCGGCCAGGACCTCGTCGCTGGCCAGCAGAGGGTCGCCCTGCCCCGGCGGCAGTTGCTGGCCGCTGCCCTCGTGGCTGTAGATGCGCGCGCCGGGCTGCCAGCTCAGGTAATAGGCCTGGCGCACTTCGGGACAGCCGCGCAGGGCCCGGCACAAGGCATCGGCGCGGGCGGCCAGGGGCACGCCCTCGCGTTGCAGGCGCAACCAGGTGTGAAGTCGAACCGGAGTCTGGGTCATGGCGAATCCAGCGGCTGGGGGTGGGCAAGGATATACCGGAAGCTCGTGACGGCTGGCGGGCTGAAACCCACCCTACAAAAACACTCGAAACAATATAGTATTTTTACTATACGACTCTAGGAGTGCTTCCATATATTTCCAGTATTGGTATATAAATCACCCCAGAGAGTCACTGGCCTTCCCAGATGAGCCGGTGAAGAAGAGCTAATAATCAGCCGCCGGGTATCCAGCATGTCCATCTACGATCAGGGCCTTGCGCCTGCTGCCGTCAACCATATCGCCCTCTCCCCCCTCAGCTTCATCGAGCGCACCGCCGCCGTTTATCCCCACTACCCGGCCGTCATCCACGGTTCGATCCGCCGCAACTGGGCCGAAACCTACGCGCGTTGCCGGCGCCTGGCCTCGGCCCTTGCGGGGCGTGGCATCGGCAAGGGCGACACGGTGGCGGTGATGCTGCCGAACATCCCGCAGATGCTCGAGGCGCACTTCGGCGTGCCCATGATCGGCGCCGTGCTCAACACCCTGAACGTGCGCCTGGACGCCGAGGCCATCGCCTTCATGCTGCAGCACGGCGAGGCCAAGGTGCTGATCACCGACCGCGAGTTCTTCGATGTGATCCATGCCGCCATCGGCATGCTCGACCAGCCGCCGCTGGTGATCGACGTCGACGATCCCGAGTACGGCGAAGGCCAGGCGGTCAGCGACCTGGACTACGAGGCGCTGCTGGCCGAGGGCGACCCGGAGTTCGCCTGGCAGTGGCCGGAGGACGAGTGGCAGGCCATCTCCCTGAACTACACCTCCGGCACCACCGGCAATCCCAAGGGCGTGGTCTACCACCATCGCGGCGCCTACCTGAACGCCCTGGGCAACCAGATGACCTGGAACATGGGCAACCACCCGGTCTACCTCTGGACCCTGCCGATGTTCCACTGCAACGGCTGGTGCTACCCCTGGACGGTGACCGCCCTGGCCGGCGTGCACGTGTTCCTGCGCCGCGTGGACCCGCAGAAGATCCTCAACCTGATCCGCGAGCACCAGGTCAGCCACCTGTGCGGCGCGCCCATCGTGCTCAATGCCCTGGTGAACATGCCCGAATCGGCCAAGGCCGCCATCGACCACCCGGTGCACGCCATGGTGGCCGGCGCCGCACCGCCGGCCAAGGTGATAGGCGCGGTGGAGGAAATGGGCATCCGCGTCACCCATGTCTACGGCCTCACCGAAGTCTATGGGCCGGTCACCGTCTGTGCCTGGCACGAGGAATGGGACGAATTGCCCCTGGAAGAACGCGCCCGGATCAAGTCCCGCCAGGGCGTGCGCTACCCGACCCTGGAAGGGGTGATGGTGGCCGATCCGAAGACCCTGGAGCCGGTGCCCATGGACGGCCAGACCATCGGCGAGATCTTCATGCGCGGCAACACCGTGATGAAGGGCTACCTGAAGAACCCCAGCGCCACCAGCGAAGCCTTCGAAGGCGGCTGGTTCCACACCGGCGACCTGGCGGTCTGGCACCCGGACGGCTACGTGGAAATCCGCGACCGCTTGAAGGACATCATCATTTCCGGCGGCGAGAACATCTCCACCATCGAACTGGAAGGCGTGCTCTACCGCCACCCAGCGGTGCTGGAGGCGGCCGTGGTGGCACGACCCGACGAGAAGTGGGGTGAAACACCCTGCGCCTTCATCACCCTCAAGGCCGACCAGCAGGACACCCGCGAGGCGGACATCATCGCCTTCTGCCGCGAACACCTGGCGGGCTTCAAGGTGCCGAAGACGGTGATCTTCACCGCGCTGCCGAAGACCTCCACCGGCAAGATCCAGAAGTACGTCCTGCGCGACATGGCGAAGAACCTCTAACCCCCGACTCAGGAACAAAGGCGGCAGCCCCTACGGCTGCCGCCATGGGTCGTCGCATGCCTGAAAAAGCTGCGGCGGCCTGCAACAGGCATCGACAACAACAACAAGCGGAGCCCGTCATGAGTACCCACGACACACCTCACAGCCAAAGCTGCGACCGTATCCGGTCCAACCCCAAGTTCCAGCGCCTGGCCCGCCAGCGCGCGGTGCTCGCCTGGTCCCTCAGCGCCGTGGTGCTGGGGATCTATTACCTGTTCATCCTGCTGGTGGCCTTCGTCCCCGGCTGGCTGCACACACCGCTCTACGAGGGCAGCCACCTGACGCGCGGCATCCCGGTCGGCGCCGCCATCATCCTCCTCTCCTGGCTGCTGACCGCCTGGTACGTGCGCCACGCCAACACCCGCTTCGACAGCCTCAGCGCGGAAGTCCTCGAGGAGGCCCAGGCATGAAAGCGCGTCTCGCCCCAGCGGCCCTCCTCGCCCTGTCGCCCCTGACCAGCTTCGCCGCCCCCATGGTGGCGGAGAAACAGGCACTGAACCTCACCGCCATCGGCATGTTCTTCGTCTTCGTCCTCGCCACCCTGGCGATCACCTGGTGGGCGGCACGGCGCACCCGCTCCACCGCCGACTTCTACACCGCCGGCGGCGGCATCTCCGGCTTCCAGAACGGCCTGGCGATCGCCGGCGACTACATGTCGGCGGCCACCCTGCTGGGCCTCACCAGCCTGGTGTTCGCCAAGGGCTACGACGGCTTCGTCTACATCATCGGCTTCTTCGTCGGCTGGCCGGTGATCACCTTCCTGATGGCCGAGCGCCTGCGCAACCTGGGGCGCTACACCTTCGCCGACATCGTCTCCTACCGCCTGGACCAGGTGCGCGTACGCAGCTTCGCCGCCCTCGGCTCGCTGACCGTGGTCTGCTGCTACCTCATCGTGCAGATGGTCGGCGCCGGCCAGTTGATCAAGCTGCTGTTCGGCCTGGACTACCAGCTGGCCGTGGTGGTGGTCGGCGTGCTGATGCTGGTCTATGTGATCTTCGGCGGGATGATCGCCACCACCTGGGTGCAGATCACCAAGGCGGTGCTGCTGCTCGCCGGTGGCACGACCCTGGTGCTGATGGCCATGAGCGAGTTCGGCTTCAGCTTCGAGAACCTCGCCGGACGCGCCGTCGAAGCCCACGCCATCGGCAACGGCATCATGGGCCCCGGCTCCATGCTGGCGGACCCGGTCAACGCCGTGTCCCTGTCCCTCGGCCTGGTCTTCGGCATCGCCGGCCTGCCGCATATCCTGATGCGTTTCTTCACCGTGCCCAACGCCAAGGAAGCCCGCCGCTCGGTGCTCTTCGCCACCGGCT
This sequence comes from Pseudomonas sp. GCM10022186, assembly GCF_042656385.1. Taxonomy (NCBI): domain Bacteria; kingdom Pseudomonadati; phylum Pseudomonadota; class Gammaproteobacteria; order Pseudomonadales; family Pseudomonadaceae; genus Pseudomonas; species Pseudomonas sp. GCM10022186. The sequence goes on from NZ_JBHSOU010000010.1 coordinate 251,566, forward strand.
TCATCGGCTTCTTCTTCCTGGTGGTCTGTGTGCTCGGCTACACCGCCATCGTCATCGTCGGCACCGACCCGCAGTACTTCGTCGACGGCAAGCTGGGCGGCGCCCTGGTCGGCGGCGGCAACATGGTGGCCATGCACCTGGCCAAGGCAGTGGGCGGCAACCTGTTCCTCGGCTTCCTCTCGGCCGTGGCCTTCGCCACCATCCTCGCCGTGGTCGCGGGCCTGGCCCTGGCCGGCGCCTCGGCCATCTCCCACGACCTCTACGCCACGGTGCTGAAAAAGGGCCGCGCCAGCGAGAAGGACGAGATGCGCGTCAGCCGCATCGCCACCGTCTGCCTGGGCCTGGTGGCCATCGGCCTGGGGCTGCTGTTCGAGCAGATGAATATCGCCTTCCTCGTCGGCCTGACCTTCGGCGTGGCCGCCTCGGCCAACTTCCCGGTGTTGATCATGGCCATGTACTGGCGGGGCCTGACCACCCGCGGCGCCCTCTGGGGCGGCTTCACCGGCCTGGCCTCCGCGCTGGTGCTGGTGATCCTCTCGCCGGCGGTCTGGGTCACCGTGCTGGGCCATGCCAAGGCCATCGTCCCCTACGACCACCCGGCGCTGTTCTCCATGCCGCTGGCCTTCCTGGTGATAGTGGTGGTTTCCAACCTCGACCGCAGCGCCCGCGCCGAGCGTGAACGCGCCGCCTTCGACGACCAGTTCGTCCGTGCCCAGACCGGCCTGGGCGCGGCGGCAGCCAGCAGCCACTGACAACCCCGCGCTATCCGGGCGCGCCCCTGGCTCCTTTGGGGCCGCGCCCTTTTCTTCCCGCGCACCCGACAACAAGAACAAGAGGACTCACCATGCACCGCAACACCCTCACCACCGGCCTGCTGCTGGCCGGCGGCGCCCTCGGCTTGTCCACGCCCGCCCTGGCGGACTTCATCGAGGACAGCAAGGCCAGCCTGGAACTGCGCAACTTCTACTTCAACCGCGACTTCCGCCAGGACAACGCGCCCCAAAACAAGGCCGAGGAATGGGCCCAGGGCTTCCTCCTGCGCTACGAGTCGGGCTTCACCGAGGGACAGATCGGCGTCGGCGTCGACGCCCTCGGCCTGCTCGGCGTCAAGCTCGACTCCAGCCCCGAGCGCGCCGGCTCCGGCCTCTTGAAACGCGACCGCGAGGCGCCCAAGCGCGCCCAGGACGAGTACGGCGAACTCGGCCTGACCGCCAAGCTGCGCGCCTCGAAGAGCACCCTCAAGCTCGGCACCCTGCTGCCCAAGCTGCCGGTGCTGCTGGCCAACGACTCGCGCCTGCTGCCGCAGACCTTCAAGGGTGGCCAGCTCAACTCCCTGGAACTCGACGGCCTGACCCTCGACGCCGGCCGCCTGACCGAGGTGAACCAGCGCGACTCCTCCGACTACGAGGACCTGGGCATCACCACGGTCGGCGTGAAGAACATCCGCGCGCGCAGCACCACCAGCGATGCCTTCGATTTCGCCAACCTCAGCTACAAGTGGAACGACCGCCTGACCACCGGCTACGGCGTCGCTCGCCTGGACGACTTCTACCGCCAGCACCTGCTGACCCTGAACCACCTGCTGCCGCTGGGCGACGGCCAGTCGCTGAAGAGCGACCTGCGCTTCGCCCGCTCCAGCGACGAGGGCGGCAGCAACGTGGATAACAAGGCCTTCGGCGCGCTGTTCACCTACGCCGTCGGCGGCCACGCCCTGGGCCTGGGCTACCAGCGCATGAGCGGCGACACCGGCTTCGCCTATGTCAACGGCAGCGATGCCTACCTGGTGAACTTCGTGCAGATCAGCGACTTCGCCAACCGCGAGGAACGCTCCTGGCAGGCCCGCTACGACTACAACTTCGCCGCCGTGGGGATTCCCGGGCTGACCTTCATGACCCGCTACCTGTCCGGCGACGGCGTGGAACTGGGCGCCGGCCGCGCGGATGGCGAGGAATGGGAACGCGACACCGATCTCGCCTACGTGGTGCAGGATGGGCCGCTGAAGAACCTCGGGCTCAAATGGCGCAACGCCACGGTGCGCTCGACGCATTTCGGCAGCGATATCGACGAGAACCGGTTGATCCTCAGCTACACCCTGGCGCTCTGGTAAAGCCGCGCGGAACCTTGCACTTGGCATCACCCGTCGGAGATATGCGTAGGGTGGAAATCCCTTTAGGGATTTCCACCTTCTGCACAACCTCGCTGGTGGATAGAAAAGCGCTATCCACCTACACGGCGAGTAAGCCCGAGTGATGGCCTTGAAGGGGGCGGCCCGTCCCGGTCCCAGACTCACTGCTCGTACGGCTCCAACACTTCGTCCTTCTCGCCCTGCAGTATCCACACCACCAGCTTCGCCGGCTTGCTCTCACTGGCATTGCGCGATTGCAGGTGGACACTGCCTGCCGGCTCGTACCAGGTTTCGCCGGCCTTGTAGACCTTGGGCTCCTGCCCCTTGAGCTGGGAAATCACCTCCCCTTCCTCCACATAGGCAAAGACCGAGCCCGGATGGCTGTGGGCCAGGGAACGCTGGCCCGGCGCGTAGTTCACGGTGAGCATGAGGGCCTTCTTGCCCGGTGCATTGAGCAGGGCCTGTTCCTGCAGCACGGCCACTTGCTCCTTGCCGTCGCCGGCGTCATGGGCGAAGGCCAGCGGGTTGTTCAGCAGTGCCAGGCCGGCGAACAGGGTGGTCAGGGTTTTCAGATTGCGCATGATGGATTCACTCGCTGGGGACTTTGCGGAAGCCGACAGCCAGCCGGTTCCAGCTGTTGATGGAAATGATGGCAAGGGTCAGGTCCACCCTTTCGCGCTCGTTGAAGTGAGCTTCGAGCTCGGCGTAGTCCAGGTCCGGGGCATGGGTTTCGGCGAGGCGGGTCAGGGATTCGGCCCAGGCCAGCGCGGCGCGCTCGCGTGGGGTGAAGAAGGGGCTTTCGCGCCAGACGGCCACCGAATACAGGCGGCGCTCGGTTTCCCCGCGTTTGCGCGCATCGTGGCTGTGCAGGTCGACACAGAAGGCGCAGCCGTTGATCTGCGAAGCACGCAGCTTGACCAGCTCCAGCAGCGGCTTTTCCAGCGGCAGTTTGCTCACCGCCGCCTCCAGGGCGAGCATCGCCTTGAGGGCATCGGGCGATGCGGCGTAATAGTCCAGGCGTGGGAGCATCGAGGCATCCTCGTATCGGGGAGGGATGCCTCCAAGCTAATGGCGGTGGAACCTGCAACCTATGGCCAATCAGGCTGAATACCAGGTGGCCAATCCGCTGCGGAAACGACTTGCGCTAACCCCCTGGAAGGGGGCGAATCCTCCCCGTGCACAAGACCGCCCCCTTTCGCCAGGCCTGGACCCTAGGGTGCGCTGCACGCACCGATTCCGGGATCGGCTTCGGCACCACGTCAAACCGCCGGTGCGCACGGCGCACCCTACCGCATCGGCTTCATCCTGCTGGCCTGGGTATTCGAATCGTCGCAGGCAGAGCCGCTGACTCATGACCACGTCCTCAGGACGTGGTTTCCCAAGTGCGAATGAATCCGCTCCCACAGGAAAGGCAGGAAGCTGTCAGGCCTTCAACCGCGTAGGGTGGATAGCGCTCTTCTATCCACCAGCGTGGCCATGCAAGACATCGATGGTGGAAATCCTCACAGGGATTTCCACCCTACGCCGACTGACATGGAATCTCCCACTGAAGATGACGGCCAGTGCATCAGGCCTTCAGCTTGTGGGTCCAGTCCAGCAGGCTGCGCCACAGGCAGATGCCCACGAAGTAGGCCGAGGCCAGCCACCAGATGCCCAGTACCAGCGACTTGTAGAAGGGATGCTGGAGGATGAGGAACATGCTGCTGATCATCCAGATGAAGGTGACCAGGATGTTCAGCGGCATCAGTTTGCGCACGCGGAAGGGGTGGAGGAACTTCAGCTTGGTCAGGGTCAGGGCCGCGAGGACGCAGATCAGCGCCAGGGTGGCCACCGGCGGCGGGTCGATGATCCAGATATACAGCGCCACCACGTTCCACGCGGCGGGGAAACCGACGAAGTAGTTGTCGCTGCTCTTCATGTTCAGGTTGCAGAAGCAGAACAGCGAGGACACCAGGATCAGGCTCACGGTGACCAGCGCCGTATGCTCGGGCAGGTCGATGTAGCGATAGATGAAGATCGCGGGGATGAACACGTAGGTGAGGTAGTCGATCACCAGGTCCAGGGTGGAACCGTCGAAGTTCGGCAGCATGGTGCTGGTCTGCACCCTTCTTGCGAAGGTGCCATCGAGACCGTCTACCAGCAGCGCGGCTCCCAGCCAGAGCAGGCAGTCGCGGGGCTGATTGTCGAACAGGGCGAGAATGGCCATCAGGGCCAGCACGACCCCGGTGGCAGTGACAGCGTGAGCGGACCAGGCCTTGGCCTTGTTGACGACATTGATGTTGGTGGACACGAGGCAGCTCTGCTCTGAAGTATGAGTGACAGAATCGATAGACCGCGATTATGCGTCAGCTTCTTAGAAGCCTTCAGACTTTTGTGAATCCGGCCATGTCGCTTTCAGACATCTTCACCTTGCTTATTCGAGCCTAGGCGATCCACGCCAGACGGCAATGCCGTCCGGCTCGCGATCATCGGGAAACGGCGCCCATCGGCATGCACTTGCAGCCCGCCGTGCAACGCTGCACCCTTGCGCCCTTTGCATCGCGAACTCCCTTCATGAGCACCCCGTCCGCCCCCACCCGCTGTCCGCTCTGCGGCCAGAGCAACCAGTGCACCCAGGCCGATCCTTCCCGCGCCGGCCAGGACTGCTGGCGCTTCACGGTGCGGATCGACCCGGCCGCACTCGAGCGCATCCCGCCGCAGGACATCGACCGCGCCTGTCTCTGCCCCCGCTGCGCCCAGGCGCTGCCAGTCGATGCACCAAGCTGATGCGCCTTGATCGATTCTTGAGCAATTTCCCCGAGTTCAGCCGCCTCGACGCGCGCCTGCTACTGGCCGCCGGCCGGGTCAGGGTGGACGGCCAGCGGGTCACCGATGGCCGCATCGAGGTCCGCGAGTTCAGCCGCGTGGAACTGGACGAGCGCCTGCTCCAGGCAGGCAAGCCGGCGCGCTACTTCATGCTCTACAAGCCTTCCGGCCACGTCAGCGCCACCGAGCACCCGGATCATCCCACCGTGCTCGACCTGCTGGATGAACCCGACAAGCATGAGCTGCATCTGGGCGGGCGCCTGGACCTCACCACCACCGGCCTGCTGCTGATCACCAACGACGGGCACTGGTCACGCCGGCTCACCCTGCCCGGCAGCAAGCAGCCCAAGGTCTACTACGTGGAAACCGAGCAGCCCATCGGCACCGAGTACATCGAGACCTTCGCCCAGGGGCTCTATTTCGCCTACGAGGACCTGACCACCCTCCCCGCCCAGTTGGAAATCCTCGACGCCCGCGCCGCCCGCCTGACCCTGCACGAGGGCCGCTACCACCAGGTCAAGCGGATGTTCGGCCACTTCCGGAACCGCGTCGTGCGCCTGCACCGCGAGCGCGTCGGGCCGCTGAAACTGGACCCCTGGATGCAGCCGGGCGACTACCGGTCACTCACCAACGAAGAAGTGGCCTGCTTTTAGCTAGGTACTCTCCGAGTCACATCGGGATTGAATAACCCGACGAACTGCAAGAATTTTTCCTTTCAATGAGCTTGCAGGTGAAAAGATGCCCTGCTTAAATCGAACCCGAGGTCAGAGCGTGACCAAAGAGTCACGCCGGCCATCTAAGCGTTCCCTGCGGTCCCTTGTGCATTGCACTCGTAGGTTCCCTGCCTGGTTAGAAGACCCCGTCCGGCGCCTTCCGAAGCGCCGGGCCCCGCCGTCTTTTTTCGACCTAACCGCTTGAAATACAAAGAATTTTAAAAATCTTCGCCTGACATTGGATTGTCATCGAAAGGCGCTTTCCTACTGCCACGACTTAGAGCGAGCCAAGCCGTTGAGAGGGCTCGCATGACCCATCTGCGCCAGGAGGAAACGACATGAGGCCGGAAACCGCCATCGTCGAGATTCACAGCCAGTACAAGGTTTACACGGAGTTCTACGGCAACCCGGAAGCCAAGGGGACCATCATCCTGGTCAACGGCTCCTTGTCGACGACCGCCTCGTTCGCGCAGACAGTGAAATACCTGCAACCGCATCTCAACGTGGTGCTCTTCGACCAGCCCTATGCCGGCCAGTCCAAGCCGCACAATGACAACACCCGTTTCATCGGCAAGGAGACCGAGGCCGACATCCTCCTCCACCTGATCGAGCATTTCCGGGTGGACTACCTGATGTCCTTCTCCTGGGGCAGCGTCTCCGCCCTGCTCGCCCTGGCCCAGTGCCCGGCGCGGATCAAGAAGGCCGTCATCACCTCCTTCTCCCCCATCCTCAACGAGCCAATGATGGACTACCTCAACCGCGGCCTGGACTACCTCTCGGCCATCGACCGCGACAACGTCGGCCACCTGGTGAACAACACCATCGGCAAGCACCTGCCGTCGCTGTACCAGCGCTTCAACCACAAGCACTGCAGCAGCCTGGACGATCACGAGTACCTGCAGATGCACCACCATGTCCGCCAGGTACTGAACATGGATTCGCGCTGCTACGTGGATTGCCTGGCCAACGTCGACATCCCGCTGCTGTTCGTCAACGGCGAGCGTGACGAGTACACCTCCCCCGAGGATGCCCGCCATTTCGCCAAGCATGTGCGCGACTGCCAGTTCGCCGTCATCGACAACGCCGGCCATTTCGTGGATGTGGAAACCAAGGCCGCCTGGCTGCAGACCCAACAGACCCTGCTGAGCTTCCTCAAGGCACCGGTGAACAAGGGCCTTGCCCGTCACCAACAGGCAGCCGACTACCAGGCTGTGGCGGTTTGAGCGCGTGGCCGCCCGGGCAGGTTCAAGTATTTTCAGTAACTTGTAACTGCCCCGGGCTTCACCTTGCGGCTCGCTTCTGGTAAAAATGGCACCCTTCGCGGGCGTCGTATAATGGCATTACCTGAGCTTCCCAAGCTCATGACGAGGGTTCGATTCCCTTCGCCCGCTCCAGATTTCTATTCCCACATGCCCCCACTTGTTCCGGCATGAAGCGGAACCCCACAGAAACCGGCAGCTGCAGCCGGTTTTTTTGTGCCCGCATGTTCCCTGTTGTGTTGCCGCTGACCGAAAACTGACCCAGTAAAGCCCGTTGTGCTGACTGAAAACTGACCCAGGTGTTCCACTGCCCCTGCTCAATTTTTGAGCAGGAGAACACAGGGGTGATCAGCATGGAAATGATGGGCAAAATTCGGCGGATGTACTTTCGCGACAAGCTGTCTTTGCATGAGATAGCCAAGCGTACCGGGCTGTCGCGTAACACCATCCGCAAATGGGTCAGAGCACCCGAGTCAACGCAGCCGGTCTACCAGCGGCGGGCCGTGTTCAACAAGCTCAGTCCCTTTCACGAGACGTTGGAGCAGGCACTCCGGGCCGATGCCTTCAGGGCGAAGCAGAATCGCCGGAGTGCCAAGGCATTGCTGTCGATGATCCGGGCTGAAGGGTATGACGGCGGCTACAGCCAGCTCACCGCCTTCATCCGTCACTGGCGCGGCGAACAAGGCAAGGCGGTACGCGCCTTTGTGCCGTTGGCGTTCGCGCTGGGGGAGGCCTTTCAGTTTGATTGGAGCGGGGAAGGTCTGCTGATTGGCGGCATCTTCCGACGCCTCCAGGTCTCGCACCTGAAGCTGTGTGCCAGCCGTGCCTTCTGGTTGGTCGCCTACCCCAGCCAGGGACATGAAATGCTGTTCGATGCCCATACCCGCTCGTTCGCCGCCTTGGGTGGCGTGCCCCGGCGCGGCATCTACGACAACATGAAGACGGCGGTCGACAAGGTCAGCAAGGGCAAGGGCCGCACGGTCAATGCCCGCTTCACCGTGATGTGTTCGCACTACCTGTTCGACCCAGACTTCTGCAACGTCGCGTCTGGCTGGGAAAAAGGTATCGTCGAAAAGAACGTGCAGGATAGCCGCCGCCGCATCTGGTTGGACGCCCGCGCCTGCACCTTTCACAGCTTCGAAGCGCTGAATGCCTGGCTCGCGCAGCGCTGTCGCGCCTTGTGGGACGAACTGGTGCACCCGCAGTACCACGGGCTGACGGTGGCGGAAGTCCTGGAGCTGGAGCGGGAGGAAATGATGCCGATGCCCACCGCCTTCGATGGCTACGTCGAACGTACGGTGCGCGTCTCCAGCACCTGCCTGATCAGCGTGGCCCGCAACCGCTATTCCGTACCCTGTGAGCGCGTTGGCCAGTGGGTCAGTAGCCGGCTCTATCCCGCTCGGATCGTCGTGATGGCCGATGACGGCATGATTGCCAGTCACGAGCGCCTCTTTGATCGAGACCAGGTCAGCTATGACTGGCAACACTACCTCCCGTTGATCGAGCGCAAACCGGGTGCCTTGCGCAACGGCGCTCCGTTTGCTGATTTACCGAAACCCTTGCGCCTGCTCAGGCAGGGGCTGAGGCGACACGCCCAGGGCGACCGGATCATGACCCAGGTGCTGGCCGCCGTGCCCATTGCCGGCCTGGATGCCGTGCTGGTTGCGGTGGAGCTGGTACTGCAATCCGGCAGCCTGAGTGCCGATCACATCCTGAACGTCGTGGCCCGTTTGACCTCGACCGAAGCCCCGCCCGCGGTCGAGACCACGCGGCACCTCAAGGTCGCCCCGGCCGCCAATACCGCACGCTATGACCGACTGCGCAGCACCGATGAGGAGGTGCGCAATGCGTGATCTGACCGACGAACTCAAAGGGCTGCGTTTGCACGGCATGGCCAACGCCTGGGCCGAGCTGGCCGCTCAGGGCGAATCCACCACGGCGGCGTCCAAGTGGTTGCTCGAACATCTGCTCGACCAGGAGCATGCCGACCGCGCCGTGCGCTCCGTGAGCCACCAGATGCACATGGCCAAACTGCCCATGCACCGCGACCTGGCGGGCTTCGACTTCAGCGTCTCCAGTGCCGACGCTCGCCTGATTAAGGAGCTGTCCAGTTTGGCGTTTACGGATACCGCGCAGAACGTGGTGTTCATCGGCGGCCCGGGGACGGGGAAAACGCACCTGGCGACGGCACTAGCCGTATCTGGCATCACGCAGCACAACAAGCGGGTGCGCTTCTACTCCACGGTCGATCTGGTCAACCTGCTGGAGCGCGAAAAACACGACGGCAAGACGGGCCGCATCACCCGGGGGCTGCTGCGAGCGGATCTGGTGATCCTCGACGAGCTGGGGTATTTGCCCTTCAGCCCAAGCGGTGGCGCGCTGCTGTTTCACCTGCTCTCCAAGCTGTACGAGCACACCAGCGTGATCATCACCACCAACCTCAGCTTCGCCGAATGGTCGAGTGTGTTTGGCGACGCCAAGATGACCACCGCGCTGCTGGATCGACTCACGCACCACTGCCATATCGTCGAAACCGGCAACGAGTCCTACCGCCTGCAAAACAGCAGTCTGGCGGCACAGACCAAGATCCAGGCACGGGAGCGCAAACGGCAGCATGGGGAAGAAGCGGAGGACGGCCCATTCTGATCTCGCCGGGCTGACCCCGCCACAGGATTGGAAGGTGGGGTCAGCTTCGTTTGCAGGTTTGTCGACTGCTAGGCTTATCCACAATTGCCGAGGTGAAAATCGGCAAGCCGCCCTGGGTCATTTTTCAATCGGCAGGGTGGGTCAATATTCAATCAGCGCCGACAATGTATAGCCCGGTGCAACTTATTCGCAATAATCTTCAATGAAAGGGGGAGCAATGGAAAAATCCAATGCCCCTCCCTAAGCGCTGCCAGCTTAAGGGCATGCTGCAGCTATTCCTGAAACTTGGAATACTCGAGACACACCTGTATACGGCGTCGGTTGTGAATGGACAGATATACGCGAGACTCCCTCGTGCCGGATACGATACTTACCCGGCGGCGTATTTTTTGGGATAGTCCATTGTGCGATGGCCATAGACGAATCCACAGCATGAATGAGCGTAAGCGCCGGACTCTGGCTCCACGTCCAAAGAAACACCAGCTCAGCATCTTTATCGGTAGCTACGACGTCCCAACCGCCAGATGAGTTCTGTCGCTCAACATATAGATATGACGACATAGTTTTTGGATCGTTCCCCGGATAGCCTCCTTGCCAGCTCACGTCGACGACATTGCCTTGAGTGTACAAGGGTAAAGCATCATTAAGCAGTGCGCCAAAGTTAGCCGGGAAATCCACAGTGATAGGCGCTGTGGCACCTTTGCTGAAGGTTTGCTGAGGTCCAATCGGCGCCTGCAGATTATCAACCATGGTCTGGGCCAAACGACGGTACTCCTGCATCGCAGCAGCCAACTGCCAAGGACCATATGGAGTAGACGCTCCCTCATACATCTGGGCGCTGTACTCCTCCCGCGTGGTCATATAGTTAAGGTATCCGTTGGATATACCGGAAATGACGACTGTATCCACTCCGACAGGGGCCAGGACCTCCATAACGGCTTTCTTCAGCCGCCGGGCAGCCATCGTCGTGACCTCCCAAGGAACACCGAGGACGGCCAGGTTGCCTATCCTGAAAATCTGCAAGGGCGCAAACTCCCCAGGAAACTCCCCGGCCACAGGCTTTTCGGCCTGACAATCCATCTTAGGATTCGCAGCTTTTGCGGCACAGAAAACAGGAGCCAGTATCGACGTCACCGCCACGCCATCGAATGGCACATTGGAAGGGGTATTTTGATCATAAACAGTGATCGAACCCTGTCCATTGAAAAGACCGTTATATCCAGTTCTTGCCTCTAGAAAGTAAGGTGAAGGAGCCGTTCCGCTGCATGCGAATCCGCTAGCCAAGAAACCTAAACCGTTGGGTGCACCGGCAGCGAAGGCCACTCCAGAACCCGCTGTGCAGGTTTTCTTTGGATTGTCGGCATAAAGGGCCCCAGGTAAATCCGCAAAGGTATTCGCGGTCAGCACAGCTGGATCCGCAACAACGACTTTACTCATGTCAACATAGAAGAACCGATAATCAACAGGTCCCGTGAGCCGTCCACCACCGTCAAACTGCTTGATGGCCTGCGCCAAATGTTTGGTACCGTGTACTTTGACCGCCTCACGAGCACCAAGAGCAAAGCCTGGCTCATTGAATTCGAACGGATCCTCGGTCCCAAATCTGTATCTATAAGGAACACCGAAGCCCGGAAAGTCGCTTCCCGTCACCCCCTTGTCCAAGACAAATAGATCCGGAACTGAATCTCCTTCCCCGCTTTGCGAAAACGCGGCAACAAAGTTATCTGCGCCATCAGCGACGCCATTGACATCAGGCTTGTACTTTGTCCCCATTAATTTTTCAAAACCAAGCGCGGCATAGCCTTTCGTATCACTTGACACCAGTCGGTTGTGGTTCCCCATTGCAGTAGGGTGAACTCCAAACCAGTTCAATACTCCCACCGCACTGCCACTATTACGGACAAAGTTCAGCTGCAGAAAGCGTTTATCCACATCAATTTCGTTGCCATCCGAATCTACGAAGCCGGCACGCTCAGACGGTGAATTCTGGCGATACCCCAGAGGACTGCGATTGCTGTTGGCATTCAGCAACTCCCCAACGGACATATTGATACCTGCCACTTGAGGATGCGCCTCAAGGTTGGCGTGAGCCCTGCGTATAGCTTGCACGATCCCATCCGAGACAATACGGAAATTATCGGAATCGAACTGGGCAACACTACTCGCACCACCCTGGATCAATTTATATAGATCAACAATTACCTGAGGCGTACCGGCATCCAACTCTGGAAATACACCAGGCTCGCCATACCCACCGGGAGTTGCATGGGTATGTGTGCTCGAGAGCATAATATTCTCTGACCCATAGTACGCCGCCAGAGCAGGGTCCTCTGAAATTTTTCTGAGCACCTCTTGTCGCAGCAACCCCGAGGGAAATGCATGATCATCCGTTACCATCATTACTCGTTTGGAATTACACGGAGACTCGACAACGAAAGCGCGAGCGAAAAGTCGCATATGGATGCCATTTGGCACTTGGGTTGGCACCACATGCCCCACCAGATCAGAATGCCCCACTGGCCTCCCACCAATAGGACCAGTTGTATCGTACAAGCCGCTACCAAAGCGATAACCACTTTCCACGGTACAGTTATCCGCTTGCGCTACCACAGGTATGCCAGTCGGGACTTCCAACGGACCTGGCGCGTCCGGACGGTGTGTTCTGGTATAGGTAACACCATTAACGGCCATAACCGATGATCCGCCGATGGCGTTTAGCGGACTATCAATGAAGCACCCAGCCCCAGCTATGTTGTCGACCGACGAAGCAGCTATCGCGGTGGACACCACCCCGCCACAAGAAACACCACTAACAAGTGCAAGTCGAACAAACCAGACCAGCCGCATAAGAATCATTTTAAAGCCCTTCTTATTTTCGTTGACCTCTTGAGGCTACCTCCAATACTGGACCAAATCTTGACCGTACCGACCTGTACTTGACCGCAGAGCACACATAGGAGACTCTTTAAACGAGCAATTCTCAACGAATATACATTTTCGCAAGACGTAGCGCTCTCACCATCACTGGCAGCTATATAAAGCTTAGAGATTCCGCCCCTCTAGCATTGTGCGTCTTGTGCGCCCTGGGGCTTCTCCAGTCCATCTCCGGAACGCCCGCTGAAAAGCGCTCTGCTCAGAAAAACCAAGAAGGAATGCAACATCAAGCAAACTCAAATCCGGATTGGCCATGTAATGCCTGGCCAAGTCTTGGCGTACACTGTCAACTAAGTCACGAACTGTAAGACCTTCTTTTGCCAAAAGGCGCCGCAGCTTCCAGCCTGGCACACCAACAGTAGAGGCAATATGGTCAAGCGACGACGACGCATCCTTGAGCGACTCGGCAATCGCTTGCCTGCAAACCGTCATCCACTCAGGCTCCGAGCGTGCTTCGAGAAAATCTAATTGCTGGGAACTAAGTGATTCCATCACCTGCAAGACTTGACGGTTTTCTTGTATCAGGCGGAGGTCCAGAATCTCCGGAGGGTAGGAAATGGAGTTCTCCATGGCACCGAAATGCAATGGGCATGCAAAGAACTCTTGTTGCTCCCTGATATCATCGGGCCTGGCGTGACGAAATGAAACCCACAGCGGATGTACTGTCTTTCCAGTAGCCCACGCTTGCATGGTAACAAGCGAAGCAAAGTTCTGCTCCACATGATGCCGCCCAGGACATACATTCTCCGGATGATTGCTGCACCAGTGAAGAATCCACTCTCCATTGGCCTCCTCAACTTCATCTCGGCAAGCTTCATGCATCAATGCAGCGTAGCGCACCATTCGCGGCACTAACTCTGCGATGGTTGCACAGGACATCATCATTAGCCCATAGCTTCCGAGGTGACCGATTCTCATTTGCTGCCCCAGATGAAGGCCAAGATTCACATCTTCGAGTTTATGCGCAACCAACTCCATCATTTCCGCATAGCAATGAAATGCCAAACGGGATTCAGCATCGAGCAATGCATCGGCCGAGAGACCGACACCTTGCAACAAGTCTTGCACAGACAAACCGTGCTGGCATGCATAGTCGGCCAGCAATCTGACATAACAAACGGATATTGTGGGCTCGTATCGGGCGTATGTGCGCATGACCAAGTTCACTCCTAGCAGAGGAGCCTAGCCCAGTCATCAGTCCCGCTTAGTTAGCATGAATAACGCGGCGAACTATCTGACTGCCCGGCATGACTGATAGACATTGCTCTCCTAGTACGACGGAAGAATTTTTTATAGATCATTTCAGATTCGAGGAACGTTGAGCGAGCCTGCAGGCATTAAACCCTGCGCTATGTCACCAGGCCACCACCTCAATGCGGCGTGCCATCAACCACCAGCTCTCACACACGAAACATGCTGATCCGCCCATTCAATTGCTCCACCAGCCGCCTAAGTTGCTGGCTCGCCTGCTCGGCTCGGCTGGCTCCGGCTGCTGTGTGCTCTGCGGCTTGGTTAATCTGCAGAATATTGCTATCGACCTCTAATGCAACCTCTGTCTGACCTTCTGCACTAGTTGATATACTCAAGCTCTTCTCTGCAATCTGACTGACTGTTTTAAGTATATTCTCCAGGCTTGATCGAACTTTCACCGAGCTCGCGACGTTTTCATTAGCCATAACCTGACTGTTGTCCATCGACTGAACGGCAGCAGCGGCCCCCTCCTGCAGCTGGCATATCATCCGTTCTATCTCACGGCTTGAATTTTGCGTGCGCATCGCCAGGCTGCGGACCTCATCTGCTACAACCGCAAATCCTCGACCTTGATCACCGGCTCGAGCGGCCTCTATGGCGGCATTGAGTGCTAACAAATTAGTCTGTTCGGCAACACTCTTGATTACATCCAGTACCTGGCCAATGGTGCTGCTATCACTCGCAAGTCGCTCGATGACTGCCACTGATCCCTCAATACCTTGAGCCAAAGCTTCGATAGCAGCTGCCTGATTGATAACCAGGCTGCTGCCATAGGAGGTTTCATGACTAACCTGTTGAGTGCCATCTACAGCACTGATTGCACTCCCGGCGACCGCTTGGGCCGCCTCGGTCATCTGTTTCATTGCGGCAGAAACCTGACCAATCATTTTGCGTTGGAGAATCATTGCAGCGTTGGTTTCACTAGGGAAACCCTGAAGAAGACTTCCCGTTTCTGGTGAAATACGCCGATCCCGTTGCCCGAGTTTCCCGATGAAACAGATGACCTTCGCCGACGCCGAGTACGCCGGCAAGCGCAAGCAGACCCGCAAGGAGTTGTTCCTGATCGAGATGGATCAGGTGGTGCCGTGGAAGGGCTTGGTTGCCCTGATCGAGCCGCACTACCCCAAGGGTGAAGGCGGTCGTCCGGCGTATCCGTTGATGGCGATGCTGCGCGTACATCTGATGCAGAACTGGTTCGGCTACAGCGATCCGGCGATGGAGGAGGCGCTGTACGAGACCACGATCCTGCGCCAGTTTGTCGGGCTGAGCCTGGAGCGTATTCCCGATGAAACCACCATCCTCAATTTCCGGCGTCTGCTGGAGAAGCACGAGTTGGCGGCTGGGATTCTGGCGGTGATCAATGGTTACCTGGGTGACCGGGGTCTGTCGCTGCGCCAGGGCACTATCGTCGATGCCACGCTGATCCACGCGCCCAGTTCGACCAAGAACCAGGACGGCAAGCGTGACCCGGAGATGCATCAAACGAAGAAGGGCAACCAGTATTACTTCGGCGCGAAAGCGCACATCGGTGCCGACGAAGAATCGGGCCTGGTGCACAGCGTGGTGGTGACCGCCGCCAATGTCGCGGACATCACCCAGGTCGACAAACTGCTGCACGGCGAGGAAAACGTGGTGTGTGCTGACGCTGGTTATACCGGAGTCGAAAAACGCCCTGAACATGAAGGTCGCCGAGTCATCTGGCAGGTCGCCGCCCGACGCAGCACCTATAAGAAGCATGGCAAGCGCAGTGCCTTGTACAAAGCGATCCGCAAGATCGAGAAAGCCAAGGCCCAGGTGCGGGCGAAGGTTGAGCATCCATTCCGCGTGATCAAGCGACAGTTTGGCTACGTGAGGGTGCGCTTCCGCGGATTGGCCAAGAATGCCGCGCAAATGGTGACGCTGTTTGCTCTGTCGAATCTGTGGATGGCCCGCCGACATTTGTTGGCCAACGCAGGAGAGGTGCGCCTGTAATGCGGGAAATGGCTGCTGCGAGGTGCTCGCGGCAGCGAATAAGAGAGTGAAGCGCGACGGATCTAGGTGTTATGGGTCGAGTGGGCGCTTTCAAAATCGGCAGGCGCTGAAGTTAGCCAGAAACGCATGGCTACTTCAGAGCATCCCTAGCAATACCTTCAACTTGCCTGGCTTGCGTCTCAACCTGCCCTACTGCGTCACGAACTTCACTGATCAACCCGCGAACACGTTGAATACTACTGTTGAGCACCTGTCCCAAATCTTTGAGTTCGTCTCGGCCTTCCGCATGATGACAGCAGGTAAAATCGCCGTCGGCAACTCGTTGCAGGGTGTCCGCGAGTGAGTTCAAGGTTCTCCGAAGCGACATATAGAACGCACGACAGAGATAAATGATCAAGGTCAAACTCAGCACAGTCAGAGCAACCTGCATGAACATCGACCGTTGGCTATTTTCGAGATTTTTCTCCAACTGTTGCTCCAGAGCCGCCAGCGCGCTCTGCTCTATAGTCAGGATGCTCTGCAAACGCTCCGACATATCAGAATAAAAATCCTGCCACGGCGACGCCAGAACATCGGAAAAGAGTAATTTTCTCTCCAGCATCGTACGCGTCACGGCCAACGTATCGATATTGGCTTGCAAATCCCTACCGAGCGAGGCAGGTAAAGCACCATTCTCCAATATTGCCTGGAACTCATTACCCAAGCTTGCAAGTTCAACACTTACGCCATCGAGCTGATCACTCGCCGCCCCTGGTAACCGTTGTAGCAGAAAGGCTTCCGATCCAATCGCGCGAGCCTGCCCCATCACCCAACGAACCTTTGCGCCTTTCTGTATCAACAAGTCCACCAGATTGCGCACGTGGGCAGAACTATTCTGAGTCAGACCTGACCCACTGGCAGCAAGCTTGAGCAGTTCCGGCGCTTGATCCAACGCCTGCTTGAGTTGGCTTTGGCGAGTTGTGACTGACTGAGACAAAACGCCTTGCAATATCTCCTTCAACTCGTCTCTAAGTTCAACAAAGCGTACTGTGCTCGCGGTATCGTCCCAATCAGGGATTAGTTCATTAAGTTGACTGATCCCCTGCTCCCGCAATGGATTAAGATCGGTCGCCGTCGCACTGCCCTGCAAGGTCCTTTGGGCCTGACTCATATCGTATAGCGCTTGGAGGGTACTGATGAAATCAAGGCTATTACGAATCAATGGAACACCTTTCAACTCATTATTAACAGATGAGTTGTATCGCAAACGCTCCTCGATAAGCAATGCATTGACCAGCATGACTGGAACGAATATCACCAGGCTAATCAACGCAAATTTCTGCCTCAGCGGCAATCGATCCAGCAGTCGTATCCCCGGGAGAAACATCATATCCGCCCTCATGACACGGAGCCCAGTCCAAGATATACAGCCAAAACCCTATTCCGACGGACTGGCCAAACCAGTTCCGGCCACTGGGGCACGCCCATTTAATATCAACAAGGACGCCAACGCCGGCAACAACAGGAGGGAGCCCACCATGTTCCATACAAACAACAACATCAGTAGCAAACCCATATCGGCCTGAAACTTAAGCGACGAAAATACCCAGGTAGTCACTCCGAGAGCCAAGGTAATACCAGTGAAGGCAATGGAAGTTCCTGTTGTTTTCAGTGCCTCGAAATAAGCAGCACGGAAATTCAACCCCATACGCAGGAAACTTTCCATGCGGCTATAGAGATAGATACCGTAATCAACGCCTATACCGACTCCAAGAGCAATCACAGGCAAGGTAGCAACCTTCACCCCCAGCCCCATCTTTGCCATCACGGCCTCGCAAAGCACGGTGGATAGATAAAGCGGTGCCATTAGGGAAAAAGTCACCTTTAGCGAACGGAACTCCCAAAGCACCACCAATGAGATAATCACGAAGACCAGAACCAACATAAGCTTCTCGGACTGCTTGATAACCATATTGGTCGCTGCCTCAATTCCCGCATTCCCGGCCGCCTGTAGAATTTCGACCTCGCCGGTCTCGTACTGACGAGTGAATTTGTCCACGGCCTCGACGACACGATCCAGAGTTTCCGCTTTATGATCGGCCAGGTAGAGACTGATTGGCACAACACTACAATGTGCATCAACGAGCTCAGCCGACACACTTGCTCGGGCGTTATTCATTACGTACTGATCACGCGACAACTCAGCCCACTTGGGATTGCCCTCGTTTCGAGCCAGGATATCGAAGCGCATGGCCCGATACAGCGATTGTACCGACTCAACACCGTCAACCTGTTGCAAGGTCTGCTCTAGTTGATTCGCCAGATCCGCGACAGCAAATCGCGAGCAGCGTTCAGGCGGCGTTTTGAGCATCAAAATGAAGACATCAGTGCTGGTGCTGTAATTTTTTAACAGGTAAGCATTGTCCTGATTGTAACGAGCCTCCGGACGAAACTCAGGCGCGCCCTTGTCTAGGTCGCCAATCTTCAAATCATGCCGTGCGTAATAGCCAATGCCGAGCAACACTACGCTTATCAACACCAGGGGCAGTGCTATACGCGGCTCCACAACCGCGGACAAACGCTGAAAAACAGGCCAGTCCGAATTCGCACGCTCTTGTTGCTGACGCATACCTCGAGGGCTGACTCCAACATAGGACATCAATACCGGCAGCAGAAACATCTTCGTGAATATAGCGACAAGTACGCCGACACTCGCAGTAACGGCAAGCTGCTGAATCACGCCGATATCAATGACCAACAGCGTAATGAAGCCAACTGCATCGGCCAGCAACGCTGTCGAACCTGGGATGAAAAGGGCGCGAAAGGTACATTTTGCCGCTTCCAGCGGAGTTGCTCCCGCTCCCATCTCTCCCATCATCAGGTTAATGTTCTGGACCGCATGGCTAATCCCGATTGCGAAGATCAGGAAAGGCACGAGTATGGAATAGGGATCAAGGCCATAACCCAGAATCCTAAGCAACCCGAGCTGGCACACCACAGTCAGCAAACAGGTCAAGATTGTTACAGCGGTACTACGCCAGCAACGACAGTAGATATAGAGCAGGACGCCGATAAGAACCACGGTTACCGAGAAAAACAAAGCGATGTCTGCAGCTGCCGCCAGAAGATCACCGATGATCTGGGCGAAACCGATTATACGAATTACTACCCCCTGGCCCGCAAAGTATTCGCGCACTTCGGTCTCCAGTGTCTGGCTAACCACCCCGTAGTCCAATGGCTTGCCGGTTTCCGGATCATTTTCCAGCAATGGAACACGGATCACCGCCGACGTGAAATCGTTTGCGACGAAGCTGCCAATCATATCAGCCCGTTGAATATTGTGACGGACCTGGGCCAGGGCCGCCGGGCTCCCGTCATAGGTGTCGGGAATCACCCTGCCGGCACGCAACCCCTCTGTGGTCACTTCGGCCCACATGGCGTTTGGCGTCCACAATGACTTGAGGTTGCCACGGTCGACACCGGGCACGTAGAAGATCTTGTCGTTTACCTCACGCAAAGTTTCTAGAAACTCTTTTGTAAGAATGTCTCCTTTCGGGTTCTCCACCACAACTCTTAAGACATTGCTCTGCGGGCGCAGCACATCTTCAAACTTCAGATAATTCTGGATGAACGGGTGGCTACCGGGAATCATTCGGGTGAAGCTGGCGTCCGGGCGAAGTGACAATGCGGCAATACCCAGCGCCACGGATGCAAAAAGAAACACCAGAAGAACTGTCAAGCGGTTGTGGAACAGCACTCTCTCGACCAGATCAATCAGCCGTTGCAAGGCAGTCGATTTCAATGGAGCCAAGACATTTTTCATTTGCGCATTCATTAAAGCCGCTCCTTCAACTCAGCCACAGGCAATAACTGCAGGCCGCTGCTACCAACCAAGGCCAGTACTTCGGGGCTGAGTTGGGCCACCCCGAGAAGAGAGTCAGTATGTCCATTGTTGATAGTTTCGAACTGCTGCCCATCACCGCTGTACAACAACATGCCCCCCTGCCCCGCGAGTACCAGGCTGCCATCGCTCAGTTGTTCACCGCCGTAAATGCTGACCGGCACCGGCAAAGCGATTGTTTTCCAGTTCCGTCCCCCATCCACACTGGAGAGCAACGCCCCTCCGAAACCGAGGGCGAGCACTTGACCATCTTTGAGTTGCATCAGCCTGTAGATCGATGCCTGAGTGAGTTGTTGGGAAACCTCCCAGTGGCGCCCTCCATCACTAGACGAATACAAGCGCCCCCCCTCGCCCGCCACGAGCAAACCGCCATCGACCAATCCGAGAACAGCGTTGAGATGCAGGCGGTCCGGATTGGCCAGGTCCGACACAAACTCCCAACTCTGTCCGCCATTGCTGGTGTGAACGATCATGCCGTAGGCACCTACTGCCCACCCCTCTTGTGCATCGCGAAACCACACGTCCAGCAAAGGACGGGAAGGGCCGGACGCTCTACCTGCCTCGGCATCGTCAAGAGCAAAGAGCGCATTATCCAGTGCGGTGGAAATCTCTTCGTCACCCGGCGCACCCGCGTTTTCCTTTTCCCGGCGCGCGACGTCGGCTTTAGCCCAGTCGAGCATCAATTGACTGATATGCCGCCCGTCTAGCTGCTTGTTCCAGGTCTTGCCGCCGTCCGCACTGCGAAGAACCACGCCATCATGACCAACGGCCCAGCCGTTGATTTCGTCGACAAAATGGACAGCTGTCAGCAACAGATCGACCGGAACTTCGGATTGCTTGATATTTCCATCTGTATCTCGGAGCAATATATGGCCGCTTTCGCCGACCATAACCAATCGCCCCCTTATGCTTTGAACATCGGTAAGCGGTGCATGAATGGCAAACGGTGATAAGTGCGACGCACGCTCCAAGCGGTCACCCAAGGGCGCGGCCTGCAGGTTTACGCCCAAGCCAAACAGCAGCGCGAGCGCGGTGAAATTCACGGTTTTCATGCGGGATACTCGAAAGAGAAGGGCTTCAGGCCGGACCTTCCACCCCAAAGTGAAGGAGCAACACATTGCCTAGCCGTCTCCATTGAAGTCAGCGCGGCAGGCCAGGGCTGGCAGAAAGCGGAAAAGGCCCATCTTTTGAACGCGAGCCTTGCAAAGCACCAAAAAGGTGCATCGACCTTGAAGAGTGCTCATTTGAACCCTTTGATGAGTTATTGTTTTGAGGCCCGACCAAGACCTGACTCTTGACGCACTCGCCTTGCCGGGTGGCCTGAGTATCTCAGCCGGCCACTGGCGGTACTGAACGTTTCGTGCCAAATAATTGCTATTTGGTGCCACAGCTCCCCACCCAAATCCCCGCCAGCCATCCAGGCGCCGGATATCTCTCTGGCACAGCCCCTCACAAACTTTTCTAATCAACTGGACTGGAAAAGGTGCGCCAACCTCGGGGATCAAGACGCATATGGCATACGCATTGCTTTCGTTTTGGTAGCAAATTGCCCGCGTAGACTACCGGCTTCCCTACTGCGGCCAGGGTTGTTACGCTTTATTTCAACGCGAACGCACCACTGCCCTGCCCAGGCTCCGCTTCAGGGCGCAGGGACGGACTGGCGCCTTACAAGAACAACTATCCGCGCAAGCCCATGAATCCAAGGTCCCACCACGCTCCCGCCCTCCGTGCTTCCAAAGCAGGAAGGGGTCACATCGACCCGCAATTTCCGCCTGCCCACCCGCCGCCATCAGGCACATTTCTTCGTTCCACCAGCCCGAAACCTTCCATTGCGCCATAAACGTCAACCGAGATATCACAAGCCATGACAACTTCACCGGTTAACGCATCGCATCCGGAGCTATTGTTCAGCCGGTTCGCAGACATACTCAGCCCTTACCTTACGGAAGCCGGGCTGGATTCTTCGTTCTTCAGCGACCCTGAGATCCAGTGCCCACAAGCCTGCGTGGTGAAATTGCTTGAACTGGCGGGAAACGCTCTTGGAGAGCCGATCGGATTACGCATCGGAAGCCAGATGCGCACAGCGGACTTTGGTGTGGTTGGGCAAGCGACCCGCAGCATGGATCGGCTCAGTGATGCAATCGACGGCCTGTGTCGTTACATGGTGGTGCGTAGCCAGGCTGAAAAGCTCGATGTCAATGAGGAAGATGGGCTGGTCGTGATCTCGTATCAAGTGACCGACACGACCATTACACAACGAAGGCAAGATGCCGAACTTTCCATCTCGGCACTGCTATCTTGCTTCAGGGAAGTGACGGGGAGTCCCCTGGCACCTACCCGCGTCGACTTCGAACACGCCCCGCCGAAGGACCTGGCTCTACATCGCGAAATATTCCGATGCCCAATATTCTTCAATCAGGACTGTAATAGGCTCTATTTCAGCAAGGTCATCCTTGACTTACCAATTCTTACAGCGAACAAGCGCTTGTTACAGGCCCTTCAACCATTTCTTGAAGAGCAGAGAAAACGTCTTAGCCAACCCGCCAATTTGCTCGCGGATGTCTCACAGGCGATCGCCATCGAGTTAAGACGTGGACGAGTTGGCGTGGCTCAGGTCTCTGAGTCGCTCAACATGAGTGTTAGGACGCTCCAGCGTCGACTCAGTGAACTTGACCTGGAGTTTGGTACATTGGTCGAAGATGTTCGACGCGCGCTCGCCCTCGAATATGTCAGCAATAGCAATGATCGTCTGACCGATATAGCACTAATGCTTGGTTACAACGAAGCCAGTTCCTTTACCCGCGCCTTTCGTCGCTGGACAGGCCTTACTCCGCGCGAGTACCGCAAGAAGGCTATCTAGACTTGAATAGCCCCCAACACTTTCCTTGCTTACCCGCTCAGAGACAGCCTCGGTGCTGTCGACTCGTCACTATAGATACGGGCTTGATGCGATGAATAGCAGACACGATCAGCCAGACTCCTGATCGAATAGAATATCAGGAAATGAACTCACGCCTCACTTGATCGACGCAACAACAAGAGATTGCTTCTAATTTTACCTATTTGTTTCGCAACGCTTAGTGGCGCCGGGTCTGTATTGACCTTGAGCAACAGCTTGGCAATATATCGCCAACGCGCTTGCGCATCTTCTAGGATCCGCCGTTGATGCTCGTCATTTAACGAAACCCAATCATCACGAAGCAGATCGCGCTCGATGCTTTCTGCCAAGTATGGAATATCCAAACCCAAGTAGCTATCAGACTGCTCTCGCGCCGGGCGCAAGCTACCAATCTCAGCCCACGAGACATAGAGCACCAAAGCAAAATCGAGGCGCTCAGGCAAGTCGGTCAACGGCGTTTCGTATGCCGAAGAGCCAGGTTTTACCAACGTCAGCATGTCCAACAACGCGATGTTGAACTCATCATGATCTTGAGGAGAGAGAGGGGACTGCCCATGCAGTGTCGCCAAGAGCTTATCCATGCTTCGGATCAGACGCTGCATGGGAGGCTGCAACTTATTGTCAAGCTGCGGCAGAGTAGCACGAAGGTCCTCCAACTGCTTCAATCGGGGACTTGAGAATCCTGGCGGCTCCAGCATGACTTTCACCGCCGTCAAGCAAATGTCACCATGCAGATCCTGTGCAGCCGCCACGGTCAATGGAAACAGTTGGACCAATAGCAAGGCAATGAACGCAATTCGAAAATAGGAGCTAGCGAAATTCACTCCATGACGTGGAGTACCGTAGGAGCAAGCAGCGCTCATCTTGTTGTCACTCGCTATCAGCCAAAAGAAAGTTTACCTTCTATTTTTTACTTAGTACACCCCAGACCAAAATGGTCGACCCGGAAGATTATCATTCCGCGAATGCCCTTCCATTCTTTCGCCCCCCTAGACCATTCCCGATATCATTGATTTCCTCGAACGCTGCGAATTTAAAATAAACCGCGTCCTCAATTGAAAAGGGTACGGAGAGCGATAATTCTCTCCACACCACATTGAGAATGTCTGGTTATCGACCGGAGCGGCGCAAAGCCGAGGGATTAAACTCCCGCAACGTCCCTCTCCAGCCGAACTGGCTCAGCGCTTTCTCCTCATTCTCTACGCCGTTAACGACATAGCGGCGCGCCTGCAGGTCATAGCCGACATCGCTGGCGGGGAAATTCACCTTGATGTCATACCGCTGCAACGTGTGTGCCTCCATGACCCTCCAGAGTTCGCCACGTCCGTCGTACATATCCGCTTGAACAATGTTCCAACTATCCTCATCAAGATAGAAGCGGCGTTTTGCATAGATATGACGTGCCCCAGGTTTAAGATTAGCCTCGACCACCCAGACACGGTGCAACTCATAACGGATCAGATCTTGATTCATATGCTCCTTGCCGACAATTTGAGCATGTTTCAAGCCACGATCACTTAGCTTGTAATTATTATAAGAGATCAGCATCTCCTTCTTCCCAACCAGATTCCAGTCATACTTATCCGGCGCACCGTTGAACATATCCACACTGTCCGTGGTGCGCAGACCATCGGCGCTGAGTTCAGGGGTATCGTAGGATACTTCTGGAGCACGCAGCACTCGGCGCTGCCCAGGGTTATACTGCCAGGCAAGGCGAGTTTCACTAACTTGATTGAGAGGTTCATGAATGAGTGTCTGGAGTCCTGCAAGGCTTTCCGGACCAGTAACAGCGTCCAAATAATAGTAAAGCCGGTTTGGCTCCGGATTCCCCAGCGTGCTCGCCATAATCTGCTTGGCTTCGGTCTGAACCGCCGAGAAACTACCGTTACTCTGCACGATCAGCTGGCTATAAGAACGCTTATTCCCTCCTGCGCGATAACGCACAATATGGTTCCAGATAGCTTCCAAGCCGCTTTTCGGTATTGGAAAAGGAACACTGGTTTTCTGGTAGTTAGTCAGCCCTACCCCACCATCTGCCAACTCGACGCTTACGGATTCCTTGGCGATTTGCTCGTACTCTTCTGCTGGAAGAGCATTAGTACGATGACTGGGGTAGACGTTCATCTTGTAATCAGGATACTGCTTCATCATTGCCTTGTGGCCCTCGCTTAGTGCGTTGGCGTACTGAGCAATGTTGGCGGCCGTGACGGTGTATAGAGGTTTCTCACCTGCGAATGGGTCAGCATAGCCAGCCTCAGGCTTGAAGTTTCCCGGTATCTGAGTTAATCCACCGTCCCAAGCGGGGATAGTTCCCTCCGGATTTCCGGCCCTCTCGGCACCGGTTGGAGTCAAGTCCTTTCCTAAGCGTGCTGCTTCTTCTGAATTCAACTTTGCATATGTGACATTGCTGCTCAGTGATATGAACCCGCAGAGCAAGGCGGAATTGATAAATTTGTTGTTCATTTAATTTCCCCTCTAGCCTCTTAGAAACTCATCCGCGCACTGAGAGCGAAGAAATCACGGTCGGTAAGTGCATAGCGAGTGTTACCACTACCCGACCAGGAGACATCAACCGTGTACTTCTTGGCGTAGTCAGCACGCAGTCCGACAGTACCGCGCAAACGATCTTCAACCAGTTCGCCGTCATGCGACCAACCCTTGACGTCATGACCGAAGGAGACATAGGGGGTCAAGTTCACCCCGGCAACCGCATTCAGGTAGCTCAACTCCGCATTCACTCGGTAGCCCCAAGAGAACTTGCTTACAAACCCATCACCAGAGCAGCCATATCTCTGGTATTGAGGCAATACAGCAGCCTGGCAACCAAGTTCCGAGTTAAAATCGCTCCCATAATTATCGACATTGCCGTAACGGCGTTCGTCCTTACCTGGCAAATCATGAACATACTTTAATGCCGACTCGCCAATCAGGTTGAGACTGTCGGCGCCAAGCACCTGCTGAAAACTCTTGATGAAGCCAAGAGTCAGTTGCGAGGTTTCCAGGCGATCATAACCGTTGAATTTGCTACCCGGAGTAGCGGCTAGAACGTCATTCGCCAGTGGCAGTCCAAAGACGCTGGAGACGGTTACCGGGTCAAGTACGGCCGGCACGAAATCGCCACTATAAAGGCCAACTGGCTGATTGGGGCGATAACTATACTCACCGAATATCGATGTGCCCATGATACTACTATTGAAGCTCAGGCCGAAAATTCGGATATCCTCAGGAAACTTCGCAAGATAACGCGCAGCATCTGGTTCTGAGAAATCACCGCCGAAACCTGAACCGAAAAGTTGTGCTGCAAAGAATGGAACCGTAGAGTGCACATTCATTGCGTAAGCACCCACCTCGGTGCCGATCGACTCGAAGTAATAACGCGCCGCTACGCCGAACTGGCCACCGTCACGTGCATCTTCATCCCGCGCACGGCGGACATATACGCCGTTAGCCAATGCAGATGCATCGTTGGACTCACCGCCCAATGCAGCATTGAGGTCGTTGAGCACTGTCATTCCGTTGCAACCATCCGGAGCCAAATCGTTCGGGGCATAGAACGTGCCACAGCCCGGTAATACTGTTTTACGCCACTCCAGCTTATAGAATGCCTCCAGGGTGAGGTTGTCAGTTACGCCGAGGTTTGCATAAAGCATGTTGGTTGGCAGGAATGCTTCTTTCAGCTGGGAGCCCGGACGCACCAGAGCAGCAAGGTCGAACGGGTTTATTTCATTGATACCGCTCTGGAAGAACAGCCCTTCCCCCCAGTTGATGACCTGTCGTCCCCCGCGCAAATGTAGCGGCGCCGATGCGAGTTCGAAGTCACCATAGATATACGCATCCAGTAACGCTACCCCTTGAAACTTGGCCAATTCGTCGAAATGGCTGTCATCCAGCTTGCTGTTCTTTCTGTATCCATTTGGTAGATGTCCAAAATCTACATCTTCGTTTTCCAGGGTGTAGTCGTACCACGCCTTGCCCCTGACGAATGCACCATAATTCTGATAGTGCAGATCCATCTCTCCAAGCAACGTTACCGGCGAAGACACCAACTTATTTTTCTTTCGGAAGTTCAATCGATTGTCATCGGAAGTTGTAGAGTTATTTGGATTGAAGCCACCACCAAGGCCGATGCTGGTGGCATTTCCTTGGTTGATGAAATTACGATCGGCGTTCTCGGCACTCCAGGTTGCGCCTACTGCAATACTGCCACGGGCATTACCTGTTACTTCGCCTACCTCAAACTCTGCCGCTTGCGCGGATATAGCAATCGCGAGTGGCGCCAGAGCAACAGAAGCGAGCCTAGCCACGGCCAAGTTCTTGATACTAGAGAGTGGATACACAGTCATCGACTCCAAAGCTTTTTGTTATTAAAAGGCCTGGGGAGGGTTACTCCAGGTCATCGCAGTATTTGCAAGGCGCCTCGATAAATACTCGTCATCCGGCGCCAGAAACTCTGGCATGACATGCCAAATATGGAGAGTCAGCGCCTGAAATAACGGTCAAGACCTAGAAGTGGTCTATCGAGCGGATACCCTTCGAATCCAACACTTGTTGTCGAGTCGTTCAGCGAAGACGCTGTTGCAGAACCAAGAAACCAGGGCATGACCCCGGTTTCTGCTCGAGAACTTGACTGACAAGAGGCCAGGCCACTGCCAATTAGCGCATCACTGACTCAGTTCGTTGAGAATGAAGTGCGAAATGGCCTTCAGCGTTTCGTCGCCCAAGTACGCCTGCGGCGGCATTTCAGCAAAATCGCTACGCTTGCGCACCGGGTTGGCGATGTACTTGACCAGCGCTGCTTCATCCTTGCCATAGAGTGCCTGGATAGATTGCATGGAAGGGCCGTGCAGAACGCTTGAGTATGTATGGCAACCCGTGCAGACAGCCAGGTATGTCAGGCGACCACGCTGTTCGGCGGTATACGGTTCGCTTTTCACTGGTTGTTCAAGCATCGCCGTTTTGTAGTTCGCCTTGCTCACGCTGTCATCGCAAACGCCCCAGCGCTTGGTTCCAAGCCCCTCTACACCTTCCTGCTGTGCGGAACAATGCCCCTTGCCCTTGCCAGTGGAGATGATTTCAAAGCCAACTCTTCCCGCGGGAGCAATAAAATCGGCCAGGATACCTTCGGGCCCCTCACCATTATTGATGAAGGTGTTCTTCATAACCCTGATATTGTCAGGGTGAGGATCGACCTTGGGGTCATCCGCCAGGCCGAAAGTTACGTTATCCGCGACGAAGATTCCTGCGCTGTGGTTATCCTTGATCAGATTGTTCTCAATGGTTGCGTCGTCATAGCCCACGGCGAGCACGCCCAAACCGTGCGGTACGCTTGCGGCAATTGAACTGGCGGGAGCGAAGTTATTCAGGTTGTTGTTGTAGATTTCATTGTCCCTGATTACCACGTGCCGAGAGTCCTTGACCGGCAGGCCGGGAATCAGGGAGAGCATGATACCTGCAGTATTATTGTAGACCTTATTGCCGGCCATTAATGCGTTACGCGTGTTCTCGAACTCGAGGCCCAGCACGTTATCGTGGGCGATATTGTCCAGCACATCAATGTTGTCGCTCATGCCAACATAGATTCCGGCGTCCTCGCAGCCATAGACCTCATTCCCCTGCACGAGCCCGTTCTTTCCGAACTGCGGAAAGATCGCATAGAAGGCCCCGGACACCTCATTATTAATAATTTTGAAGTTATTGGAGCCCTGAGTCATTATCGCGTTACCCTTGTAACCCTTCACCATGAACCCGTCGATCACTACACCGTGGCCTGAAGCGATGATGCCATCGTTGCGCTTGTTTTCTCCGTCAAGCACAGCCTCGCCCTTCTTCGTACTCTTGAGTGTTATGTTCTGCTTGTCGATATAGATCGACTCGGTATATTTACCAGGTTCAACCAGGATGACATCTCCATCCTTGGCCTTCTTTACTGCATCCTGAATGCTCTGACCTGAACGCACTGTGAACTCTTGAGCTGCCGCAGTCGCACTCATGCACGCTGCCGCAATCAGAGCGGTCAGTCGAATCACTGATCTCATGTTGGACTCCATCATTGAATGTTTTCGGGATCTTGCCCGGTGAATGGATCAACTCCACCATGACCGGCGGTAGCGGTAGAGAGGCGTTTGTTCAGATATGGATGTGCCGCCAAGAAAAGCTCGCGTCGAGTTTGCAGTTGTTTAGCAAGTTCCGTCTGCTCCAGACGCACGGCCTGGCCAGACAACTTGCGCAGTTCGTCCGCGTAGTCTTGTTCGTTTTGTCCTTGTTCGCTGATATTCGCGGCGTCTTTTAAAACAGCCAGGGCTTTCGGCTGATTTCGCTCGCTTATTTCAGCATCGATGAGTGCAGTTTTGATCTGCAGGTTCTGAGGACTTAGTTCGCTACCTTGATCCAATAGCGCGATACCTCGCTCGAGGTCACCTCCGGCAAACTCCGGCAATGTCAGCAGAACAGTACCAAGCGCCAACAAGCCACCACCATCAAGCACCCCTGGCTTCATCTTGACGGCTCCTTCAAGATCCGGAAGAGCCATGCTTGGAGACGCTATTTTTTCCTTCTCCGTTGCTTCGTGTTGCAACGAGAACAGTGTGTAGAGGCCTCGTAACGCCACCACTTCGGCGATCTGGCCAGACAGTTGCTCTACGCCGGCAAGCAGGGCTTTGCTCTGGTTACGGGTATCGGTCCAGCGTCGGCTAAGCTCGATATCCATTACCGGACTGGCCGAATAAAGACGGCTATAGCTCTTGTCGAGTACATCGAAGTACTCGATCAGCGCACCCAGGGCCTGCAGTTGCAGTTCGATATTGTCCGGCTGAGCCTGGGCCAGTTCGAAGCCATAGCGCACACCGCACCCCATCTGCTTGCGATCCCACTTCATGGGCGCCAGTTTGGCGAATGCGGCCGCTTTGGCTTTTGGATCACTTAGCTCCTCGCAAAGCAGCAGCTTTTCGGCTTCTTTTCGATAGATCCCCTGTTTTGCGGGATCCTGTAACTCGGCCTCAAGAGTTGTCGTAGCCGGCGCATTAGTTTCTGCATAGGCCAAGCCGCCAGCCAAACCGGTTTGCCCGACCATAACGGCTATCGCCAGAGGCATAAGTTTTTTATTTATTTTCATGGGGTCTCCAGGTTGAGTGCTGGCGCGACCGGCAGTCCCGATGGCGCGATTTTTGGAATTTCCGGAGTCATGCCTTGGTCTTCTAGGCTCTCAAGAAAGGCGACAATATCTTCCTCATCTTGCTTACTTAGCTCGGGGCCTCTGGTCATATGGACATGCCAGTGGATCTTCAACTTCTGGTCCTTGGGCGCTGCATGTCCGCGGTTGTCGTTATAGAAATGCACGACCTCCTCCAAGTTTCGAAATTGCCCGGCATGAAAGTAAGGCGAGGTTTTGCTGATATTGCGCAGTGTGGGCACCCGAAATGCCCCGAGCAGGTTGGGATCTTTGGATAATCCACCAGCCCCCGGGTCGGGACTTTTGCCGGGTAATGCGGGACTGCCGATTACCGCTAGTTCGCTATCGGTGAATAGCGGCGGTATATGACATTGTGAACATCGTGCAACGAATCCACGGAATACGTTATGGCCACGGATTTCCTGTTCACTCAGTGCTTTTGAATCGCCGTACGCATATCGATCATATCGGCTGTTCATGCTCACCAAGCTATTCTGAAAGGCCGTTAGGGCCCGAGCGGCATTGGCAACTGTAGGTGGAGCGTCAAATGCCTCCAGAAAAAGCCGTGTATAAGCAGGCGTGGCATTCAGATCCTTTTCTAGCTGTTCCTCGCTATTACCCATTTCGTCCGGATTGAATAGCGGCAACAACGCTTGTTGCTCAAGCGTACTGGCTCGACCGTCCCACATCAGGCGCTTCAGGAAGCCTACGTTCCAAAGACTCGGCGCCGAACGCGACAGCTCCGTGCGTTCACCATCAGCCGTGCGGGCCCCCAGGCTACGACCGCGCCCATCGGCAAAGCCCTTGCTTGGCTGGTGGCAGGACGCACAAGACAGATCCTTGTTCGCGGAAAGCAGAGGATCGAAGAACAGCTGGCGTCCTAAATCAATCTGCTGGGGCGTATAGCGCTCGGCCAGGTCGGGAAGCCGCGCCTGTACCCCGCCATGCTGGTCTGGCGAGTCGTAGAAGTCGTACAGCGTTCGCAACTGGCAGGTGCCGTCTGCTAGCAACTCGAAACTTGAGGGACAGTTCTTGCTTAGCTCGAATGGCTCGGCTTCGGCGAGATGTACCAGCGCCATCAGGCCCAGGAAGCAGTAAGTACGATACATGTGACTTACTCAGTTGCCAGGCTGCCGATATGTCGAACCAGCACTTCGATTGCAGCGTCATCGCGAATCCCCGCAGCCATGACACTCATCTGCTGACCATACTTGTCGTCCGGATGCGCGCCGCGCAGACCAGATCGGTACTTAAGCAGCTGGGCCGATAAATACCACTCATGTTGGCCAGCAAGGCGGGGAGCTCCCAGTTCGTCAAACCCTTCAGCCTGGGCGCCGTGGCAACTGGTACAGCCGGAATACAATCCGCGACCTGCAAAACTGAGTTGTTTTGCCGGCTTGCCTACTTTTCGACGTGGCAGCTGCGCGATGTATTGACCGAGTTGGCTTATTTCATCGTCTTTCAGGCTCGCGGTGATACCTCGCATGACCTGACCTTCAAGATCACCAGAATTGGCGCCTCGCAGTCCGTTGCGAAAGTGATTGAGCTGACGCTCTACATAGGACTGTGACAACCCCGCGAGGCTTGGCGCCTTGAGTGCCTCGTTGCCGGTACCGTCGACTTGGTGACAGGCCGCGCATCGTTGCTCGAATACAGTCTTTCCAGTGTCAAGCGCCCAGCTGTTGTTACCCATTGAAGCCAGAGTAATCCCCAGCAGTACTGCCGCTTTGTTCAAGTCCGACTCCTCATGCTTATCTGCCCTCGTTGTTACGCGGGCCCTCCTGCCTAAGCCCCACGCGATAGCAGATTCCCCAGTAGAGGTTCCGCCAAGCTGTTAGTGACGATAAGCATCTGCGCCCAGAGCGGCTTGTCAGTACATGCCAACAAATTTGCCATTTGCCGCATCAGAAACCTGGCAGCAATCCGGAGCCAACAGCGTCAGTAGAGCGGGCGACCACAGGCGCGTTATCTGGAAGTTGGCCTCAGAGACTTGAAGGAGTTTTGGGACAACCCGCAAAGGGCTCACTAAGTTTGCTGCCGAGTGGATGGATGTAGCGGTTGCTGGCTACAGGGGGATAGACACGCCGACAAAGGCCAATACAAGGGCGACAACCCAGGCCTAGTGAAGCCTTGCATCGACTACTGGAATGGCGAAGCAGTGCTGCCGCCTATCAGTTTATTCGTACGACCGCCCCACAGACGATCCGTTGGCATGAACTGCTTAAAAGACTGGCACCACCAGACAATTTCACAGCCAAGCAGCCCGCTACTCTCGATATTACTCTTCCGTGCCCTACAGAACGTCGCTTGCGCGGGGTTGCCAACCAGGACTCCGCAACTCCAGCGTCATATCAGGAGAATTACAACAATGAACCTTGCAGTCCCAACCAACCCCACCAGTAGTAGCGAAACTGAAGCCGCTCGAATTTTCACCTTACAGAGTGCGGCATATCGTATGAATCCAATCCCAAGCCTGAGGGATCGCCGCGCTAACCTTAAGCGTCTAGAGCGAATTTTGCTCGATAACCAAGATGCTATCTGCGAAGCGATCAGTCTGGACTTCGGAAACCGCGCTCATCAAGAGACCAAGTTGTTGGAGCTCTTTCTCTCGGTTGATGGAATTCGTGATTGCCACAAGCGTTTGGCCAAGTGGATGAAGCCTCAGCGCCGGCATGTTTCCAAGTGGTTCCTAGGCGCGCGAAATACGGTAGTTCCACAGCCCAAAGGGGTCGTGGGAGTCGTAGCGCCATGGAACTATCCGCTCTATCTGGTCATAGGCCCGGTAACCAGCGCCCTGGCAGCTGGCAATCGCTGCATCGTTAAAATGGCTTCAAACTCTCGAAATCTTTGCGCATTGTTGCATCGTCTGGTGAAAGATAACTTCGAAGAGCAAACGCTGGCAATTGTGCCAGACATCAATGGTTCTACGTTTTCCAGCATGCCCTTCGACCACCTGATTTTCACTGGCTCGGCTGAAACGGGTCGTAGGGTAATGAAAGCGGCATCGAGCAACCTGACGCCTATAACATTGGAACTCGGAGGAAAGTCTCCCGTCATTGTTCATGAGGACTTTGACCTCAGGAAGGCAGCAGAGCGGATCCTTCAAATGAAAACCGTCAATGCCGGCCAGACTTGTGTTGCTCCGGACTATGTATTCGTCCATGAGTCTCAACGGGATGCATTCGTACGGCACTGCCGGACGATCGCACCGGCGCGCTATCTCTCGCTATCGGTCAAGGACTACACGTCGATAATTGATCAGCCATCTTATACACGGCTGCTGGGTTACCTCGATGACGCCGAACGCAAAGGGGCAACGGTCATCAATCTACTGTCTGGTGATATCAGCAGTAAAGCCGCACGCAAGATTGCCCCGGTACTGGTCGTGAATGTAAGCGATGAAATGCACCTGATGCAGGAGGAGATTTTTGGCCCAATTCTGCCCATCAAAACCTATCGCACACTGGAGGAGGTGTTGAACTACATCAAGGATCGAGACCACCCTCTGGCCCTTTATCTCTTTACCAATCAACGCCAGATACAGGAGAAGGTCGTGTCCCTTACCCAGTCCGGGGGCGTTGCAATCAACGATTGCGGGCTGCATGTCGCTCAGCATGACCTTCCGTTTGGCGGAGTGGGCGCCAGCGGTATTGGGCACTATCACGGTTACGAAGGTTTCCTCGAGCTTTCTAAACTTCGACCAGTCTTCAAGCAGTTTTCTTACCCTGCGTTTCCGCTCCTTTACCCTCCGTACGATAAAGTCTTTGAGCGGTTGATCAAGCTGATGCTTGGGTAATAACCCTTGGAACTCGATCTGACGAGCAGCCCCAAATCGATTGCCAGCATCGGCCGCACGAGGGGATTCGATGCCTCTCCTTCCGCCAATCACCACAGGAAACCGTTACCAATGACCACCAAAGTCAGAGTCGAGCGACGTGGAGGCGTCCTCTGCATCGGCTTGAATCGGCCAGAAAAGCTCAACGCCATGGACATCGAACTCTATGTCCAGCTGGCGGAGGCCTACGGTGTCTTGAATACCGACGAGGCCCTTCGTTGTGGCCTCCTTTACGGCGAAGGCAAGCATTTCACGGTAGGCCTTGAGCTTGATGCATGGGCAAAACAGTTCTCCACCTGCGGCCTCCCACAGTTGCCCGAAGGTGCCTGCGATCCGTTCGGTCTCGACCCGCTTCGCCGCGTGAGCAAGCCTGTTGTCGTAGCGAGTCATGGAGTCTGCTACACCTTGGCCCTGGAGCTGATGCTCGCTGCGGATATTCGCGTCTCAGCGGATAACTGCCGCTTTGGCCAGATCGAAGTCCAACGTGGACTCTACGCCGTAGGTAGAGCAACCGTACGATTCGCCCAAAACATCGGTTGGGGCAACACAATGCGCTACGTGATGACGGGGGACGAATTCGACGCCCACGAGGCTTACCGTATGGGGCTGGTGCAGGTAGTGTGCCCTGCAGGCGAACAGTTCGACCGCGCGCTTGATATTGCGGAGCGTATTTCGCAGCAGGCGCCTCTCGGCGTCCAGGCCTCCCTGAGAAGTTCTCGAATATGGACAGACTGATTCCCGATCTACTGCCCCTACTTCGCAGCAATGATTTTGGAGAGGGCATCAAATTTTTCATCGAGCGCGGTCCTGCCAGGTTCAGCGGGCAATAGCCAAGTCGGTCATCTCGACGCAAGAAAAGCCCACGCATCCTCACCCCGCATACCCCAATTAGATCGAGTCGCCGGAATGATCTGCGCAAACAATGCGCAGATCCTGCGAAGCCACCGGGTGCCACAGCAGATATCCGACCGGTTCGAATTCAAGCTGTCGATTTGGTAGAGATCATTGGCGACACCAACGGCATCTGGCCACACGTTGTTGTTCTATCGCCGGACAGCGCTACTGTCTGGATATCACGAAAGTAAACGAGGCGAGTGGTGTACTACGTGAACCTCAATCTTTTAATGAGCTGAGATTGGCTGCAAACACCAACCTTCCGCCAGAGCTGACTCTTGCGGATCAATAGCTTTTGACTGAAGCAGACCGTCCTCCCTCCTGAGAATTGAGTTGCCCCTAATTAAACGAACGTGAGTTAACTCCCAAGAAGAGTGTGCACCTACGTGTATTGAATTACTCAGCTGCAGCCTCCTCACATCCATCAGGTTGGACGACTTCCTAGTCAAAAGGCATACTCTCCGCCGACTCAGATAGAGGACATCCCGTTGAACCTTCAAGACGCGACGTTGGCCCTCTTTCTCGCGGCTCATATTCATCGTTCAGACCAAGCGATCAGAGCTACAGCTAAACGCTGTGCCAAGCTTTTGCCTCGCAGCAAGCGTGATCTGATGTTCTCAATCATCGACAGCGCCGAACCACTGAAGCTGGTCAATCACATCGCTGAACATTTGGACTAGCCCTTCTGGGTTGCGGCAGACACTAGGCTGCTCAGTGTCCCGCTCCGCCTGCTGCTCGAGGATCCGCGGGTCTTGGAGCAACTGCCCCAAACTGCAACAGCAATGCCGCCCATGGGTATGGAAAATCAAGCGTCGGCAGGCTCATTTGGGGCAGGCTTGAGAGGGCGCTGTAAATTCAGCATCTCCGGGGCGCGGTATTTGCGACTGAGCGACCCCACCATGAGACCAACGATGCGAACGCTCTACCTCGACACAGAGTTCACCAGTTTAACGCTCGACCGAAGCCTGATCTCTCTGGCTCTGGTAGCAAGTGATGGTGCGGAATTTTATGTCGAGTTGCTGGATGGCTGGTCTGAGAGTTCCTGCAGCGAGTTCACGCGAACCACAGTGCTTCCCCAGCTTGCTCTGAAAATCCACGGTACATCCAGGGAAAGCGCCGCTGCGGCGCTACGCGAGTTCCTCGCAAAACAAGGCTCAGTTGAGATCGTCGGCGACGCACTTCGATGGGACTGGCCCCTGCTCCTCGAGTTACTCGGCCCCAGCGGCTTGCCTGCCAATGTCTTGGGTTGTCGAGAACTGGGGCTCGATGAGATTTCTGACGATCCAGAAGTTGAGGACGCTCCGCACCACGCGCTGCTGGATGCTCGGCTGATTTGTCGGCTCGCTTCGAGAAACCAGAACCATTGATCCAACTTTTAGACGCCGTGCCATCCCATCACCGTCAGCGCAAACCGTGCCCTCTCCAAAGCTGAAAGGCCCCGCTCTGGCCTTGTGCAGATTTCGCTCACCCATTGCGTGAAATCCGCACACCAGGTGAGCGAAATTCACTCAATTCGCAGACATGGTCTGCGGCTGACGCTCGCCCCTTCGGCGCCATGCGCCGGCTGCTGCTTTTGATGACAAAAAACTTGCGCGCGGTTTTTCTCCACCCGCACGCTGAATGTAGATGAAGCGTGAGTACGCGCGCCCTCCCCCCATACTCGCGGCGCGAGTATGGGGGCGCTGGGGCGGTTCTAACAGAGCAACAAATGAACGAGCGAAGGCGAGTGAGTTTGAGCGGCGTTAGAACTGAACCGGCGCCCATTCGCGAAGCGGCTGCGCTGCTTTGTCATCAAAACAATAAGAAAGGCCAAACACCATGCCCCTGCCCACTATCCTTCGCCGTTACTGCACACGCGCTCGCAACTTCTACCGGAAGCACCTCGGTTCCGATTCACCTTCTTCGGCGCAGATCTGCGCGGCTCTGAAATCCGTGGCCCCCGAGCTCACGCCGGAGTCTTTTCGCGTGCTGAAAAATGCCCTGGCTTACGAGCAACTCGCTCGTGGAGATCAGGAATCAGCTGAGCAGATTCGCACGTCCCAGAATCCAGTTACCTTCGAAGGCTCCGGAATACAACGCAAGCCACGCCCGAAGCAAGTCAAGTCTGTTCCATACGAAGACTTCGAGGCCCTGTCCCAGCGCCTGACCGATGGACAGTTCGAAGATGAGCTAGCCGCCCTGATACTTGCCTTTCATTTGGGGGCTCGCCCGTGCGAGATGCGTACCATCACTGTCGCCGGCCGCCTCGTACACATCATTGGCGGCAAGAAGAACGCCAAACGTGACCGTGGTGCGGATCGCACCTTGGAGATTGAAGATTCCGGGGTGCTGGGTATCGTCAAATGGGCTGCTGAACGTCTCCAGCAGTCTTCGCGCACCAATACCGCAATCCGGGATCGACTGCGTGTCGAATGCCGCAAACTCTGGCGACGACGAAAATCTCATCCAACACTGAAGAGCTTCCGACATCGGCTGGGTTCTGCACTGAAAGCCTCTGGGGAAAGCCCTGCGCAGTTGGCATACGTCATGGGACACCAGTCCATTGGTTCGATTGCAGTCTATGGCGACCGCCGGGCAGGCCAAGGCATGAAGGTTTATGTTCGCCCGGCACGCGGAGCCGACCTCCCCACGATCCGCACTCCGAAGTCTACCCCTCGGTATGGACGGGAGCGTCAAGCTGATGAGGTCAACTCTCCGCTCGCACAACAAGGAAACTGGATTGGGCGAATGGGCAGGCTGGTGGAATCGCGAGGCAAAAGCAAAGAAACTCCTGCCCAACGCTAACCTCGGAGCCATCTTTAGAGGAAATAGGGGCGGATCGACAACATCACCTGGAGCCTGGTGTCGAGCTATGCGTACGACGCACACACCATCAGCCTCGGTTTTCAGCAGGTGGATGGCGATACGCCGTTCGACTATGTCACGCGCGGCGCCATTTGGCTCGGCAACGCCGCGCAGCTCTCCGATTTCAACGCGCCCAACGAGCGCTCCTGGCAGCTGCGCTATGACCTGGCACTGGCTAGGTTCGGTTTGCCGGGGTTGGCATTGAGCGCCGCCTATTTACGCGGCACCGACATAGACGGAAGCCACGTCGACCCTGACGGCGGCTATGCCTACCTGGGCTACGGCCGGGGCGGCAAGCACTGGGAGCGCGACCTCGAGGCCCGTTACGTGATCCAGTGCGGCACGGCCAAGGGCCTGGCGTTCTCATTGCGCTACAACGTGCACCGGGGCAACACCGCACAGGCGGAACTCGACACCGACCAGATCCGCCTGGCCGCGGAGTTCCCCTTCGACGGCGGGTTCTAAGCCCGCACCGTCGCCAACCCGGAGACCCAGTGCCTGAATTGCTCCACGATATTTGAAAAACGCCGCATAGAGGCTCTGTACGAAAAAGTCGGTGCGAGAACGCTCGCCGACCGAATAACGCTGCGCTAAGGTGCGCGACTCACCTATCGGACTGTCGAATGCCTCATGAGCGACAACCACTCCCTCTCGGACTATCAAAGCGTCCGCCAACTGGCGATACGCTCGCTGTTCGAAATCTTCGAGCAGTTCAGCGAAGGCACGGTGATCGTCGACCGCGATGCGCACATCGTCTGGATCAACCAGCGCTATGCCCAGCGCTTCGGCCTGGAAGACGCCGAGCAGGCCATCGGCCGGCCGGTGGAGCAGGTGATCCCCGGCAGCCTGATGCGCGAGGTGGTCAGCAGCGGCCGGCCGGTGCTCCTGGACATTCTCGACATGGCCAAGGACCCGCTGGTGGTGATGCGTGTGCCGATCCGCGACGACGCCGGCGCGGTGATCGGCGGCATCGGCTTCGCCCTGTTCGACGAGCTGCGCGCCCTCTCGCCGCTGCTGACCCGCTACCAGCGCATGCAGGCCGAGCTGGCCTCGACCCGCTCCCTGCTGCAGGCGCGCCAGGCGAAATACAGCTTCGGCCACTTCATCGGCACCAGCCCGGCCAGCCTGGAGGTCAAGCGCCGCGCCCGGCGCGGGGCGGCCAGCGAGGCACCGGTGCTGCTGCTGGGCGAGACCGGTACCGGCAAGGAGCTGCTGGCCCACGCCATCCATGCTTCCTCGCCGCGCGCCGACAAGCCCTTCGTCAGCATCAACGCCGCGGCGATTCCCGAATCCCTGCTGGAGGCGGAGTTCTTCGGCACCGCGCCGGGCGCATTCACCGGCGCCGACCGCAAGGGCCGCCCTGGCAAACTGCAGATTGCCCAGGGCGGAACCCTGTTCCTCGACGAGATCGGCGACATGCCGCTGGCCCTGCAGAGCAAGCTGCTGCGCGTGCTGCAGGAAAAGGAGTTCGAACCGGTGGGTTCCAACGAGGTGCTACGCAGCGACATCCGCCTGATCGCCGCCACCTCCATCGACCTCGATGCCGCCGTGCGCGAGGGGCGTTTCCGCGCCGACCTGTTCTACCGCATCAACGTCCTGCCCATCGAGATTCCGCCGCTGCGCAAGCGCCTGGAGGACCTGCCGGCGCTGTGCGAAACCATACTCGACGGCCTGCGCGACGACCATCAGACGCTCTACGAACTGGACGCCGACGGTCTGGCCCTGCTGGCCCAGCACGCCTGGCCGGGCAATGTGCGCGAGCTGCGCAATCTGCTGGAACGCACCGTGCTGCTTGGCGACCGCCCGCAAATCGACGCCGCCGCGCTGCGCTCGGCCCTCGGCACGTTGCAACCACTGCCGGCAGCGACGAGTGCGCCTTCCGTCAGCCTTGCCATCGGCCAGGACTTCTATGCCGCGCGCGAGGAGTTCGAACGTCAGTTGATCCGCAGCGTGCTCGCCGAACAGGCCGGCAATGTCGACGCGGCGGCGCGGCGCCTGGGGCTGGGCCGTTCGACGTTGTACAAGAAGATGGCCGCGCTGGGCCTTTCGTCTTGAAACCGAGACAAGTCTCCAGATAGAGACAGCCAGGATTTCCATGTACGGCAGGGCATCTTGGAGCCGCCAGCACGCGATTTGTCTCCATTCGGAGAATTGCGTAGCGCCCCAACACCTTCAAACCCAAAAATAATACTTAAAAATCAAATAGTTACAGAATTGGCACGATCCTGGCTATGTCGCCTGGCGCGGCCCTGTCCGCATAGCCGACATAACAACAATCAACGCAGCCCGATCGCGAACTCCACCCCACGGGACACTACGGCACGTCCCGCTTCGCACTCGGCCTGGCGCCAGGAGATCTTCCGATGAGCCGCTCCACGCTCAATCATGCCGCCGTT
The DNA here is from genome assembly GCF_042656385.1 of Pseudomonas sp. GCM10022186. Taxonomy (NCBI): domain Bacteria; kingdom Pseudomonadati; phylum Pseudomonadota; class Gammaproteobacteria; order Pseudomonadales; family Pseudomonadaceae; genus Pseudomonas; species Pseudomonas sp. GCM10022186. Next base: position 291,186 of record NZ_JBHSOU010000010.1, read on the forward strand.
ATCGCCACGCTGAGCACCAGCCTCAGCCTCTCGCCCCAGGTCTTCGCCGAGTTCCTCGCTGACAGCAAGGCCAGCGTCGAGCTCCGCAACTTCTACTTCAACCGCGACTTCCGCCAGGACGGTGCCGCCCAGAGCAAGGCCGAGGAATGGGCCCAGGGCTTCCTGCTGCGCTACGAATCCGGCTACACCGACGGCACCATCGGCGTGGGGGTGGACGCCCTCGGCCTGCTCGGGGTGAAGCTGGACTCCAGCCCCGACCGCACCGGCACTGGCCTGCTGAAGTCCGACCGCGAGAAGCCCAACCGCGCCCAGGACGAATACGGCGAGCTGGGCCTGACCGCCAAGCTGCGCGCCTCGCAAAGCACCCTCAAGGTCGGCACCCTGCTGCCCAAGCTGCCAGTGGCGCTGTACAACGACAGCCGCCTGCTGCCGCAGACCTTCCGGGGCGCCTGGGTGAACTCGGCCGAAGTGGATAACCTCAGCCTCGACCTCGGCCGTTTCGACCGCATCAACCTGCGCAACTCCTCCGATAACGAAGAGATGGCCCTGTTCAACGGCGGCAACCGCAACATCGTCCTGGGGCGAACCAAGACCAGCGACCGGTTCGACTTCGCCGGCGCGTCATACAAGTGGTCGCCCAACCTCAGCACCGGCTACCACTACGGCGGCCTGGATGGCCTCTACAAGCAGCACTATCTGACCCTGAACCACCTGCTGCCCATCGCCGAAGGCCAGTCGCTGAAGAGCGACATCCGCTGGGCGCGCAGCACCGACGATGGCGGTAGCAACGTGGATAACACAGCCTTCGGCGCGCTGTTCACCTACGCCCTGGGCGGCCACGCCTTCGGCCTGGGTTATCAGCGCATGAATGGCGACACCGGCTTCGCCAATATCAACGGCACCGACGCCTACCTGGTGAACCTGGTGCAGATCAACGACTTCGGCAACGAGGACGAACGCTCCTGGCAGGCGCGCTACGACTACAACTTCGCCGCGCTCGGACTCCCCGGCCTGACCTTCATGACGCGCTACCTGGCAGGCACAGACATCGAGCTGGGCGCCGGACGGCCCGAAGGCAAGGAATGGGAGCGCGACACCGACATCGCCTACGTGGTGCAGAGCGGCCCGCTGAAGAACCTGGGCGTGAAGTGGCGCAACGCGACCGTGCGCTCCAGCCATTTCGGCAGCGACCTGGACGAAAATCGTCTGATCCTCAGCTACGTGCTGCCGCTCTGGTAAGCCCTCACCAACACAACAAGAACCACTCGCGGCACCTGGCCGCGCCAACTGGAGATTCATTCGATGAGCGTGGTCATCGCCCTCGCGGCCCTCGCCCTGCTGATGCTCGCCGCCTATCGCGGCTACAGCGTGATCCTCTTCGCCCCCATCGCGGCCCTGCTCGCGGTACTGCTGACCGATCCCTCCGCCGTCGCCCCGGCCTTCACCGGGGTGTTCATGGAAAAGATGGTCGGCTTCGTCAAACTCTATTTCCCGGTGTTCCTGCTGGGCGCGGTGTTCGGCAAGCTGATCGAGCTGTCGGGCTTCTCGCGCTCCATCGTCGCCGCCGCCATCCGCCTGCTCGGCACGAGCCAGGCGATGCTGGTCATCGTACTGGTCTGCGCACTGCTCACCTACGGCGGCGTATCGCTGTTCGTCGTGGTGTTCGCGGTCTATCCGTTCGCCGCCGAGATGTTCCGCCAGAGCAACATCCCCAAGCGGCTGATCCCGGCAACCATCGCCCTTGGCGCCTTCACCTTCACCATGGACGCGCTGCCCGGCACCCCACAGATCCAGAACATCATCCCGACCACGTTCTTCAGCACCAATGGCTGGGCCGCGCCCTGGCTGGGCGTGATCGGCAGCCTGTTCGTGTTCGCCATGGGCATGCTGTTCCTGCGCCGCCAACTGAACAAAGCCCACGCCGCCGGTGAAGGCTACGGCAACGACCTGCGCAACGAGCCGGAGACCGCCAGCGACCTGAAACTGCCCAACCCGCTGCTGGCGCTCTCGCCACTGGTGCTGGTGGGCGGCGCCAACTTGCTGTTCACCCACTGGATTCCGCAGGTCTATGGCAAGGTCCACAGCCTGCAACTGGCCGGCATGGCCGCGCCGGTGGCCAGTGACGTGGCCAAGCTGACGGGCATCTGGGCGGTGCAGGCGGCGCTGCTGCTGGGCATCCTGCTGGTGCTGGTGAGCAGCTACCGGGTGATCCGCAGCAAGCTCGCCGAAGGCAGCAAAACCGCGGTTTCCGGCGCCCTGCTGGCGGCGATGAACACGGCCTCGGAATATGGCTTTGGCGCGGTGATCGCTTCGCTGCCGGGATTCCTGGTGCTGGCTAACGCACTCAAGAGCATCCCCGATCCACTCGTCAACGAGGCCATCACCGTCACCACCCTCGCCGGCATCACCGGCTCGGCGTCCGGCGGCATGAGCATCGCCCTGGCGGCCATGTCCGAGCAGTTCATCGCTGCCGCCCACGCCGCCGACATCCCCCTGGAAGTCCTGCACCGGGTCGCCTCGATGGCCAGCGGCGGGATGGACACGCTGCCGCACAACGGCGCCGTCATCACCCTGCTCGCGGTCACTGGACTGACCCACCGCGAGGCCTACAAGGACATCTTCGCCATCACCCTGATCAAGACGCTAGCCGTGTTCCTGGTGATCGGCACCTTCTACGCGACCGGCATCGTCTGAGCCGAACACTACCAGGCAGCCGCCAGCACGCGGCTGCCGTGACCGACAGGAGAAACCCATGAACCTCAATGGCAAGACCGCCCTGGTCACCGGCTCCACCAGCGGTATCGGCCTGGGCATCGCCCATCGTCTCGCCGCCGCAGGTGCCAACGTGGTGGTCAACGGCTTCGGCGACATCGACGCGGTGGTTGGCGAACTCGCCGTCCACGGCGCTCGCATCGGCCACCATGGCGCGGACATGTCCCGGCCCGACCAGATCGCCGAGATGATCGCCTACGTCGAGCGCGAGTTCGGCGCCCTCGACATCCTGGTCAACAACGCCGGCATTCAGCACGTCGCCGCGCTGGAGGACTTCCCCGTCGAGCGCTGGAACGCGATCGTCGCCATCAACCTGTCCTCGGTGTTCCACACCACGCGCCTGGCGCTGCCGGGCATGCGCCAGCGCGGCTGGGGGCGCATCCTCAACATCGCCTCGACCCACGGCCTGGTCGCCTCGGCGGGGAAGAGCGCCTATGTCGCCGCCAAGCACGGGGTCATCGGCCTGACCAAGACCACCGCACTGGAAACCGCAACCACCGGCATTACCTGCAATGCCATCTGCCCCGGTTGGGTACTGACGCCGCTGGTCCAGCAACAGATCGACGCGCGCATCAGTGCCGGCGCCAGTCCGGAGCAGGCGCGCCACGACCTGCTGGCGGAAAAGCAGCCCTCGCTGGACTTCGTCACCCCAGAGCAACTCGGCGAGCTCGCGCTCTTCCTGTGCAGCGATGCCGCCGCCCAGGTCCGTGGCGCCGCCTGGAACATGGATGGCGGCTGGACGGCCCAATAAATGCCGATGCGAGACACAGCGTTTGCCTCGCCATATCGGGCGATATAGTGCTGGAGAGGCATGATCGACTATTAAAAGCCAGGGGTGTTGCGTGCCAGTGGTGTGATTTCCTTGCGCCCCTGCACGCTCTGCCCTCTCGCTCCACTACCGAAGAGGATGGTGCGCAGTCAGCCATGGCTTGGGGTGCAAGTGAGGTAGCCGGAGTTTCGCGGAAAGTCCAATGGCAATGTCTCGCCTGACCACCCTCGGTTAAGTCGAGAAGCACCAGATTGAGAATGATGAAGAGGCGGTGACGGCCTACCCACTCAATGAACCAGCTCGGCTGTTCCTTCAGAACTTAGGTGCACAGGCTTTACGCGAAGGGGCTGGCGCGGGTTCAGCAATTGATACGGGCCGGGGGGGACGAAAGTCGCATAATCGCATCAACCATGAGACGGCGGCTGAATGGTGTGCTTGCCGGTGTGACATCTGGTTCTGCTTCCCACTCGGCTAATGCCCTGGACAGATCCTCGGTCCTCGGTGCATTCCTCCAGCAGAAAGGACGCCAGCCGGAAAATCCTTCCCCGGCCCCAACGCTTACAGGCCTTTTGGGCGGTCCACCAAACGGCCGATTTCGCCAAGCCTCACTCAAAACCAGCTGACATCGCAAAAATGCCTGGGCTTCGCCCCATCGAGCGCCAGCGGCGAGGCAGATATGAGCGACCATTGCCGTAAGAGGCGCGGTGCTGCGATTGCGTCGCGCTTCCAATCCGAGGCCAGCGGCCTCTCCTGCAGGCGTACTGGACGAATCCGACTGAACGGACCGGGGCAGTCGACCACGTCCAGCTTGTGCAACTCGTTGTGGACCGCCTCGAGATACCCGAGTCGGTTGTTCGCCGTCTTGCCGGTCACACCTTTGGCCATCCACTTGGCCCGGATAAATGCAACGTGAGCCCCTTCCTCGGATCGAGCCACTGGGTCAGGCCTGTCATTCGAACTCGAACTTCACCGTCACCTGGCTCTTGAATTCGCCGGGCTCCACTTCTTTTTCCGCCTTGATCGGATGGGCCTCCAGGTCGAACTGGCCCTTCTGCTCCGGCTGGTTGAAGTCGAGCGGGATGAAGTTGGGCGTGGTGGGGGTTACGCCCTCGGCCACGGGCGGCACGATGCGGCCGTTGTTCTTCAGGATGATCGCCAGGTCGCTGCGGTCGTTCACCGCCAGGGCGTCGGTCTGCACCTTGTGCGGGGCGCCTTCCAGCGACAGCTTGATGGCCACGGAATCCGAGATGTTGCGGCACTGGACATTGAAGGTCCGGGTAATCGCATGGGGGGACGTCTCGCCCGGCCCAACCAGGTCGCTGGGGTTGATGTTGCCGAAGTCGATGGTGGTGATCTGGCCGGGGCCAACTGGCAGCTCTGGGGCACGATGACACTGCCGCTCATCCAGACGCTGGCCAGGGGCGAGGCCCCTGTCGGGCTTACTTTCAAGAGCGCGCCCCTCAGGTCGAACAGCTTGGTGCGGGGGATGGTGGACACACCGATGAAGGGCTTGTCGATCATCAGATGCAAGCGGCCTTCCCTGCCAGTTGCCAAGTTCAACTCGACCTTGTAGGTATTCAAGCATTTGAAAGATTTGTCGTCCGGCGAGCCCCCGTTGTCGAAGCCGGACAGCGGCAAGGGGACGTACTCTTTCGTTTTCCCACCGACGTAGACTTCAGCTGCCACCTGGATATTGCGGTTGACCTTGTAGAACTGTATTTCCTTCCCGTTGACCTCTGCCTTATAGCCTGCGGCAAGGTCGGTGTCGGTGGTGTAGTAGATATTGGCTGGACAAGCGTTCCTGGATGCCCGCATTCGCAGGTTGCCGGGTAGTCGATGCCGACTCTCCAGGTGTAGGCACTGGGCATGATCGTCTGATGGCTGTTCTCTTCCGGCGAAGTGAAAGTGTGCTCGAAGTCGAAGTCGAAGCTCTTCGTGCCGCCAGTGGTACTGCACTGGTACATCGCAGCGAAGGATATGCCAGGCATCGCGAGACAGAACAGGGCGAGGATACGCAGAAGTCGAGAATGGAACTTCACATCGGGCTCCCAAGAATCGAAAGACCGGCAATCTACCCATGCGCTCCCGGGTTCTTGGAGGGAGAAGGACAAATCAGGAACAGGCTGTATGCATAGGGGAGTGAGGCTTACAACCATTGTTTTTCCTGGTGTAGGCCCTTGGCGGCCAGGTGTTGGATTTTCCCGGATTTCATTGGGCTACCGACTCGGACTGTTCGAATCCCGGCCCCAAGGAGCACCGAGGAAACTCGAGCGCCCAGCAGCCACGCGGAATCACTGGATCGATGAAATGACGAGGCGGTTGGCGGCCCCCCTACGTCAGCAAGGCGAATGCAGAGCGTGCGGCAGCGCGGGAGTTAGGGCGGATGCAGGCGACCACGAAAAATAGCGGTTTGCTATATTTCCTCGATGCCGATAGTATGACTATCGCAGATTGCTATACGGACACAGCATGCACATCATCACGCAGAAGCGCATCTGGGAAGCTAAGGAAAAATGGCCGCACTCGGCCAACGCACTGGATGCTTGGTATCGCCTGCTGAGCAAGCTGGCCCCGAAAGACTTCGCCGAGATGAAGCAGACCTTCCCCAGCGTGGACAAAGTCGGTGACAAGCATGTGTTCGATATCGGCGGTAACAAGCTGCGGCTCATAACCGTGGTGGACTACCAGTTCAAGAAGGTCTTCATTCGAGCCGTCCTGGATCACAAAGAGTACGACCGCAACCAATGGAAGTGAGGTGCACATGAGCGAACTCCTCAAGCAAGCCGCGGAACACTGGCGCTACGTTGCTCCGCTGCTCACGCCTCCACATACCGAGGCGGACTACGACGTCCTGGTCCAAAGCCTCGACGAACTGCTCGACGAGATTGCCGGTACCGAGAATCACCCTCTCGCCGCTCTGGCCTCGCAGATGGGCGACCTGATCGCTGCCTATGATGCAGAGCACTACGCCATCCCCGATGCCCCGGGGCACGAGGTGTTGCGCTATCTGATGCACGAGCACAACCTCACCCAGAGTGACCTGCCGGAGATTGGAGCTCAGTCCGTTGTGTCCGAGATTCTCAATGGCAAGCGCCAGCTCAATGTCCGCCACATCCGTGCCCTAGCGGAACGCTTCAAGGTACCGGCGGACGTTTTCCTCTGAACGACACGAGCAACTGCCACCACATGAAAAGCCCCGGTACATAGCCGGGGCTTTTCTTTCCGTCGGACTATGACCTGGCCGAGCGCGCAGGGGTTTCGCAGGCGACTGCGCAGAAGTCCGATGGAATTTGACTGGCGCTACGCGAGCAGTAGCTCTTGACTACCTGCCCACCAGCTCCGGGACAGACCAGTATGCATAGGGAAATGAGGCTTAGAACCATTGTTTTTCCTGGTGTAGGCCCTTGGCGGCCAGGTGTTGGATTTTCCCGGATTTCATCCGGGCTACCGACTCGGCCCCCGGCGCGGCGACGTCCCCCTGTAGGGTGGACAGCGCTCTTCTGTCCACCAGACGTGCCTGAACCCGGCGCTTGAAGAGCCAGAATTGCGTGCCGGTGTACTCAAGGAGCTGATCCCGGCCACCCGCGAAACCCTGATCCAGATGGCCCAGGATCGTCAGGCCGCAATCAACGGGGCTACCACGAGCAGCCGAACATCAAGCGATACGCCGCGCCTTTTTACCCCCCGGTTTTATCCACCTTCTTGCCCTTGTGCTCGAACTCCCAGCCCTTGCAGGCCAAGGCCACATGCTTGGGAATCAGCGCCGTGCCGCTGCTGTAGGCGGTGATGGTGCGGCGGGTAAAGCCCAACTCGACGGCGGCAGTGGTCAAAGACAGCTTATTTGCGGCCATCCAGCGCTTGAACGCTTGAACGGGCATCACCTCACCGGCCTGCTCCAGCGCCAGCCGGTGCAGGGTGGTAGCCGCCAGTTCCAGGTCATCGCCCCAGGTTACATCGAAGCCCCACTCACCGACCTGGGCGGTGCTGAACAGCGCCAGATCTTCCAGTGGCTTGAGGACTGGGAAACTGCGGATGTGCTCGCGCAGGTCAACGCGGTAGCACTTACCGTTGGCGAACACCACCAGCAAGGCATGCTCGCCGGCAATGGGCTCCACACTGTTGATCTTGGCTTTACGGGTCATGGGGCAGTTCCTCCGGTTTTGCTCATCCCACACGCGCTGCAAATCAGTCGTGTGGTCAGCCGCCCACATCAGGGCAGCCTTCAGGGCCTTGGGCTCGGCACCTTTGCCGAGAACCTTGAGCCCGTCGATCTCCACCAGCGACTCGCCGTCGGGCGTTTGCACATGGAAGTGCGGCGGCGCGTGGTCATCCGGGTAGATTTTGATTTTCCAGTTACGGTCGCTGTGTACGGTGGCCATTGGCGGGATTGTAGGGAAAAATTTTCTCTAGAAACAGTGTACCTATCGAGTACGGGTGCCCATCGCTCGAGTCTCCGCGCCGTGCCGGCGCAGTTGCGCACTCCCGGTAGGCGACGGCGTGTTACGCGCGCTGATGCAGAATCTCCGCGGTAACCTCACGCACGATCTGCAGCACGAGCCCCAGCGTTTCAGGCTGCGGATCGGCCGGATACACCAGATAGGCCGGCAGGCGGAAGTCCGGCGCCTCAGGATGCCGATGCAGCCGTCCTGCAGTGAGCGCATGCTTGACCAGGCGCAGCGGGAAATACCCGGCGCCGCCGTAAGTCAGAATGTGGGTCAGGCCCAGCCAGCCGATATTGGCGCTCAACCCGGCACCGAGGAAATCGGGGAACGCGGCACTGTGCTTGCTGGCGAACTCCGGCCCCCAGTCGATGTACACATAGTCCTCACCGGGCGGGCTGGGGTTGTCGTCGCGGGTAGTCACATACACCAGTTGCTCTTCCAGCAGCGGTTCAACCACCAACCCCGGCCGGCTTTGGGGTGTGTACATCACCCCGATGTGGGTGCGCCCCTCGACCAGCCCCTGAATGAGTTCATCTTCGAAGGCCATTTCGGCGCGTATGGCGATGTCCGGGACTGCCTTGCGGATTCGCGGCAGACAGGCGAACAGCAGATCGTCCCAGAGTCCGAAACGTCCGCCGATGGTCACCGACGCCCGAAAGCCCAGGGCCACGCCGATGTCCTGGCGGGCGCGTTCCACAGTGCGCACGAGCGTGGTTGCGAAGGGGTGGAAGGAGAGGCCCGCCGGGGTGAGCGTCGTACCGGCCTTGTTGCGCACGAACAGGCTGCAGCCGAGTTGTTCCTCCAGTGCGGCGATTCTGGCACTGACCGTCGATTGGGTGACGAACAACCGCGAGGCGGCATTGCGGAAGTTTCCCGCCGCGATGACGGTAAGAAAGGTTCGGGCAAGTTCGGTATCCATAAGCTGCAATCCCCTCGATCGGTGATCAGGCCGGAGCACCGTCCTGCAGCGTCGGGTCTTTCTCGACCACTGCCGGGCGTCTTGCGGTGGTGGCACTCAGCGCCACCATTCGTCAAATAGATTCGATATCACCGATACTTTCGGCCGATTTTTATCGTTATTCAAATTCATCTGGGCGGCGTAGCGTCGGAGGTGACATCCGGAAATGGCTATTGCCGAGGTGGCCAAAATGCATTTGCTAGGCTCAGAAGATCGACAATCCCTGCGCAGCATTGCGATTGTGCTGATGGGTTTCCTGCTGGTCGTTGGCGTATTGATCGTTGTTGCAGTGGCGGCTGGCTGAGCACAGGTGGTCGCTACGCGGAGTGCCCCGCCGCCGCCTTTCGGGGGTTGGTAACTCCTGATCGCGTTCTGCGCGGAGCGATTGCAATCCAGGCGGATTTTCCACGCCAAAGGAGTCACGTCATGGCTCACTCCGATACCCGCCCCGCCGGTCCCGACCTGACCAAGGGCGTACCCTTGTCCAGTGTGCCAGCCGCAGGCGTGCTGGCTGGCCACGTCGAGGGCAAGCCGGTCCTGCTGGTGCGAATGGACGATGGCCTCCATGCGGTCAGCGGTCTCTGTACCCACTACGGTGCGCCACTGGCCGATGGCCTGGTGGTCAATGACGAGATTCGCTGCCCGTGGCACCACGCGTGTTTCAGCCTGCGTACGGGTGCCGCCCTGCGGGCGCCCGCCTTCGCGGCGCTGACGACTTGGCGTGTGGAGATCGTCGGCGAAACCGTGTTCGTGCGTGGCGCGGAAACAACCGAGCAGCCGTCGCGACCAGGTCCCCGCCCCAACCAGCCCGGACGAATCCTGATCGTAGGTGGCGGCGCCGCGGGGTTCGCAGCTGCCGAACGGTTGCGCGAACTGGGCTATTCCGGCGCGTTGTCGATGCTGAGCGCCGATGCTTCGGCGCCCTATGACCGGCCCAATCTGTCCAAGGATTATCTGGCCGGAACCGCACCAGAAGACTGGATTCCGCTGCAGGGTCCGGAGTTCTATGCCGAGCGGCAGATCGACCTGCGCCTCGGCTGCGACGTCACCGCGATCGATACCGGCGCACGAGAAGTGCTGACCGGATCAGGTGAACGACTGGCCTATGACGTCTTGCTCATCGCTACTGGTGCGGCACCACGGCGGCTGGCCATCCCGGGCTTCGACCTTCCCAACGTGTTCATGCTGCGCTCGCTGGCCGATGCCCGGTCGATTGTCGACGCGAGCCAGGGCGCGACGTCGGTGGCCCTGATCGGCGCCGGCTTTATCGGCATGGAGGCGGCGGCAGCGCTGCGGGCGCGCGGGCTCCAGGTGCATGTGGTGGCACCTGAGGATGTGCCCCTGGAGCGTGTGCTGGGTCGGGAAGTGGGCGGCTTCATCGCTGGCCTGCACCAGGAGCAAGGAGTGGCGTTCCACCTTCGCTCGGAGGCCAAAGGCTTCGATGGCAAGACGCTCACCCTGGCCGACGGCACTCGGATTGCTGCGGACCTGCTGATCGTCGGCGCAGGTGTCGCGCCGCGCACGGAGCTCGCGGCCACAGCCGGATTGGCAGTGCAGGACGGCATCCTCGTCGACCCCTATCTGCAGACCTCGGTTGCCGGCCACTTCGCCGCCGGTGATGTCGCGCGCTATCGGTACGGCGCGGACCTGATCCGGGTCGAGCACTGGGTCCATGCGCAGCGACAGGGCCAGGCCGCCGCGGCCAATATGCTGGGCGACGGGCAGGCGTTCACGGATGTGCCGTATTTCTGGACGCACCACTACGGACTGGATCTTCGCTACACCGGATATGCGCAGGGTTGGGATGAAGTCCGCATCGACGGCACCTTGGCGAAGCGGGACTTCACGGCGCGCTACTTCCGCGCGGGAGCACTGGTCGCGGCGGCCTCGGTCGGGCGTGATCTGGAAAACCTGGCCATCGAGGCGACGTTGCAGGGTTGAGCACGCCCCGGCAGCGGCGGATTAGTCGGCTATGTCTGCGTTGAATGTTGGGGACTGACGCAAAGACCCACGGGCGGACATCGCTGTTCATGTCCACCATTCGTGGCTTGGCCGAACGCCGATGGTGGACCGATGGAGCGTGGTCCACCCTACGTGACTCGCAACACCGGCTGCAGGCATGCAGCACCGTAAGGTGGACATCGCTTTTCATGCCCACCATTCGTGGTCTGGCCGAACGCCGATGGTGGACCGATGACGCGTGGTCCACCCTACGTGACTCGCAACACCGGCTGCAGACATACAGCGCCGTAGGGTGGACATCGCTGTTCATGCCCACCATTCGTGGCTTGGCCGAACGCCGAATTGCTATTGGGCAATGCCCTGATCGGTTACTGCTGGTGGCTGCAGTTCTGGGGCTGGTGACCAGACTCAGGCTTCGCGCAGCTCGAAACGCTTGAACAGCTGCCGCAGATAAGTCCACAGCTCGCCGGCCTCGTCCGGGGTCGGCGCCACGCCGAGGCCCATGTCCAGCATTTGCCCCGGCCGCGCCAGCTGCACTGCGAATCGCTCCACACCGAGGCCGGCAAGGCGCTCGGCCAGGCGCCGCACACGCAGGCAGTCGAACAAGCGCCAATGCACGGTGGTGCGGCACTCGTAGGCGACTCCGCTGGCCAGCAGCAGATCCAGGCTGTCCCAGTTGGCGCGCCCGCTGCCGGCCACACCGGTGATCAGCGGCACCTCCTCCTCGAGCGCCTTGACGTCGAACCCCACCCAGTCGCACAGCGGCAGCACCCGCCTCAGCGCGCCGGGCTTGATGCCGGCGCTGTGCAGGCCGACCTTGAAGCCCCGCGCGCGCACCTCGCGCATGGCCTGCGGCAAGGCAGGCTGCAGGGTGGCTTCGCCGCCGCTGAACACCACCGCCTGCAACAAACCGTGCCGGTGCTCGAGGAAGGCCAGGGCCTGCGCCCAGCTCATGGCAGGCTTCGTTCCGCGGCGGATCAGTTCGGGGTTGTGGCAATAGCGGCAGTTCCAGGCGCAGCCCTGGCAGAACAGCACACAGGCCAGGTGATCCGGATAGTCGAGGGTGGTCATCGGCAACAGCCCGCCGATCCGCAGCGACCGTTCGCTGCCGGCGGGACGGGGGGAAATCTGGCAATTGGCGTGCATGATGGTCTCCGCAAACGCGTGGGCCCGCCCGGAATCCCGGGCAGGCCGTCGAGTGGGAATGATCGGGCTGTAAGGCTGGCTCAACCCCTCAGCTTCGGCGCCCGGGTTCGCTGAAGTGGCGACGCTCGCGGTGTTCGGACTGCTTGCCCGGGTTGAAGGCCGCCACCGGACGGTGGTAGCCCATGACACGGGTCCAGACTTCGCAGCGCTGACGCTGGGCTTCGGGGAGTTGCACGGTTGCGTTCATGGTGTTGCTCCTTGCTGTGGATGGACTCATGGATCAGCCGCACGCGCCGCAGCACTGCTGTTTCTGCAACAGCACTTCGTCGCACTTCGGGCAGAACTCGTGTTCGCCGGCCAGGTAGCCATGCACCGGACAGATGGAGAAAGTCGGCGTCACTGTCAGGTAGGGCAGGCGGAAGCGGCTCAGGGAAGTGCGCACCAGTTCCTTGCAGGCCTGGGCCGAAGAGACGCGCTCGGCCATGTACAGGTGCAACACGGTGCCGCCGGTGTACTTGCACTGCAGCGCATCCTGCAGCTCCAGGGCCTCGAATGGGTCATCGGTGAAGCCCACGGGAAGCTGGGAGGAATTGGTGTAGTAAGGCGCCTCGGGGGTGCCGGCCTGGAGGATGCCGGGGAAGCGTTTCCTGTCCTCCCTGGCGAAGCGGTAGGTGGTGCCTTCCGCCGGTGTCGCCTCGAGGTTGTACAGATGGCCGCTTTCCTCCTGGAACTCCACCAGCCGTGCCCGCACATGGTCCAGCAGGCTCGACGCCAACTGCCGCCCTGCCTCGCTGTGCATGCCCTCGCGATCGGCGCTGATGTTGCGCACCATCTCGTGCAGCCCGTTCACGCCGATGGTGGAGAAATGGTTGCGCAGGGTGCCCAGGTAACGCTTGGTGTAGGGGTAGAGGCCGGCGTCCATGTGGTGCTGGATCACCTTGCGCTTGACCTCCAGGCTCTCGAAGGCCATGCGCAGCAGCTCGTCCAGGCGCTGGAACAGGCCCTCGACATCATCCCGGTAGAGAAAACCCAGACGCGCGCAGTTGATGGTCACCACCCCCAGAGAGCCGGTCTGCTCGGCCGAGCCGAACAGGCCGTTGCCGCGCTTGAGCAGCTCGCGAACGTCCAGCTGCAGGCGGCAGCACATGGAACGCACCTGATTGGGCTGCATGTCCGAGTTGAGGAAGTTCTGGAAATAAGGCAGGCCATAACGCGCGGTCATCTCGAACAGACGCGTGGCGTTGTCGCTGTCCCAGGGGAAGTCGTGGGTGATGTTGTAGGTGGGGATCGGGAAGGTGAACACCCGGCCCTTGGCGTCGCCGGCCATCATCACCTCGATGTAGGCACGGTTGATCAGGTCCATCTCGGCCTGCAGCTCGCCATAGCGGAACGGCATCTCCTGGCCACCGATCACTGGCACCTGCTCGCGCAGATCCTCTGGACAAACCCAGTCGAAGGTCAGGTTGGTGAAGGGCGTCTGGGTGCCCCAGCGCGACGGCACGTTGAGGTTGTAGATGAACTCCTGCAGTGACTGGCGCACCTCGTCGTAACCCAGACCGTCCTTGCGCACATAGGGCGCCAGGTAGGTATCGAACGAGCTGAACGCCTGCGCGCCGGCCCATTCGTTCTGCAGGGTACCGAGGAAATTGACCATCTGCCCCAGGGCACTGGACAGGTGTTTCGGCGGCCCCGCCTCGACCCGCCCCGGCACGCCGTTCAGGCCCTCGTGCAGCAGGCTGCGCAGCGACCAGCCGGCGCAGTAGCCGGCGAGCATGTCGAGGTCGTGGATGTGCAGGTCGGCCTCACGGTGGGCTTGCCCGATCTCTTCGCTGTACACCTCGTCCAGCCAGTAGTTGGCGGTGACCTTGCCGGACACGTTGAGAATCAGCCCGCCCAGGGAATAGCCCTGGTTGGCATTGGCCTGCACCCGCCAGTCCTCGCGGTTGAGGTATTCGTTCATCGACACCGCCACGTCCACCAGGTGCTTGCGGTCGCGGCGCAACCGGCCGTGGCGCTCGCGATAGACGATGTAGGCACGCGCGGTGGCGTAGTAGCCGGCCTCCATCATGACCAGCTCGACCCTGTCCTGCACGTCCTCGATATCCAGGCTCTGCAGCCCCGGCAGACGGGCCAGCACGGCCATCGTCAGTGCCTCGGCCTGGTCGGCGGCGAACTCGCCGGTGGCCGTGCCCGCCGCCAGGATGGCACGCTGGATCTTGGATTCGTCGAAAGAGACTTCGCTGCCATCGCGTTTGAACAGGGTCAGCGGCCGGGGCCTTGTTCGCCGGGTACTCATTCTCACCTCCATATCACATCATATAGTGCTATCAGTTATTCAAAGCACAACATGTTGTGGATTATCCCTGGACCGGCAAAACAAAAATTGATTGTGATCAAGTTGCGGAGAATCGGCCTGCGAGCGATGGAATGGGAGCTGACAGCAGACGTCGGGCGACGCCTGCCATCGATCAGCCGCCGCTGGCGTTCATGAAGCGCAGCACCTGCACCTCGCCGGAGACGCTGAAATCGTGGCGCAGCGGCTTGCGCGCCAAGCCGGCGTGGATCGCCTGAAGCAGCGGCGCGTCGGTTTCCGGATAACGGCGCAGCAAGGCGCGCAGGTCGACGGAATGCTCGTGGCCGAGGCACAGCAGCAAACGTCCCTCTACCGTCAGGCGCACCCGGTTGCAGGTGGCGCAGAAGTTGTGGCTGTGCGGCGAAATGAAGCCGATGCGGCTGTCCGGATACCCCTGCAGGCGCACATAGCGCGCCGGCCCGCCACTCTGCTCGGCGCTGGCCTGCAGGCTGTAGCGCCGCCCGATCAGCTCGCGCACCCGGTCGCTGGAGTAGAAGGTCTCGCCGCGCGAGCGGCCGACCTCGCCCAGCGGCATTTCCTCGATGAAACTGATGTCCAGGCCGCGAGCCACCGCATAGTCGACCAGATCGACCACCTCGTCATCGTTGCGCCCCTGCATCACCACGCAGTTGAGCTTGATGCGCGCGAAGCCGGCTTCGCGCGCCGCGTCGATGCCGGCCAGCACCTGGGCCAGGTCGCCGGTACGGGTGATGGCCTGGAAGCGCTCGGGGCGCAACGTATCGAGGCTGATGTTGAGGCGCCTGACGCCGGCTTCGGCCAGGGGCCCGGCCAGCCTGGTGAGTTGCGAGCCGTTGGTGGTCATCACCAGTTCGCGCAGGCCCGGCAGCGCGGCGATGCGCCGGCACAGGCCGACGATGCCGGGACGCACCAGCGGTTCGCCGCCGGTCAGGCGGATCTTCTTCACGCCGTTGGCGACGAACAGGCGCGCCAGCCGCTCCAGATCCTCCAGCGTAAGCACCTGCTGGCGCGGCAGGAAGGTCATGTCTTCGGCCATGCAGTAGACGCAGCGGAAGTCGCAGCGGTCGGTGACCGACATGCGCAGGTAGTCGATACGGCGGCCGAAGCCGTCCAGCAGTTGTGCGTCCATGGTGGTCTCATCCCGTTCGCGAGCAGAGCTCGCTCCTACAGCGGCTCCGGGCTGCGTGTCATTGGATCAGCGGCGAGTCGGCGCCTTCGAGGGCGATGCCCCGGATGTCCGCCGCGCCCGCCAGGCCCTGGAGGTATTGCCGGACCGCGACCTGCCAGACGCGCTGGTCCAGTTCGGCGCGGATAGTGTCCTGCACGGCGTCGAACGGCAGGGGGCGGCCCTCGATGCGCTGGTCCACCCGGACCAGGTGGAAGCCATAGCGGCTTTCCAGCGGCTGGGGAGCCAGGCCGGGTTGCAGGCGGAACAACTGGCGTTCGAACTCGAGCACGGTCTGGCCCTTGCTGATCTGGCCGAGGGCGCCGCCCTGCGCCTTCGACGGGCAGGCGGAGTGGGCGCGGGCCAGTTCGGCGAAGCGCGAGCCGTCGGCGGCCAGTTGCGCGAGCAGTGCCTCGGCCCGTTCGCGGGTCCGGCTGCGCGCCTCGGCATCGTCCGCCGGGCAGGCCAGCAGGATGTGCCGGGCGGCCAGCAGCGGGGCGCTGGCGAACCGCTCGCGGTTGTTCTCGAAGTACTGCCGGCAGGCCGCTTCGTCGGCGCTGGGCATCGGCACTTCATGCTCGATCAGCGCGCGGGTGGCTGCTTCTTCCTCGCTTTCGCCGGACTGGGCCTTAACCTCCAGGCCCAGTTCGGCGATGCGCTGTCGCAGCAGCTCGCGGATCACCAGCGCCTGGCTGGCCAGGAACACCGCCTCCCGGCGGGTGGCCGCCGGGTGGTATTGCAGTTCGCGGGCGATCGCTTCGGGGGCGATGGGCACCCCGTTGACCTTGATGCGCGGCCATACCTGCCCGCTGCTGGCGATCAGTTCGGGGCCCGCCTGGTCTTCCCCGTCTTCGGGCGCCTGCGCCGCCGGCTGCGGCTCGGGCACCACTTCATGCACCACCCGGGCATTCGCCGGCACCTCGGGTACCACCTGGCCGCCGCCGCAACCACCGCCATTGCCGTTGCCACCGCATCCACAACCCATGATCTTCTCTCCTCGATCAGTAAAAAACAGCCGACAAGAGCGCTGGAAGGCTGGAGGCTGAACGACAGGCAACCCGCTCAACGCTTTCACCTCCAGCCTTCAGCCTCCAGCGCTTTTAATCGGCTTTTAGCCTTTCTGCCGGACGATCTGGTAGCGCCGGCCCAGGTACCACACCGGCGCACTGACGATGTGCACCAGGCGGGTGAAGGGAAACAGCACGAACAGGGTCAGGCCGAGGAACACGTGCAGCTTGTACACCAGGCTCACCGGGGCGATGTTCGCCGCCGCCACCTGCGGTTGCAGGGTGACCACCGCCTGCGCCCAGTTGCCCAGCAGCACCATCACCGAGCCATCCAGGTGCCGGGCGGAGGCGGCGATGGTCAGCAGGCCGAGCACCAGCTGCGCCAGCAACACCACCAGGATGAGGACGTCGGACAGGTTGGAGCTGGCGCGTACGCGCGGATCGTTGAGACGGCGATACAGCAGCATCAACAGACCGATCAGGCAGAGAACGCCGAAGAAGCCGCCGGAGACCATCGCCAGCAGTTGCTTGTTCGCCGTGCTGATGACCCTGTGATACACCGCCTCGGGCGTCAGCAGGCCGACGAAATGGCCGGCGAGGATGAACAGCACGCCGACGTGGAACAGGTTGCTGGCGATGCGCATGTAGCGCTGCTCGGCCGGGGTTCGGTTGAACACCTGGCTGGAGCCGGCTTTCCAGCTGTACTGCGACAGGTCGAAACGCGCCCAGCTGCCGATGAGGCAGATGGCCAGGGCAATGTACGGGTAGATCCCGAACAGCAGCAGATTGACGTTAGACATTGCGAACCTCCCGGGCCGGCGCGTCGGCCTGCCCGTCATGCTTGAAATCCACCCAGTGCAGGGGCACCGGCACTTCCTCGCGGGCCTTGCCAGGCAGGCCGGGCTGGCTCGGGCAGCGGTCCTGCTGCTCGGCCTTGAGGAAGTCCACCGCCTCCTCTTCCCAGACCTTGTCGAGCGCCGCCAGCGAGTCGTCGCGCGGCTCGGTAGCCACCTGCTCACGCACCCGGGCCAGCGCCGCGGCCGGCTCCACACCGGCGATCTGCAGCAGGGCACGCAGACAGGCCGCATAAGGGCTCACGCGCTCCTCCAGGCGTGCCGCCAGCAGCGCCAGCAGGTGCGCCACATCGGCCAGGCCTTCGCGTGCCTCCAGCTCCTCGCGGGTGGACAGGTACTCGAGGTACAGCGGGATGTAGTCGGGCAGCTCGCGTACGCCGATGGCAAAACCGGCAGCCTCGTACTGGGCCATCAGGTCGACCATCGCCTGCCCGCGGTCACGCGACTCGCCGTGGACATGCTCGAAGAGCAGCAGCGACAGCGACCGGCCTCGGTCGAACAGCTCGCTGTAGCGTTCCTGCGCGTCCATCAGCTCTTCGCTGGCCAGTTCATCGAGCAGGCGCAACAGTGCGCCGCGCTGGTCCGGGCTGATCTCGCGGGCGCGGCCGATGGCCGCGTCCAGCTCTTCACGGGCGCCCTGCAACGCCTCGGTCGGGTAGTCCAGCAGCAGGGAAATCACCTTGAGGATCTGCATGTTCAGTCCTCCCACAACTGCACGGTCTTGAGGATGTCGCGGCGGTTGGCCTTCCTGGCGCCGAACATGTTGGTGTCCGAGCTACCGCTGCAGCCACTGCCGAAGCTGAAGCCGCAGCCGGAGCGTTCGGCGAAGGCGTCGCTCATGGCCTCCTCGCGGTGCGCGGTGGGGATCACGTAGCGGTCCTCGTAGTTGGCGATGGCCAGATAGCGGTACATATCCTCGACCTGGGCCCGGGTCAGGCCGACGCTTTCCAGCACCTTGAGATCCTGAACGCCATCGACCTGCTCGGCACGCTTGTAGGCGCGCATCGCCAGCAGACGCTTGAGGGCCAGTTTGACTGGCTGCTCATCGCCGGCGGTGAGCAGGTTGGCCAGGTAGCGCACGGGAATGCGCAGGCTGTCCACGTCCGGCAGCACGCCGTCCATGCTCACGCTGCCCTTGGCGGCGGCGTTCTGGATCGGCGACAGCGGCGGCACGTACCAGACCATCGGCAGGGTGCGGTACTCCGGGTGCAGCGGCAGGGCCAGCTGCCAGTCGACGGCCAGCTTGTACACCGGCGACTTCTGCGCGGCCTCGATCACCGACATCGGCACGCCGTCCTTCAGCGCCTGCTCGATGACCTTGGAGTCATTGGGATCGAGGAAGATTTCCAGCTGCTTCTGGTACAGGTCCTGCTCGCTGGCGGTGCTGGCCACGTCATGGATGCGGTCGGCGTCGTAGAGCAGCACGCCGAGGTAGCGGATGCGCCCCACGCAGGTTTCCGAGCAGACGGTCGGCATGCCGGCCTCGATGCGCGGGTAGCAGAAGATGCACTTCTCGGATTTGCCGCTCTTCCAGTTGAAGTAGATCTTCTTGTACGGGCAGCCGCTGATGCACATCCGCCAGCCGCGGCATTTCTCCTGGTCGATCAGGACGATGCCGTCCTCCTCGCGCTTGTAGATCGCCCCGCTCGGGCAGGAGGCCGCGCACGCCGGGTTCAGGCAGTGCTCGCACAGGCGCGGCAGGTACATCATGAAGGTGTTTTCGTACTCGCCGTAGATGTCCGCCTGCACCTGGTCGAAGTTCCTGTCCTTGCGGCGCTTGGCGAACTCGGTGCCGAGGATCTCCTCCCAGTTCGGGCCCCATTCGATCTTCTCCATGCGCTGCCCGGAGATCACCGAGCGCGGCCGCGCCACCGGCTGGTGGTCGCCGAGCGGCGCGGTGTGCAGGTGCTGGTAGTCGAAGTCGAACGGCTCGTAGTAGTCATCGATGCCCGGCAGGTCCGGGTTGGCGAAGATGTTCGCCAGCACGCGGAACTTGCCGCCGATACGCGGGTTGATCGAGCCATCCTTGTTGCGTACCCAGCCGCCCTTCCACTTGTCCTGGTTTTCCCACTCCTTGGGATAGCCGATACCGGGTTTGGTCTCGACATTGTTGAACCAGGCGTATTCCATGCCCTCACGGCTGGTCCAGACGTTCTTGCAGGTGACCGAGCAGGTGTGGCAACCGATGCACTTGTCCAGGTTCAGGACCATGCCGACTTGCGAACGAATTTTCATTGTGCGGTCTCCTCAACCTGACCCCGGATCTCGTGAGAGGGCATGGTTCGGGCACCATGCGCCGTCACCTTGGGCGAACGAATTTTCATGTCAGCTCTCCTCACTCGATCTCGGTCGGCAGCGGTTGCGGCAGGGCGTCGCCATTGGGGCCGTCCAGCCAGTCGACCTTGGCCATCTTGCGCACCACGACGAACTCGTCGCGGTTGCAGCCAACGGTGCCGTAGTAGTTGAAGCCGTAGGCCAGTTGGGCGTAGCCGCCGATCATGTGGGTGGGCTTGAGCACCACGCGGGTCACCGAGTTGTGGTGGCCGCCGCGAGTCCCGGTGCTCTCCGCGCCGGGCACGTTCACGATGCGTTCCTGGGCGTGGTACATCATCACCATGCCTTCCTTGACACGCTGGCTGACCACCGCGCGCGCAGTCAGCGCGCCGTTGGCGTTGAAGCACTCGATCCAGTCGTTGTCCTCGATGCCGACCTTCTTCGCGTCGATCTCCGACATCCACACGATCGGCCCGCCGCGGCTCAGGGTCAGCATGATCAGGTTGTCGGTATAGGTGCTGTGGATGCCCCACTTCTGGTGCGGGGTGATCCAGTTCAGGCAGATCTCCGGATTGCCGTTGGACATCTTGCCCTTCACGTAGCCGGTCGAGCGGGTGTTGATCGGCGGCCGGTAGCTTTGCAGGCCCTCGCCGAACGCGACCATCCAGGGGTGATCCTGGTAGAACTGCTGGCGGCCGGTGATGGTGCGCCACGGAATCAGCTCGTGGACGTTGGTGTAGCCGGCGTTGTAGCTGACGTGCTCGTCTTCCAGGCCGGACCAGGTCGGGCTGGAGATGATCTTGCGCGGCTGCGCCTGGATATCGCGGAAACGGATCGCTTCGTGCCGCTTGGGCAGCGCCAGGTGGGTGTGATCGCGGCCGGTGAACTCCGACAGCGCCGCCCAGGCCTTGACCGCCACGTGGCCATTGGTTTCCGGCGCCAGGCTGAGGATGACCTCGGCGGCGTCGATGGCCGACTCGATCTTCGGCCGCCCCTGACTGACGCCCTCCTCGCGCACCTTGTAGTTCAGTTGGCCGAGGAACTCGACCTCGTGCCCGGTGTTCCAGTTGATGCCTTTGCCGCCGTTGCCGAGCTTGTCCATCAGCGGGCCGAGAGAGGTGAACTTCTTGTAGGTGCTGGGGTAATCGCGCTCGGTCACCGTGATGTTCGGGCAGTTCTTGCCCGGCTGCGGCGCGACGCCGGCGGTCTTCCAGTCGCTGCCGCCGAAGGGCTGGGCCAGCTCGCCGGGAGTGTCGTGCAGCAGCGGCACGGTGACCAGGTCCTGCTCCACGCCCAGGTGCCCCTTGGCCACTTCCGAGAAGGCCTTGGCGATCCCCTTGTAGATTTCCCAGTCCGAACGCGCCTCCCAGGCCGGGTCGATGGCCGCCGACAGCGGGTGGATGAAGGGGTGCATGTCCGAGGTGTTCATGTCGTCCTTCTCGTACCAGGTGGCGGTCGGCAGGACGATGTCGGAATACACGCAGGTCGAGGACATGCGGAAGTCCAGGGTGGTGACCAGGTCGAGCTTGCCGATGGCGCCTTCGTCGACCCACTCGGCCTCGGTCGGCTTGAATCCGCCGCGCTTGCCGAGATCCTCGTTCATCACGCCGTTCCTGGTCCCCAGCAGGTACTTGAGCATGTACTCGTGGCCCTTGCCCGAAGAACCCAGCAGGTTCGAACGCCAGATGAACAGGTTGCGCGGGAAGTTGTCCGGGTTATCCGGCTGTTCACAGGCGAAGCGCAGGCTGCCGTCCTGCAGCGACTTGACCACATAGTCCTTCGGCTCCAGGCCCGCAGCCCTGGCGTCACGGGTGATCTGCAGCGGGTTGCGGTTGAGCTGCGGCGCGCTGGGCAGCCAGCCGGCACGCTCGGCGCGGATGTTGTAGTCGAGCATGTGCTCGGGGAACTGCGACTTGTCGGCCAGCGGCGAGAGCACTTCGTGGATGCTCATCTTCTCGTGGCGCCACTGCGAGCTGTGGTTGTAGAAGAAGCTGGTGCCATTCATCTGCCGTGGCGGGCGATGCCAGTCGAGGCCAAAGGCCAGTGGCAGCCAGCCGCACTGCGGGCGCAGCTTTTCCTGGCCGACGTAGTGGGCCCAGCCGCCACCGGTCTGCCCGACGCAGCCGCACAACATCAGCATGTTGATCAGGCCACGGTAGTTCATGTCCATGTGGTACCAGTGGTTCATCGCCGCCCCGACGATGATCATGCTGCGGCCACGGGTCTTGTCGGCGTTGTCGGCGAACTCGCGGGCGATCTGGATGGCCTTCTCGCGGGATACGCCGGTGATCTTCTCCTGCCAGGCCGGAGTGCCCGGCACACTGGCATCGTCGTAGCTGCTGGCCACGTTGGCGCCACCCAGGCCGCGATCGATGCCGAGGTTGGCGGCCATCAGGTCGAACACGCTGGCGACCCGCGCCTGGCTGCCGTCGGCCAACGCGATGGTGCGCACCGGCACACGGCGCAGCTGTATTTCCTCGCCCGGGACGTGGGTGAAGTGCTCGTGGCTCTGCCCGCCGAAATAGGGGAAGGCGACTTCCGCGGTTTCTCCGGAGTCGGTCTGGCTCAGCAGCAGATCGACCTCGCGGCCGTCCTTGCCCTCGCGGGCCTCGATGTTCCACTTGCCCTTCTCGCCCCAGCGGTAGCCGATGGAGCCTTGCGGCGACACCAGCTCGCCGTTGGCGTCGACGGCTATGGTCTTCCACTCGGGGTTGTTGTCCTGGCCGAGGTTGCCGATCAGGTCGGAAGCGCGCAGGAAGCGGTCGGCGACGTAGCTGCCGTCCTTCTCGCCCAGCAGCACCAGCATCGGCAGGTCCGTGTAGCGCTTGGCATAGTCGGTGAAGTAGGCGCTGGGCCTCTCCAGGTGGAATTCCTTGAAGATGACGTGGGTGAAGGCCTGGGCCAGCGCGGCGTCGGTGCCCTGCTTGGGGTTCAGCCAGAGATCGGTGAGCTTGGCCACCTCGGCGTAGTCCGGGGTGATGGCCACGGTCTTGGTGCCCTTGTAGCGCACCTCAGTGAAGAAGTGCGCGTCCGGGGTGCGGGTCTGCGGAACGTTGGAGCCCCAGGCGATGATGTAGTTGGAGTTGTACCAGTCGGCCGATTCCGGCACGTCGGTCTGCTCGCCCCAGACCTGCGGCGAGGCCGGCGGCAGGTCGCAGTACCAGTCATAGAAGGACAGGCACACCCCGCCGATCAGCGACAGGTAACG
Source organism: Pseudomonas sp. GCM10022186 (assembly GCF_042656385.1). Taxonomy (NCBI): domain Bacteria; kingdom Pseudomonadati; phylum Pseudomonadota; class Gammaproteobacteria; order Pseudomonadales; family Pseudomonadaceae; genus Pseudomonas; species Pseudomonas sp. GCM10022186. The sequence goes on from NZ_JBHSOU010000010.1 coordinate 314,075, forward strand.
CGCACCGGCGGCATAGCTGACCATCGACATGGCCGGAATCGGCGAGAAGCCGATCACCCGGTCCGGACCGAACTGCTTGACGGTGTAGACGTTGGCGGCGGCGATGATCTCGTTGACCTCCCTCCAGCTGGAACGCACGAAGCCGCCCAGGCCACGCTTGCTCTTGTAACTCTGGGCCTTGGCCGGGTCGCTGACGATGCTGGCCCAGGCCTCCAGCGGCGCCAGGGTGCGGCGTGCCTCGCGCCACAGCTTGAGCAGCGGCTTGCGCACCTTGGGGTACTTGAGGCGGTTGGCGCTGTAGATGTACCAGCTGTAGCTGGCCCCGCGCGGACAGCCGCGCGGCTCGTGGTTGGGCAGGTCGTTGCGGGTACGCGGGTAGTCGGTCTGCTGGGTTTCCCAGGTGATCAGGCCGTTCTTCACGTAGATCTTCCAGGAGCACGACCCGGTGCAGTTCACCCCGTGGGTGGAGCGCACGATCTTGTCGTACTGCCAGCGCGAGCGGTAGACGTTCTCCCAGTCACGCGATTCCTTGCGGGTCTCGCCATGACCGTCGGCGAACTCCCCCTGCTTGCGATTGAAGAAGCGCAGCTGGTCGAGTAGATGGCTCATTTTCCTTTCCTCTCAGGCTGAGCGCAGTCGGTTAGCCCTGCGCTCGACATTCATGAATGCGATATCAGCAGGGGGTCTCGGCGCCCTTGCGCGCATACCACCACCAGGTGGCCAGGATGCAGCTGGCGTAATAGCCGACGAACAGGTACAGGGCGACCTCGGGGCCGCCGGTGAGGGCGATGGAGCTACCGAAGGACTTGGGGATGAAGAAGGCCCCGAAGGCGCCGATGGCCGAACTGAAGCCCAGCACCGCGGCCGATTCCCTTCCCGCCTCGCGCTGCGCCTGTTCACGAGCGGCAGCGCCTTTGCCGGCGCTCCAGCGTTCGTGCAGGGAGAGGAAGATCACCGGGATCATGCGGAAGGTAGAGCCGTTGCCGATGCCGGTGGTGACGAACAGCAGCATGAACATCGCCAGGTAGCCGTAGAAGTTGCCGCCCTGTCCGCCCTGCGGCAGGAAGGCAATGACGCCGAACACCGCCGCGATCATCACCACGAAGTTCCACAGGGTCACCCGGGCACCGCCGAGCCTGTCCGCCACCCAGCCGCCCAGCGGACGCACCAGGGCGCCGACCAGGGGGCCGAGGAAAGCGAACTGCAAGGCACTGACTTCCGGGAAGGAGGTCTTGATCAGCAGCGGGAAGGCCGCGGCAAAACCGATGAAGGAGCCGAAAGTGGCCAGGTACAGCCAGCACATCAGCCAGTTGTGCTTGCGCCTGAAGATCACCGCCTGCTCGGAGAAGGACGCCTTGGCACTGGCCAGGTCGTTCATGCCGAACCAGGCCGCCAGGGTCACCACGGCGATCATCGGCACCCAGACCAGGCCGGCGTTCTGCAACCACAGCCGGCTGCCATCGGCCAGCTCCTGCGGCTTGCCGCCGACCGCACCGAACAGGCCGAAGCCGATCACCAGCGGCACCAGGAACTGCATGGCCGACACGCCCAGGTTGCCCAGGCCGGCGTTCAGGCCGAGGGCGGTGCCCTGCTGCGCCTTGGGATAGAAGAAGCTGATGTTGGACATGCTCGAGGCAAAGTTGCCGCCGCCGAAACCGCACAGCAGGGCGATGATCACGAACACGCTGTAAGGGGTGCCCGGGTCCTGCACGGCGAAGCCCATCCACAGCGACGGAATCAGCAGCGAGGCGGTGCTGATCGCGGTCCAGCGACGCCCGCCGAAGATCGGCACCATGAACGAATAGAAGATCCGGAACGTCGCTCCGGATAGCCCGGGCAGTGCCGCCAGCCAGAACAGCTGGTCGGTGCTGAAGCGAAAGCCGATGGCATTGAGCCGGACGATCACCGTGCTCCACACCATCCACACGGCAAAGGCCAGGAACAGCGCCGGGATCGAGATCCACAGGTTGCGCGTGGCGACAGCCTTGCCGATGGAGCCCCAGAAGTGCGGGTCCTCGGGGCGCCAGTCCTCGATCATCGGCCCCTGCCGGGGCGGCTGCCCCATGGCCGGATTCTTGGTTACGGACATGCTCGGTCTCCTTCAAGCGTCAGGAAAGCGGAACTCATGGGGCCAGCGGAGTCGTAGCCCATGACCGGGGTTTTGCGGACTTCGCTGAAGTACATCCAGATCAGGGAGACCCAGACCACGCCGTACATCAGCATGAAACAGGAGCTGCGCACGCCGGTGAGGTCCACCAGGGCGCCGAACAGGATCGGCAGCACGAAGCCGCCGAGGCCGCCGGCCAGGCCGACGATCCCGGACACCGCCCCCATGCGGTCGGGGAATTCATTGGAGATGTACTTGAACACCGAGGCCTTGCCGAACGCCCAGGCGATGCCCATGACGAACATCAGCACGGTGAACACCCAGGCATTGAGGCCGATGTGGAAGGTGCGCGGGCCGTCGACGGTATGCACGGTGAAGTCGGTCTGCGGGTAGGACAGGATGAACAGGCACACCCAGCTGACCCACATCACCCACCAGGTCACGCTGTGCGCGCCCCACTTGTCCGACATCCAGCCGCCGATGGCACGCAGTACGCCGCCGGGCAGGGAAAAGCAGGCGGCCAGCAGCGCCGCACTCTGCAGGCTGAAGCCGTACTCCTGCACGTAGTACTTGGTCATCCACAGCGCCAGCGCGACGTAGCCGCCGAAGACGATCGAGTAGTACTGGCAGTAGCGCCAGACGCGCTGGTCCTTGAGCGTCTTCAGCTGGTCGGCGAACGACAGGCTGGCGGAAACCCGGTGGCGCTTGTCGTCGTAGGTGAAGAACCAGAATGCCAGCGCGGTGACGAACATGATCGCCGAGTAGACCTTCGGCACCATCTGCCAGCTGGTGGCGGCGATGATCGCCGGGGCGAGGAACTTGGTCAGCGCGGAACCGGCGTTGCCGGCACCGAAGATGCCCATCGCCAGCCCCTGCCTGGACTTGTCGAACCACTTGGCGACATAGGCGATGCCCACCGAGAAAGAGCCGCCGGCCAGGCCGACGAACAGACCGAGCACCAGGAACTGCCAGTACCGGGTCGCCTCGCCGATCAGGTAGATCGGCAGCACGCAGGCCAGCATCAGCAGGAAGAACACAATGCGCCCGCCGAAGCGGTCGGTGAGCATACCCAGAGGCAAACGCACCAGCGACCCACTCAGCACCGGCGTGGCGGCCAGCAGACCGAACTGGGTTTCGTTGAGCTGCAGCAGATCCTTGATGGGTACACCCAGTACCGCGAACATCATCCAGACCATGAAGCAGATGGTGAACGCCATGGTGCTCATTCCCAGCACCAGTCCCTGCTGCACCTTGCGAGCGACCATGACCACCCTCCTCCAAGCCTTTGTCATGGCCGCAGGCTAGTTTCGGGCGCAGGGACTTTATTGATTCAGGTCAAGAAGGCTTCCGGGGCCGCCGCCCTATGATCCCTGTGCCTACCTCCAAAGTGGTAGCGCCCATCACCACCACTATTTCATTTGAAAACAACCACTTACGAATGAACCAAGCCGCCAGGCAAGCGCGTTCGGCCCGTTCTGATTCTTTGGAGGTAGCCGCCATGCTGGACTGGTTGAAAAGCTCACTGCCGGCCCGCGCCGGCCTGGCGGTCGCGCTGATCGCCTGCCTGGCGCTGTCCAGCGCGTTCAGCGCGGTGCTGATCGCCTGGGTCAGCGAGGACGACGCGGCCGCCATCAATACGGCCGGCTCGCTGCGCATGGCCACCTACCGCCTCAACTGGCAGCTGGAGGCGGGCGCGACGGCCGGGCGGATCGCCGAACTGCGCGACGACATGCAGCGCCGGCTGGACAGCGGCACCCTGCGCCACATGCAGGGCCAGGATGAAGGCAGCCCCCTGCACCAGGCCTTCGAGGCGGTTCAACGGCAATGGCAGGAGCAGTTGCGCCCGGCCCTGGAGAACGGCGACCGCCAGGCGTTCCAGGCCCATTCGGAGGCGTTCGTCGGCCAGCTGGAACGCTTCGTCTCGCTGTTGCAGAAGCACAGCGAACGCCGCCAGGGCTGGCAGCAGAGCATCCAGGGCGCGGCGCTGCTGGTCACCGTGGTCATCCTGCTGATCGGCATGTACGAGCTGCAGAACAGCGTGATCGACCCACTGCAGGAACTGGTCAGCACGGCCGAACGCTTCCGCGCCGGCGACCTCAACGCCCGCATCGAATACCGCTCCCAGGACGAACTCGGGCAGATGGCCGACAGCTTCAACGCCATGGCCGATGCCATCGAGGAATCGCACCGCACCCTGGAGTCGCGGGTCGCGGACAAGACCCGCGCACTGGAACAGAGCAACGCCGCGCTCGAACTGCTCTACCAGAGCAGCCGCAGCATCGCCAGCCGACCCGCCAACGCCGAGCGCCTGAACGAACTGATCGGCCGCTTCCAGCAGCGCCTGCCCGGCCTGAGCCTGTCGCTCTGCCTCAAGGGCGGCCAGGAGCAGCCGGTCGAACGGCTGATCGCCCTGCACAGCGACGCCACCCGCGAGGTCTGCACGCCAAGCGACTGCGCCACCTGCGAGCGACAACGCATGCGCAACCGCATCAGCGTGCCGATCAGCTCGCAGGGGCAGACCCTGGGCGACCTGCGCGCCCACTACCTCGACGGCCACGCCCCCCTCGGCTGGGAACGCGAGCTGATCGAGGCGCTGGCCTACCTGATCGGCACCTCGCTGTCCCTGGAACGCCAGCGCGAGCAGGACCACCGCCTGCTGCTGCTCGACGAGCGCACCACCATCGCCCGCGAGCTGCACGACTCGCTGGCCCAGGCCCTGTCCTACATGAAGCTGCAGGTCAGCAGGCTGCAGACCCTGCTGCGGCGCGGCGAGAGCGGCGAACAGCTGATGCAGGTCAGCGAGGAACTGCGCGAGGGGCTCAACAGCGCCTACCGCCAGTTGCGCGAACTGCTCACCACCTTCCGCCTGCAGATCCAGGATGGCGGCCTGGACCAGGCCCTGGACGACACCGCCCGCGAGTTCGCCGAGCGCGGTGAAATGCGCGTGACCCTGGAGTACGAACCGCTGGCCTTCAACCTCTCCGCCACCGAGCAGATCCACCTGCTGCAGATCGCCCGCGAGGCGCTGTCCAACTGCGCCCGCCATGCCCACGCCGCCAACGCGCAGGTGCGCCTGCGGCAGGAAGGCGAGGAACTGCACCTGCTCATCGAGGACGACGGCTGCGGCATCGAGCCGGGCTTCGACCCCCGCCAGCACCACGGCCTGAACATCATGCAGGAGCGCGCCCGCAGCCTCGGCGGCCGGGTCGACATCGGCCCGCGCCAGCCCCACGGCACCTGCGTGCGCCTGCGCTTCTGCCCCGCCTTCCTGCGCCAAGCGCCACGCGAGACCCACTCATGAACGACCGTGCTCCCTACACCCTGCTGCTGGTCGACGACCACCCGATGATGCGGCGGGGCATTCGTCAATTGATCGAACTGGAATCCGACATGGTGGTGGTCGGCGAGGCCGGCAACGGCATCGAGGCCCATGCCCTGGTCGAACGCCTGGAACCGGACCTGATCCTGCTGGACAACAACATGCCCCAGCTCAATGGCGTGGAAGCCCTCAAGCGCCTGCGCGAGCGGGGCTACGCCGGCAAGATCCTGCTGTTCACCGTCTCCGACGCCGAGAACGACGTGCGCGACGCCATGCGTTTCGGCGCCGACGGCTACCTGCTCAAGGACATGGAGCCCGAGCTGTTGATCGAGCGCCTGCGCGAAGCCCTGCGCGGCTCGCTGGTGGTCAGCCCGGCGCTCACCCCCGTCCTCGCCCAGGCCCTGCGCGCGCCCCAGGGCGCCAGCTCGCTCGACCTCACCGACCGGGAGCGGCAGGTGCTGAAGATGGTCGCCGGCGGGCTGAGCAACAAGATGATCGGCAACAAGCTGGGCATCACCGAAGGCACGGTGAAAGTCCATGTGAAGAACCTGCTGCACAAGCTGGGCCTGCGCTCGCGGGTCGAGGCCGCGGTGTGGGCGATGGACAACCTGCGCTGAACCGCTCCGCGGGACCGTAGGATGGGTCGAGGAGCGCAGCGACGATACCCATCGGCCGGAGCCGATCAGGATCACCGAGCGCTGCCCCACCCCGGCAGCCCTCACCTTTGGAGGTAGTACCGGGGAGGAATGGGCCTGCGCACCGCCTCCGCCTAGCATGGCGGTCATGGAGGTGGACCATGCTCACCGATACCGCGACCCGGGCCGTCCTGCGCAGGCACCCTCTGTTCGACCGGCTGCCGGCGGCCCTCTTCCATGAGCTGTGCCGGCTGGCTGTCCAGCGCCGGCTGGGCAGCGGCGACATGCTGTTCCACCAGGGCGACCTGGCCGACCGTTTCTACCTGCTGCTCGCCGGTCAGATGAAGCTGACCCGGGTACTCCCCGACGGCCACGAGAAGCTGGTGGAGGTGGTCATGCCCGGCCAGTGTTTCGCCGAATCCCTGCTGTTCAGCGCCCCCCGCCAGTACCCCGTGACCGCCTGCACGCTCAAGCCGAGCAGCCTGGTAAGCCTCGACGGCGGCCACTACCGGAGCCTGCTGGAAGAACAGCCGAAAATCTGCCTCGAGCTGCTGGCCAGCCTCAGCCTGCGCCTGCATCGCCGCCTGGACGAGATCGACACCCTGACCCTGGCCAATGCCGGCCGCCGGGTGGCGCGCTTCCTCTGCCAGGAGCACGAGGCCGGCAACGGCGCGATCCAGTTCAACGTACCCAAGCGGTTGATCGCTTCACGGCTGGGCATCCAGCCGGAAACCTTCTCGCGCATCCTGCACCGGCTGATGGACGCCGGGCTGATTGCCATGGAGCGGCGCCAGATCCGCGTGCTGGACACGCCGAGCCTGGCCAACTACTGCGAATGAAACCGGCAGCGCCACGCCTGCCAGGAGGCTTGAAATGTCCACCCCCGACCTTCCTCTGGTCTACTCCTGCTCCGGCTGCTCGAACGTCGCGCAACTGGCCAACACCCTGGCGGTTCGCCTGGACCGCGAAGGCCTGGCCGAGATGTCGTGCATAGCCGGGGTTGGCGGCCGTGTGCCGGCCCTGGTCAGCAAGGCCCGCAGCGGCCGGCCGATCCTCGCCATCGACGGCTGCCGGCTGCAGTGCGTGCAAGGCTGCCTCGACCAGCACGGCGTGACCGCCGACGTGCATCTGCAGCTCAACGAGTACGGCCTGAAAAAACGCTACGGCGAGGACTGCTCCACGGAAACCGCCGAGCAGCTCTACGCCGAGGTGGTTCAGTTGATCGCCAGCGACCGCTTGCGGCCCTCCGCGTAGTAGGAAAAGCCGACAAGAGCGCTGAAGGCTGGAGGCTGGACGAAAAACGGGATGCGGGGGCGAATTCATTCGCGAAGGGTCGCGCAGCGGCCCCGTAGGGTGGACCACGCTTCACCGGTCCACCTTTCGCGGTTCGCCCGGGCTCCGCTGGTGGATGTAAAAAGCGACATCCACCCTACGCACGGGGACAATTCGTTCAACCTTCAGCCTTCAGCCTTCAGCCTTCAGCCCCAAGTCCCAAGTCCCAAGTCCCGTAGGGTGGACCACGCTTCACCGGTCCACCTTTCGTGGTTCGCCCGGACTCCGCTGGTGGATGTAAAAAGCGACATCCACCCTACGCACGGGGACAATTCGTTCAGCCTTCAGCCTTCAGCCCCGTAGGTTGGCGCCGAGCGCAGCGAGGCCCAACGGCGCGGCGCCCTGGCGTGGATGCCGTCCGGGAAAAGCTACCCCTTCGCCGCCTCCCCCAGGTCGCGCACCACCCGCCACAGGCGCGGCGGCAGTTCGTCCGGATCCAGCGCATCGAGCAGGTTCTTGATGGCGAGGCCGAGGTCGGTGTCGCCCTCGATCACCAGCCGGCGGCGGAAGAACAGGGTGTCCGGGTCTTCCTGACGGCTCAGCAGCAACAGGAACTCGCGCCAGTTGCCGCGAATGCACACATCCACCGGTGCCCGCCGCTCCACTTTCAGACCATTGCGATCTCGGGTCAGGCACCAGGCCAGGCTCAGGTCACTGATTTCCAGGCGCAGCCAGCGCCCTTCCAGCACGTCGAGGGCGCCCTCGTCCAGCGGCGTGGCAAGTACCCATGCCAGCGTCCGCTCCAGCACCAGCCGCTGAATCAGGAACGGCACCCGCCGGCCGAGCGGCAACAGTGGTTCACCCAGGCGCAGGGCCATCGTTGCCAGACTCATAGCCCTGACTCCTCGACGCGCAGCATCCCGGCCTGGCCATGCCAGTAACCGTTGCAACCATCCACCGCCAGCGGCGGCGGCAACGCACCGGCGCGCACGTCGGCGAACGCCTGGATGATCTGGGCCATACCCTCGGCGCGCGGGCTCAGGCGCAGGATGTCGATGCCCAGCGCCCGCATCCGCGCGTACTCGGGCAGCAGGTTACTGACCTGGGCGGACAGGGTCTGGATGCCGTTGAGGGTGAACAGCGCCTGGCCCTCCTGGCTGAGCAGCGGAATGCCTTCCGGGTAGTCCTGGCAGCAGAAGCGGCAGTCATCCTTGGGCCGGTTCTGCGCCCGTGCGGTGAAGCAGCGTGCCGAGTAGGCCAGCGGCAGATGCCCGTAGGCGAACAGCTCGACCTCCGGACGCGGCCGGCCGAGCGCATCGAGTTGCCGCAGGCAATCGTCCAGCAGGCTCGCCGAGCACTCCACCGGCGGCACCCAGCGCACCAGCCCGCAGTCGAGCAGTTCGGCCAGCGCATGGGCGTTGTACAGGTTGAGCGCCGGCCCGGCGACGAAGGGCTGGCCGCGTTCCAGCAGCAGCTGCACCGCGCCCATGTCGTTGGCCTCCACCCGCAGCTCGCCGTTGTCGCACAGGCGCTTGAGGCTGGCCAGTTCGGAGGCCGCCTCGACCAGGGTCAGCCCGGACAGCACCAGCTCGGCGCCGGTCTGCTCGCGCAGCTCGCGGGCCAGCCCGAGCCAGCCGTCGAGCGACAGCGCGCGGCGCTTGGAGCAGACCGTCTCGCCCAGGTAGATGACATCCAGCGGCTGCTCGGCCATCTCGGCATAGAAATCCAGCAGTTTCTCCCGGCTCCAGTAGAACAGGACCGGCCCCAGACTCAGCTTCATACGTACCTCACTGCCAGGCTCGATGATAGGCACCCAGGGTGGTCTGGCTGCCCTCCGACAGCCCCTCCAGCACGCGGCGCCACTGTTCCTGCACGGCGTATTGCTGCGGCGCGCGCGCATGGGCGTCGAGCGCCGCGCGCCAGACCCCGGTGACCTGTTCGACATAGGCCGGGCTGCGCTGGCGCCCTTCGATCTTCACCGCCGCGATGCCCATGGCCGCCAGCTGCGGAATCAGGTCGAGGGTGTTCAGGCTGGTGGGTTCTTCGAGGGCATGGAAGCGCTGCCCTTCCACCAGGAAGCGGCCCTTGCACAGGGTCGGATAACCGGCCGGCTCGTCCTTGCGGTAGCGGTCGATCAGCACGCCGCCGAGCCGGGAGCTCAGGGTGTCGGCCTCCTCCTGCCAGCGCACCGCCTTGGCCGGCGAGCAGACCCCGCAAAGGTTCGGCGACTCGCCGGTGACGTACGAGGACAGGTGGCAGCGCCCTTCGGCCATGATGCACAGGCTGCCGAAGGCGAAGACCTCCAGCGGCACCCGGGTCTTTTCCGCCACCTGGCGCACCTGGGCCAGCGACAGTACCCGCGGCAGCACCGCACGGCGGATGTTGTAGCGCGAGCGGTAGAACTCCAGGGCGGCGGCGTTGGTGGCCGAACCCTGTACCGACAGATGCAGGCCCAGGTCGGGATGCCGGCGGCTGGCGTAGGCCAGCACTCCGGGATCGGCGGCGATCAGCGCATCCACCCCGAGGTCGGCGGCGCGGTCCACCGCCCGCTGCCAGCGCGCCCAGCCCGCCGGCTGGCCATAGGTATTGACCGCCACATAGAGCTGCCGGCGCTGCTGGCGGATCAGCTGCAGGCCGCTTTCCAGCTGGCGGTCGTCGAGGTTGAGGCCGGCGAAGTGCCGCGCGTTGGTGTCATCGCGAAAGCCCACGTAGATGGCGTCGGCCCCCTGTCGCAAGGCCGCCTTGAGGGCGGGCAGGCTGCCCGCCGGACATACCAGGTGCATGCTGGAAACTCTCCTTGGAAAAACCGTGCTCCACGCCGGGGGCGCCTAGCCGAGCAGGTCGGCGAAAGGCAGGAAGTCCACGAGTTCGCCGCGCCCCAGGGTGCGCCCACGCTCGACCAGCGCCAGGCCGTCGGCCCAACAGGCCGAGGCCAGCATGGCGGAGCCCTGGGCGGGATGCAGGACCACCTGCGGCTGTCCGTCGAAGGTCTCCAGGCGGGCCCGCAGGTACTGGCGACGCGGATTGCCCGGCGCCCATTCGAAGGCGGCCGGCAGGCGCAGCGGACGGGCCAGCACCTCCGCGCGGCCCTGGGCGCGAAGCAGGAAAGGCCGCGCCACCACCAGGGCGGTGATCAGCGCCGCCGCCGGGTTGCCCGGCAGGCCGATCCACGGTTTGCCGCACACCGTGCCGAAGGCCAGTGGCTTGCCCGGCTGGATCGCCAGGCGCCACAGGTGCAGCTCGCCGAGCTCGCGCACCGCCTGCTTGAGATGATCCTCCTCGCCGACCGACACGCCACCGGAGGTGACCAGCACGTCCGCTTCGGAAGCCGCCAGGCCGAGGGCATCGCGGCTGGCCGCCAGCTCGTCGACGAGAATGCCGCCGTCATGCACCTCCAGCCCCAGGCTGCGCAGCACGCCGTCCAGGCTGTAGCGGTTGGCGTTGTAGATCTGCCCGGGCGCCAGCGCCTGGCCCGGTTCGCGCAACTCGTTGCCGCTGCTCAGCAGGGCCACCCGCAACGGCCGGTAGACCGTCACCTCGGCGCATCCCAGGCTCGCCAGCAGGCCGATTTCCTGCGGACGCAGGCGGATTCCAGCCTCCAGCACGCGACTGCCGGCGGCGAACTCCTCGCCCTGGCGGCGCACGTTCGCCCCGGCCGGCGCGCTGGCCAGCCAGACTCCGTCATCCTTGGCCCGCGCCAGCTCCTGCGGCACCACGGTGTCGGCACCCGGCGGCAACGGCGCGCCGGTGAAGATCCGCACCGCTGTGCCGGCCGGCAGTTCGGCCAGCGCCGCGTCGCCAGCGGTGATCCGTCCGGCCAGCGGCAGCCAGCCCTCGCCGTCGGGCAGGTCGGCGGCACGCAGGGCATAGCCATCCATCGCGCTGTTGTCCCAGGCGGGCATGGCACCGGCCGCCTGGACCGGCGCCGCCAGGGTGCGACCGAGGGCCTGCGCCAGCGGCACGCGCTCCAGCCTCGGCGGCAAGGGCGCCCGCTCGAGCAGTTCGGCGATCGCCTCGTCCACGGGCCGCAAGCTGCTCGCAGCCGTGCCGCAAGCGCAGGCGCTCACGAGCGGGCTCCGCACTGGGCAGCCGGGCGCTCGGGCAGCGACTTGAGATGAGGGACGAAATTGCACGGCCGGGTACGGCTGTCGAGCTGCTCGCGAAGGATGTTCTCCCAGGCCGTCCGACAGGCCCCCGGCGAGCCGGGCAGGCAGCAGACCAGCGTGGCGTTGCTGATTCCGGCCAGCGCGCGGGACTGCACGGTGGAGGTGCCGATCTCGGCCAGCGAAACCTGGCGAAACAGCTCGCCGAAACCGTCCACGGCCTTGTCCAGCAGCGGCGCCACCGCCTGCGGCGTGTTGTCCCGCGCGGTAAAGCCGGTGCCGCCGGTGATCAGCACCACCTGCACCAGCGGGTCGGCGATCCAGGCACACAACCGGGCGCGGATCTGCCAGATGTCATCGATCACCAGGGCGCGCTCGTGGAGCTGATGGCCGGCGGCCTCCAGCCCCTCGATCAACGTCTGCCCGGAGGTGTCGGTCGCCAGGCTGCGGGTATCGCTGACCGTCAGCACCGCGATGCGCAGCGAACGGAATTCGCCGCTGGATAGATGGGCCATATTGCAAACCTCCGCGAAATGACTGCGCGCAGCCTGCGCCAGCCCCGCCGTGCCGCCCATTCCCCGATGGAGGTATCACCTTCGCGATTTCGCCCCGCAGGCCGCACGCCCGCCCGGTGCCGGGGCAGGCGCGGCAAAGGGTCGCAAGCGGCCGGGCGGCGATGCCGGGCTCAGGGCATTGGTTGCAGGCGCTGCCAGCCGTCCGCTTCCTTGCGGTAGTCGAGGCGCTCGCAGCGCTGCTCCGGCAGGCCCTGCCAGAACTCCACGCGGCCGGGCAGCAGACGGTAGCGCCCCCAGCGAGGCGAGCCGGGTGAGGCTTCGTCGCGCCGGCGATAGGCCGGCGGCGAATCGTCACCGGCCCCCAGCCACTCGACCCGGCCCTCGACACGCAGCTGTCGCTGCAGTGCGGGCCAATGGAACACCACCGCCGCCCAGGGGTTGATGAGCAGATCCTGGCCCTTCTCGCTGCGCTGGTCGCTGTGGAACAGCAGCCCCTGTTCATCCCGGCCGCCGAACGACACCACCCGGCAGTGCGGATGGCCGAAGTCGTCCGCCGTGGCCAGCACCATGGTGGCGGTCTCGCCGGCCGGCGCTTCCTGCAACCAGCGCCGCAGGAGCGGGAACGGCTCCGCCGGGGGCGCCGCCCATGACGCGCAGGGCCCTGGCGTGCCGCTCACGAAGTGCCCGGAGGCGCCGCCGCGTTTTTCCAGCAGGCGGGTGTTTTCGATGGTCATGCCGCGATCCACCGCCTTGCACATGTCATAGAGGGTCAGGGCGGCGACGCTGGCGGCGGTCAGCGCTTCCATTTCCACCCCGGTCTGCCCGGCCAGCTTGCAGCGGGCGAGAATGCGCACGCAGTCGTCCCCTTCCGCCTCCAGCTCCACCTTGACGCTGGCGAGCATCAGCGGATGGCACAGGGGGATGAGGTCGGAGGTCTTCTTCGCCGCCTGGATGCCGGCGATCCGCGCCACGGCGAAGACGTCGCCCTTGGGGTGGCCGCCGGACTGGATCATGGCGAGGGTTTCCGGGCGCATGCGCACCCGGGTTTCGGCCAGCGCTTCACGCTCGGTGATCGCCTTGTCGGCGACATCGACCATGTTGGCGCGGCCTTGAGGATCGAGATGGGTCAGCATCGGTGGGACTCCTGGATCAGATCAGGTTCAGCCGGCGCGCCAGCTTGCGCAGGTTGCTCGGGTCCATCCGCAGGTCGCGGGCGGCGGCGGCCCACTTGCCGGCGTGGCGGCCCAGGGCGGCCTGGATCAGTTCGCGCTGGTAGCGCTCCAGCGCCTGCTGCATGGACTCCCCCAGCGACACGGCGTCGGCCTGTGGCGGGGCGAGCTGGCGGACAGACGGAGGCTCGAGCCCCAGCCAGGGCGCCTCGATGCTGAGCAGCGCGGTACGCGACCCGGCCTGGCTGAGCACCTTGAGCGCCGCGCGGCTGATCACGTGCTCCAGTTCGCGCACATTGCCCGGCCAGTCGTAGTCCAGCAGCACGCGCTCGGCCTCCGGCGACAGGCGCAGGCAGCGCAGCCCCAGGCGCGCACGGTTGAGTTCGAGGAAGTGTCCGGCCAGCAACAGCACGTCGCGACCGCGCTCGCGCAGCGGCGGGATGTGCACCGGGTACACCGACAGGCGATGGTAGAGGTCGGCGCGGAAACGCCCCTCGCGCACCTCCTCCGCGAGCCGCCGGTTGGTCGCGGCGATCACCCGCACGTCGACGTGGCGTGGCTGGTCGGCGCCCAGGCGCTGGATCTCGCCATTCTGCAGGGCGCGCAGCAGCTTGGCCTGGATCGCCAGCGGCAGCTCGCCGATCTCGTCGAGGAACAGGGTGCCGCCATTGGCCGCCTCGAAGCGTCCCGGGCGGTCCTGGCCGGCCCCGGAGAACGCGCCCTTGGCGTGCCCGAACAACTCGCTTTCCGCCAGGGTCTCCGGCAGTGCCGCGCAGTTGACATAGACCAGCGGCTTTCGGGCACGCGGCGAATGGCCGTGCAGCCAGCGGGCGAACAGCTCCTTGCCGACGCCGGTCTCGCCCTGCAGCAGCACGGGCAGCTCGGAGTCGGCCACCACCGCCAGCTCGTCCAGCAGCTGGCTGATCGCCGGGCTGCTGCCGAGAATCGCCGCGTCACCGGCTTCGCCGTCCGGCTCCGCGTGGCGCCCGGCAAGGCGCAGGCTGCGCACCTCGGCCTCCAGCCGGCACACCCGCAGCGCGCTCTCGATCAGCAGCGCGTGCTGGCGCAAGCGCTGGGCGGCATGGCGGTCGAAGCTGCCGGGACGCAGGGCATCGAGGGTCACCGCCCCCCACAGCTGGCCATCCAGGTACAGGCTCATGCCCATGCAGTCATGCACCGGCAGGGGCTCTTCCGGGCTGTCTTCCAGCAGGCCGTCGTAGGGATCGGGCAGCAGGCTGTCGGCGGCGAACTGCAAGGGTTCGCGCTGCGCGAGGATCTGCGCCAGGCGAGGATGGCGGGCGACCGCGAAGCTGCGTCCGAGCACTTCATGGGCCAGCCCCACGGCCGCCTGCGGGCGCAGGCTCTCGCCATCCAGTCGCAGCAGGACCACCGCGCTGCACAGGAATGCCTCGCGCAGGCCGACCACCAGCCGTTGCAGGCGGATCGCCGCCGGCAGCTCGCAGACCAGGTCGGCGAGCTGGGCGTTCTGGATAGAGGTGAAATCTACCATTTCGGGTATCCATGACCTGATTCATGGCGGGTAAGTTAGACCTTGATTGCCGGCAATCCCTTGATTTCCGTCAATTTCAAAAGCGGCACGCGGCTTGCGATGGCCAGGGTGATTCTCATCCTGCAAGGAGCCTCCCCATGGCCGACCAACTGCTCGACAGCACCCTGGGCAACCTGGCCTGCAACCTGCCCGGCGCCACCCGGGTGTTTCATCAATTCCATCTGGACTTCTGCTGCGGCGGCCGCAAGACCCTGCGCCAGGCCGCCCAAGAGCGCGACGTGGATGCCGGCGAGGTGATCCGCCGGCTGCTGGAGCTCGACCCGCGGGATGCCGAGCCGACTGACTGGCGCCAGGCGCCGCTGGCCGATCTGATCGCCCACCTGCTGGCCCGCTTCCACGCCGTGCACCGCCAGCAGCTGCCGGAGCTGGTCCGGCTGGCGGCGCGGGTCGAGCAGGTACATGGCGGCCGCGATGCATGCCCGCGCGGGCTGACCGAGCTGCTGATCGACATGCAGCAGGAGCTGGAAAGCCACATGCAGAAGGAGGAGCAGGTGCTCTTCCCGATGATCGAGCGCGGCGCCGGCCCCATGACGGGAGGGCCGGTCTCGGTGATGCGCTTCGAGCACGACCAGCACGGCGAGGCGCTGGCACGGATCGTCGAACTGACCCACGACATGCAGCCGCCGGCGGATGCCTGCAACACCTGGCGGGCGCTGTACCGGGGGCTCGATGAGCTGCGCGTGGACCTGATGCAGCACATCCACCTGGAAAACAACCTGCTGTTCCCGCGTGCCCTGGCCGAGGAGGTTCAGCATGGGTGAGTACCGCAAACTCTGGTGGACCCTGATCGCCGTGCTCGGCGTGACCTTCTGCCTGCTCGGCTGGTTCGGGCGCGAGGTCTATCGCCAGGCGCCGCCGATCCCCGAGCGGGTGGTCGATGCCCAGGGCCAGGCCCTGTTCGGCGCCGGGGACATACTCGGCGGCCAGACCGCCTGGCAGAGCGTCGGCGGCATGCAGCTCGGCTCGATCTGGGGCCACGGCGCCTACCAGGCGCCGGACTGGACCGCCGACTGGCTGCATCGCGAACTGGTCGCCTGGCTCGACCTGGCCGCGCAGGAGCAGTACGGCAAGCCCTATGCCGAGGTCGACCAGGACCACCGGGCGCTGCTGCGCGAGCAACTCAAGCGCGAGTATCGCGGCAACCAGGTGCGGGACGGGGTGCTGACCCTGAGCAATCGCCGCGTCGCCGCCATGCACCACACCGCCGCGTACTACGACGCGCTGTTCGGCAACGACCCGGCGCTGCAGGGCAGCCGCAAGAGCTTCGCCATGAAGGAGAACACGCTGCCCGATGCCGCGCGCCGCGTGGATCTGACCCGGTTCTTCTTCTGGACGGCCTGGGTCGCCGCCACCGAACGGCCGGGATACGAAGCCACCTACAGCAACAACTGGCCGCACGAGCCGCTGATCGGCAACCAGCCCACCGCGGAAAACCTGATCTGGTCGGTGGTCAGCGTGATCCTGCTGATCGCCGGGGTCGGCTTCCTGGTCTGGGCCTGGGCCTTCCTCCGCGACCACGAGGAGGAAGAGCCGGCCGCGCCGGCCCAGGACCCGCTCAGCCTGGTTGCCCTGACCCCGTCGCAGAAGGCCCTTGGCAAGTACCTGTTGCTGGTGGTCGGGCTGTTCGGCTTCCAGGTCCTGCTCGGCGGCGCCACCGCGCACTACACGGTGGAAGGCCAGGACTTCTACGGCTTCCCGTTGTCGCAGTGGTTCCCCTACTCGCTGTTGCGCACCTGGCACATCCAGAGCGCGCTGTTCTGGATCGCCACCGGCTTCCTCGCCGCCGGCCTGTTCCTCGCCCCGATCATCAACGGCGGCAAGGACCCGAAATTCCAGAAGCTCGGCGTCGACGCGCTGTTCTGGGCGCTGGTGGTGGTGGTACTCGGCTCCTTCGTCGGCAACTACCTGGCCATCGCCCAGATCATGCCGCCGGAATGGAATTTCTGGCTCGGCCACCAGGGCTACGAATACGTCGATCTCGGCCGCCTGTGGCAAATCGGCAAGTTCGCCGGCGTGGCCTTCTGGCTGCTGCTGATGCTGCGCGGCATCCTGCCGGCGTTCCGCCGGCCCGGCGACAAGAACCTGCTGGCCCTGCTCTCCTGCTCGGTGATCGCCATCGGCCTGTTCTACGGCGCCGGCTTCGCCTACGGCGAGCGCACCCACCTGTCGGTGATGGAGTACTGGCGCTGGTGGGTGGTGCACCTGTGGGTGGAAGGCTTCTTCGAAGTGTTCGCCACCACCGCGCTGGCCTTCATCTTCTCCAGCATGGGCCTGGTGTCCAAGCGCATGGCCACCACCGCCAGCCTGGCGTCGGCCTCGCTGTTCATGCTCGGCGGCGTGCCCGGCACCTTCCACCACCTGTACTTCGCCGGCACCACCACGCCGGTGATGGCCGTGGGCGCCACCTTCAGCGCCCTGGAAGTGGTGCCGCTGATCGTGCTCGGCCACGAGGCCTGGGAGAACTGGCGGCTGAAATCGCGGGCGGCCTGGATGGAACGGGTCAAGTGGCCGCTCATGTGCTTCGTCGCCGTGGCCTTCTGGAACATGCTCGGCGCCGGGGTGTTCGGCTTCATGATCAACCCGCCGGTGTCCCTCTACTACGTGCAGGGCCTGAACACCACGCCGGTGCACGCACACGCCGCGCTGTTCGGGGTCTACGGCTTCCTCGCCCTGGGCTTCACCCTGCTGGTGCTGCGCTACATCCGCCCGCAACTGCGGTTCAGCGAGCGCCTGATGAAGACCGCCTTCTGGTGGCTGAACGGCGGCCTGGTGCTGATGATCGCCACCAGCCTGCTGCCCATCGGCATCATCCAGTTCCATGCCAGCGTCAGCGAGGGCCTGTGGTACGCGCGCAGCGAGGCCTTCATGCAGCAGGACATCCTGCAGACCCTGCGCTGGGTGCGCACCTTCGGCGATGTGGTGTTCATCGTCGGTGCGCTGGCCATGGCCTGGCAGGTCGTCAGCGGCTTCTTCTCCCCGACCACCAGCACCGTGCCGCAGCGCACGGAAGGAGAAAGCCTATCGGTCAACTGAGCATTGCAAGAGTGTTGGCCAGGCTCGACCCGCCCCTGGCGGGCCGAGCCATTGACGGGCGCCAGCCCGCACCGCCTCTGTCTACACTCGACAGTTAGCAGAATTCCCGGCACAGGAGTCCTCCCATGCATGCACACAAGCTTTACACCTGGCTCAACACTCCCGGCACAACACCGCTGTGGAAGGTGTTCTGGCTGCACGGCGTATTGGTCAGCCATGTGCTGTTCGGCAGCATATTGCTGCTGTATGGGCAACTCGGCAGTGCCCAGTTGGCCCTGCTGTTCTTCGGCTTCGTCATCTACACGGCCTGGGTGCTGAATGCCGTTTGGCGCAACGCCGGCAACGTCCGCACAGCACTCTATGGCGAGATCGCCCGCTTCCTCACCGTCGCCTGGTCGATCAACGCAGTGCTGGTTTCCATTTTCCTGCTGCTCGGACACCTGCATACCGACGGCGGCAGCCTGCCGCTGCCGTTCTGAGCTCAGAGCGCCGGGACTCATGCACCGGCGCCCCGGTCCGATACATCCCCCAAGCGGTGAACAGGAGCCCATGGCGGGTGTCCAACCCCCTGAGACGCACCTGCCGGAGGCCGCCATGTATAGACGAGACTTCCCGGGGGGCGGAGTGCTGAGCGGCAGGATGATGCCCATGGCAAGGCTCGCGAACGCGAGATCTTGAGCGGCTTGGTCCGCGTTGCCAGTCGATACCGCGACAAATACCGATCGCCACCTTCCCCCCAGCCCAGCACCGATGGGGCTTGCTGTTTACGGGCAACGACCCTTGGTCCGGCATTTGAATTAAAGGGAGCTATACAGGTGCATTAGGGGGATAGTGGAATCTCACCCCCCGATAATTGAGAACGTCATGAAAAGACGAGAATTCCCAGGCTACGTAGCTTGGAGTACAGCCGAAGTGAGCGGCGGCCGTGCGCTCGCATTCATTGCGATCAGAAAACACGGACTGGCATCCGAGCCCCTCTATCACCTGGTATGCGACCAGACGAGTTTCAAATTGCTATCCGATGCGGCATCCGCGGCCGAGCTCGCACTCAGCAGGATCTTGCGCATCGACCAATACGGCACACCTGTCTTCAGCTCCCCGGAGAGCTGATCTTGAGAGTCGAGGTTGCGGGCACGGCTTCAACCTCAGGACCAGGCCCAAGGCGGGGAGCTTGCCAGACAAGGCCCCACTGACTGCAGCCCTGTTTCAAGCTAAGCCAAAACCAGAACGCGCTCGGTTGCGCAATCGCCGTTGCAGCACGGATGCGCGAGAACCGCATCAGCCGCACGCGGCTGCGGAATATCCACCGCGCGATGACAACCTCAGCCACTGAAGACCCTCTGCAATCCGCACACCGACCACTACATCCGAATGCGGCCCGGCACAAACCTGACCTATCGAACCTGGTTGGGCAGTATGGGGAACAAACCGTGAACTCTTGGCGGGTCGATACCGGAGTATGAGATCACCGACTACAACGGCCTCGCCCCTCAGTTCGCACTCAGGGTCATGAGGATATCGGCATACCAGGTACAGTTGAGTCCCAGCGCTTCGTCTTGCGCCAGGTCGCGGCTGACCATATCGAGGCGCGCCGAGTGAATCCCTAGCAACATCCAGGGCAGATCGCCCAGGTTGCTGCAATCATCCGGCGCCCGCATCACCACCGGCGCGCCGCTTGTGCCGCGGTGGGTACGCGCATCGGTGAGAAAATAGCCTTGCCCCTGGAAGCGCAAGCCGAACGAAGAGGCGACAATGGCATGCCGAACCACCGGCATGTGATGCAGGTGGTCGTGGAATCCCAGCGGAAATCCCACCACCAGCAGCGCAGTACCGACCTCGACCGAGTCGCTGGGAGCCTGCAGGTGCTCCGGTGTGAAAGCGTGGTGAACCATCGCCCTCGGCAATGCCGAACACTCCATCTCGATCAGCGCGACATCGACACCACCTGCCGTATCCCGCCCCTGGCGCCACAGGCTCTTGCCGTCTCGATACAGCGGCACGGAGTAGCCGCAGGATCGCGCCATATCGTGCCGATCGGTGTGCAGCTCGATTTCGAGGCGATCAGGGAAATGTCGGCTCGAAGCATCCAGCACCACATGCCGGCTGGTCACCAGGAACAGGCGCTCCTCCCGCGCGAAAAAGAAGCCGCTGGCATTGGTCAGCAGGCGCGGCCCTGCATAGGTACAGATGCGCACGGTGCTTAGCAGCAGTGGTTCGATTACCGGCATTGCGTAAGCTCCATTAGCTCGCGGCCCAGGACCGCCACCACAACCGGGCGACGTGCGTTACACCTGTCGGCAGTTTGGCCAGCAAAACCCTCCGACAGGGCAATATGCCGACCGGTGGCGGATCGGCCCGGGGGCCATAGGAAAACAAGTACCCGCACTACCATCCGCCTAATCGAGCCAATTGACCACGACCAGCAGCTGTGGCTACCACTCGATGATCGCTCGCACCTGTTGGAACCTCGGCCAGGCGGGAAAAGGGGACAGAAAAGTGAATCTGTCCCTTTCTTTTCTATGGTTCGGGGCCACTGGGCAGAAAACTGTTACGGACTATGAACTTCCGCGACGCAGCTCGGTTCAACCCTACATCGTCAACTTTTCGTCGGGAGGGGGATGACCAAGAGAACTTAGACGGAGGCACATTATGCCTATCAGAAAATGCCTACTGGCTCTGGCTATTGGTGGAGTCCTCTCGGCATCGACAGTGTTGGTACCTGATTACATTTCGATTGGATCGTATGCCTCTGCCCGGGATGGCAGCAGTGGTGGAGGAGGCCACGGTGGTGACGGTGGCGGAGGCCATGGTGGAGACGGCGGTGGTCGCGGTGGCGATGGTCACGGCGGCGATGGAGGTGGTCGCGGTGGCGATGGTCATGGCGGCGACGGCGGTGGTCGCGGTGGCGATGGCCATGGCGGCGACGGCGGTGGTCGCGGTGGTGATGGTCATGGTGGCGACGGTGGCGGTCACGATGGCGGTGGTCACGCCGGTGACGGCGGCGGTCACGATGGCGACCATGGTGAGGCAGGCCATGCCGGTGACGGTCATGGAGGCAAGGGACACGGCGACGCTGACGCGGACCATGGCGGTCTTGCCGGGGACAAAGGCATGGGCAAAGACCATGACAACGACCATGACAGAGACCATGACAAAGTCGGCGGCAACCGGGGTCCTGGCAATGCCCATGACGATGATGCAGGGGACCGGGATAAGGCCGATCGCGACGACGCGGACGGCATGGCCGATGCAGCCAGGGATGCTGACAAGGATGCGGTAGATGCAGCCAGGGACGCTGCCAGGGATGCGGCAGATGCAGACAGAGACGCTGACAAGGATGCCGCAGATGCGGCCAGAGACGCTGCCAGGGATGCGGCAGATGCAGCCCGAGATGCCGCCAGGGACGCTGCAGATGCTGCCCGTGATGCGGCCAGGGACGCTGACAAGGACGGCGCGGATGCAGCCAGAGACGCGGCTAGATTAGCCGCAGATGGCGCCAGAGACGCGGCCAGGGACGCTGCGGATGCGGCCCGAGATGCTGCCAAGAACGAAGCAGATGCTGCCAGGGAGGCTGATAAAGATGCCGCAGATGCTGCCAGAGAGGCAGCCAGAGAGGCCGCAGAGCTGGCCAGAGAGGCAGCCGGCAAGGCTGAAGATGCTGCCAGAGAGGCGGCTGAAGAGGCCGCAGACGCTACCAGGGAAACAGCCGAAGACGCCGCGGATGCCGCCAGAGAGGCGGCCGAAGACGCCAATGAAGCGCCGGACGCGCCGGACGTCGATGTCGTCGAGGCAGAGCCGGAACCCAATAACGTACCCGACGCACCGGATGCCGATATGGTCGAGGTACAGCACTAAGGCCGCGGGTTCCGAAAGGAACACGTGGGCATATCGGTAGAGCGTCCCGGGAGTTCGAGGGACGCATCAGAAGGAGTCGCTGGGCCTGAAGCGTCACGGGGCCTGCGGCTCCTTCTTGCGTCGGGTCCGTTTGCCAGGTCTCCCGCTCGACGGTCGTGCGCTCGAACAGCACGCAGCGCGCCGAACCCATCAGGCGGGCACGGCGGCTCTTCTCCAGCCCATCAGCCTGGCAACTAACCCAGGACGCTCGCACGCTCCGGACGGGCATGGCCCCGTGCGGTGACGATGCCCAGGAACGAAATGACGATCGCCAGGCTGATGGTCGAGGTGACCTCGGTTCGATGCTCGGGGGTCACGAGCATCACCCCCAGAGCGCAGACGATGAAAACGATGACCAGCCAGGTGAGCCAGGGAAACAGCCACATCCGGAAGGTGATCTCGACGTTGTTCCGGCGCAGCAGCGACCTCATGCGCAATTGGGAAATCGCAATCACGAGATACACCAGCAAGGCGATGGCGCCGGAACTGGCCAGCAGGAAATCGAACACACCGGCAGGGGCGAAGAAGTTCAGGACGGCAACCCCCGCGCCGATCAGGGTACTGGCGATGACCGCGGCCCGGGGAACGCCGGCCGACGACGTCTCCTTCAGAAACGCGGGAGCCTCGGCGCGCCGGCCGAGGGAGTAAAGCATGCGGGAGGCGATGTAGATCGACGAGTTCATGCAGCTGGTGACGGCGATCAACACGACGACATCCACCAGGAACTTGGCATAGGGAATGTTCATCAGCTCCAATGCGCGCTGATACGACCCCTGCACGGTCAGCAACGGATCATTCCAGGGCACGATGGAAATGATCACGAAAATGGACAGCAGGTAGAAAATGCTGATCCGCCAGATAACCGACCGCGTGGCCTTGGCGATGTTCTTTGCCGGATCGCTGGATTCGGCAGCGGCGATGGTCACGGATTCCGTGCCGATGAAGCTGAACATGACGGTAATGAACGCGCCCACGACCGCAGCCATCCCATTCGGGGCAAACCCGCCATGTTCACTGCTCAGGCGACTCAGGCCGCTGACTTCCCGGTCCGGCAGCCAGCCCATCAAGGCGGCGGAACCCAGGGCGATGAAGCCGATGATCGCCACCACCTTGAACATCGCGAACCAGAATTCGAACTCGCCGTACTTGGCAACACTGAACAGATTGGTTGCGGCCAGGGCGACCACGGAGACCAGGGCGTACAGCCAGATGTCGATCTGCGGGAACCAGTTGTGCAGCACATTGCCGGCCGCCAGTGCCTCGATGGGAATGACCAGCACCCAGAACCACCAGTACAGCCAGCCGATCGTAAAGCCGGCCCATGGTCCGATCGCCTGGTCAGCGTAGGTGGAGAACGACCCGGTATCGGGGTTCGCAACAGCCATTTCGCCGAGCATCCGCATGACCAGGACGACCAGGAGCCCGGAGACGATATACGCCAGGATGGTCGCAGGGCCGGCGGCTGCGATGGCATGCCCGGAACCTACGAACAAACCTGCGCCGATAATGCCCGCAATCGAAAGCATCGTTACGTGGCGCGGCTTGAAGCCCTGCGCCAACTTACCACTCGAACCATCAGATCCTACGCTAACCATTTCGTCTTATTCTCTTGTTACTGACATAGGAAACTACGAACTGACTCTGGCGACGAAACCAACTCCTTTGAAAACAAGAAAAAACCGCACGACCCGGACGCTCTTTTTCGCCTCGACCGGGCATCGCCGATAGCGCACGGCACTCGAACGGCGCGCCACTTTAAGCCCCGCAAGCAAAATCCCAATTATTCGAAAACGCCACGAAGCTGCCCAAACACGACAGCCATCCGCCATCGACGACTGCTGGCAAAGTGCCAACAACCCATTGTTAATCAAAGCTTTTTTGCAGAGCTTCGGCGCATTGCACGGCGACGCCTGTTGGCGTAACGACAGGTGCGCCCCACGCGCATTGAACGGTGGATTTCGGCGATCACCCGGGACATTGGCAGCCAAAACGCAGAGCCCGCCGAAATGGCGGGCTCTGCGTTTACCGGAAGAGGCCTCAGCCTTCCCACTTGCCGCCTTCGACTATGACCGACTTCGGATCGGTGCCGTCGGCCAGTTCCTTGCGCACGTACTGGTCGTAGAGCTTGAGCAGGAACTGCTCCTCGCCCAGCTTGGCCAGTTCAGCGTTGACCCAGTCACGCAACTCGATGTTGCCCCTCTTCACGGCCGGGGCGATCGGCGCCTCGTCGCCGAGCTTGTCGGCCAGCACGCGGTAGCCCGGGTTCTGCTTGGCCCAGCTGAACAGCACCAGGTTGTCCTGGGCGTAGGCATCGCCTCGGCCATTGGCCAGTGCCTGGAGGGACTCGGAGTTCTTCTCGAACTTGACCAGCTTCCAGTCCGGGCGGTTCTGGGTCAGCCAGAGGTCGGCGGTGGTGCCGGTGGTGACGATGATGGTCTTGTCGGCCAGGTCATCGAGCTTCTGTACCGGGCTGCCTTCCGGGACTATGGCCTGCACGGCGACGCGCAGGTTGGGGTTGGTGAAGTCCACCGCCTCGGCGCGTTCCGGCGTCACGGTCATGTTGGCGAGGATCAGGTCCACCTTGTCGCTCTGCAGGAAGGGAATGCGGCTGGCGGGCTCCACCACCACGAACTCCACCTTCTTCTCGTCGCCGAGCAGGTCCTTGGCCAAACGCTTGGCGATGTCGGTGTCGAAGCCGACGTAGTTGCCCTGCTCGTCGACGAAGCCGAACGGCGGCTTGTCGCTGAACACGCCGACCACCAGCTTGTCGCGCTGCTTGATCTTGTCCAGGTAGCCGGCGCTGGGCGCGGCTTCCCTGGCCGGGGCGGCCTCCTTGTCCGCTTGCTTGGGCGCATCCGAGTTGCCGCAACCGACCAGGATGCCGGCAGCGAGCAGGGGGAAAATAAGGGCTGTTCCAAGTTTCATGACAATTTCCTTCCAGGCATTTTTTCCACGTAGGAGAACTTCTCCAGGAACTGCTGCGCGCGTGCGGTTTGCGGGTTGCTGAAAAAGGTTTCGGGGTCGTTCTGTTCGGCGATCACGCCACCGTCCATGAACAGGATTCGGTCGGCCACCGCGCGGGCGAAGGCCATTTCATGGGTGACGATGAGCATGGTCATGCCACCCTCGGCGAGGCCTTGGATGACCTCCAGCACCTCCTTGACCATCTCCGGGTCGAGTGCCGCGGTGACCTCGTCGAAGAGCATCACCTCGGGGTTCATGCACAGGGCGCGGACGATGGCGATGCGCTGCTGCTGGCCACCGGAAAGCTCACGCGGATAGGCATGGCGCTTGTCCAGCAGGCCGACCCGGGCAAGCAGCGATTCGGCCTGGGCCAGGGCTTCGCCGCGGACACGCTTCTGCACCTTGAGCGGGCCGAGCAGGATGTTCTCCAGCACCGTCTTGTGGGGGAACAGGTGGTAGCTCTGGAACACCATGCCGATGCGCTGGCGCACCTCGCGCCAGTCGGTCTTGCGATCAAGTTCGCGGCCGGCGAAGCGCAGGCTGCCGCCCTGCCCCTCCTCCAGGCCGTTGAGGCAGCGCAACAGGGTGCTCTTGCCGCAACCGCTGGGGCCGAGGATCACCACCACCTCGCCGCGCCGGACTTGCAGGTCCACCTCCCGCAGTACCTGGGTGGCGCCGAAGCGCTTGCTGAACGAGGACAGTTCGATCAAGGCGGTCATGGGTGACTCCAACGGCGTTCCAGCACGCGCGATGCGGCCGACAGCGGATAACAGAGCAGGAAGAAGAAAACGAACAGGAAGCCGTAGACCAGCACCGACTCGTAGGTGCGTTCGATGATCTGCTGACCCACCTTGATGACGTCCACCACGCCGATCAGCACCGCCAGCGAACTGGTCTTGATGATCCGCGTGTAGACGTTGATGGTCGGCGGCGTGATGCGCTTGAGCGCCTGGGGCAGCAACACCTCGGCATAGAGCCTGGGCAGGTCGAGGCCGATGGCCAGGCCCGCCTCGCGCTGTCCGCGCGGCAGCGAGCGCAGGCCGCCACGGACCACCTCGCCCACCTCGCTGGCTCCCCACAGGGACAGCACCAGCACCGCGCACCAGAAACTCGGCAGGCTGACACCGAGGAAGATCGGCAGGCCGAAGAAAAACAGGTACAGCCAGACCAGCACCGGGATGGCGCGGAACAGCTCCAGGTAAATGCGCAGCGGCAGCTCCAGCCACGGCTTGCCGAGGTTGCGCAAGACGCCGTAGAGCACGCCGCCGGCACTGCTGAAGAGGATCGCCGTGGCCGAGATGGACAGCGTCTCCCAGGCGCCCCGCGCCAGTTGCGGCGCCGAGATCAGCAACAGCTCAAGACCCGAACTGGCCATGCTGCAGCCTCCTTTCCAGTCGGGCCAGCAGCAGGGACAGCGGCAGGAACAGCAGAACGCAGAGCGCGGTCATGACCGCCAGCATTTCGTAGGTCTTGTAGTGCAGGGCGATGTAGCTCTTGGTGGTGTAGAGGATTTCCGGCACCGCCACCGCCGAGACCACGGTGGTTTCCTTGAGCAGGAAGATGAAGTTGGCGAACAGCGCCGGCAGGCTGAGGATGCCCGCCTGGGGCAGGATCACGTGGCGCAGCAGCTGCCAGCGCGACAGGCCGATGGACAGCCCGGACTCGACCTGCGCCCGGGGCACCGCCTCCACGCCGGCGCGCAGCACCTCGGTGAGGTAGGCACCGCCGAGGAAGGTCATGGCGATGATGGCGCAGGCGAAGCCGGACAGGCGGATGCCGACACCGGGCAGCGCGAAGTAGATGAAGAACAGCTGGATCAGCAGCGGCGTATTGCGCGCCACCTCGATATACCCCTTCACCAGCGGGCGCAGCAGCGGCACACGCAGCACCAGGATCGCCGCATTGACCAGCGCCACCAGCAGGGAGGTGGCGATGGCGATCGCCCCCACCTGCAGGGTCACGCCGACGGCCTTGGCGAAGGCCGGCAAGGTGGCGATCACGAAGTTCCAGTCGAAACTCATCGGGGCAGTCTCTCCCCCGGCTGCAGCAGCGGCACCTCCACTTCCACCGTGTCCGGGTACTTGATGCCGGCGCCGGTGTTGAGCACCACCACCCGCTCGCCGGGACGGATCCAGCCTCCTTCGCGCAGCTTGCGCGCGGCGGCATAGAGCGCGGCGCCCTCCGGGCAGACGAAGGCGCCTTCCAGCTCGGCCACCTTGCGCTGTTCGGCCAGCAGTTCGGCGTCATCCACGGCGATGGCGTAGCCCTCGCTTTCGTACAGCGCCCGCAACACCAGGAAATCGCCCAGGGCCTTGGGTACGTTGATGCCGAAGGCGACGGTGCGCGAGTCCGGCCAGAACTCCGAGGCCTCCGCCCGCGCCTCCCAGGCCCGGACTATGGGCGCGCAGCCGCTGGCCTGCACCGCCACCAGGCGTGGCAGCGGACGGTCGGCGGGAATCCAGCCGAGTTCACGCAGCTCCTGGAAGGCCTTGTGGATGCCGATCAGCCCCACCCCGCCCCCGGTCGGGTAGAGGATCACGTCAGGCAGGCGCCAGCCGAACTGTTCGGCGAGCTCCAGGCCCATGGTCTTCTTGCCCTCGATGCGGTACGGCTCCTTGAGGGTGGAGGCGTCGTACAGGCCACCTTCGGCCACCGCCTGGGCCACCTGCTTGCCGGCATCGGAGATCAGGCCGTTGACCAGGAACAGGCGAGCGCCGGAGATGGCGGTCTCATTGCGGGTGATCAGCGGCGCATCCTCGGGCATCACCACCGTGGCCCGGATGCCGGCCCGCGCGGCGTACAGCGACCAGGCCGCACCGGCGTTGCCATTGGTGGGCATGGCCAGGGCGCGCACGCCGAGTTCCCTGGCCTTGGACACGCCCACCGCCGCGCCACGGGCCTTGAAGGAGCCGGTGGGGATGATGCCCTCGTCCTTCAGCCAGAGGTCGTCGATGCCGAGGTCCCGGCCGATGCGCGGTGTGGGCAGCAGGGGGGTGAAACCTTCGCCGAGGCTGACCACATGGGCCGGGTCCAGCACCGGCAGCAGCTCGTGGTAGCGCCACAGGCTGGCCTCGCGGCCGATCAGGTCGGACGGTTTCCAGGCCTGTCTGAGTGCGTCGAGGTCGTAGGCCACCAGCAGCGGCGCCCCCACGTCGCTGAGCTGCTGGATGCGGTCGGCGTCGTAGCGCGCGCCGGTCTTCGGACAATGGAGATGGGACAGGTAGCTATAGGGCATGGGTATCACCAGGCAGGGAAAGAAATCGGAATGGCGCTGACCGTACGAAGTGCGCTCACCGCTGCATCCCCCAGCGCTTGACGGTCACCCGCTCCAGGCTGGCGAACACCAGGTACTCCACCAGCAGGCCGATCAGGATCACCGCGATGAGGCCGGCGAACACCTTGTCGGTGTAGAGCTCGTTGCGGTTCTGGAAGATGTACCAGCCCAGGCCGCCCTTGCCGCTGGTGGCGCCGAACACCAGTTCGGCGGCGATCAGGGTGCGCCAGGCGAAGGCCCAGCCGATCTTCAGGCCGGCGAGGATCGACGGCAGCGCCGCCGGGATGAGGATGTGCAGCACCAGGCGCAGGCCCTTGAGGCCGTAGTTGCGCCCGGCCATGCGCAGGGTTTCGGAAACCCCGAGGAAGCCGGCGTAGGTGTTCAGCGCCAGCGCCCAGAGCACCGAGTGCACCAGCACGAAGATCAGGCTGTTCTCGCCCAGGCCGAACCAGAGCAGCGCCAGCGGCAACAGCGCGATGGCCGGCAGCGGGTTGAACATGGCGGTCAGGCTGGAAAGCAGGTCGCGGCCCAGTTGGGTGGATACCGCCAGGGTGGTGAGCAGGAACGCGAGGACGATGCCGATCAGGTAGCCCTTGACCAGCACCGCCAGGGAAATCGCCACCTTCTGCGGCAGCTCGCCGCTGGCCAGGCCTTCGGCGAAGGCGCGGATGGTCTGCAGGAACCCCGGCAGCAGCAGGTCGTTGGCCTGGTAGCGGGCCACCAGTTCCCAGGCCAGGGCCAGCAGCGCCAGGATCGCCAGCTTGCGCAGCCAGCCCTGCTGCCAGATGCGCTGGGACAGAGGCAGCTCGCGTTCGAGGGGCAGGTTGTCGAGAGGGGCGAGGACGACTTCGTATTCCTCGCGGCGGACGCCGGAAACACTCATGGGGATGCTCTCGTCAGTAGGCGATGCGGATGTCCTGGAAACCCAGGTCGGACGCGGGTGCGGCGCCGTCCTCCCGGTCGAACAGCAGGCGGTGGATGCGCTGGGCGGCATTCTGGAAGGCCACGCCCCCCAGGCTGTGCAGGCCGAACTGGTCGCTGCCGATCTCCGCCCGCACCCGCCCCGGATGGGGTGAGAGCAGCAGGATGCGGTTACCCACCACCAGCGCTTCCTCGATGGAATGGGTGACGAACAGCAGGGTGAAGCGCACTTCCTCCCAGAGCTGCAGCAGCTCCTCCTGCATCTTGCGTCGGGTCAGGGCGTCCAGCGCGGCGAAGGGCTCGTCCATCAGCAGGATCTTCGGCTGCATCGCCAGCGCCCGGGCGATGGCCACCCGCGCCTTCATGCCGCCGGACAGCGTGTGCGGATAGGCCTCGGCGAATCCGGCCAGGCCGACCTTGTCCAGATAGTGCAGCGCACGCTCCTCGGCCTCCTGGCGTTTGGCGGTGCGCGATGCCAGCAGCGGGAACATGACGTTCTCCTTCACCGTCTTCCAGGGCGGCAACTGGTCGAACTCCTGGAACACCACGATCCGGTCGGGACCGGGCTCGCGCACCAGTTCGCCGTCCAGGCGTATCGCTCCGGCGCGCGGGGCGATGAAGCCGGCCACCGCCTTGAGCAGGGTCGACTTGCCGCAGCCCGAAGGCCCGAGCAGGACGAAGCGATCCGCCGGATCCACTTCGAAACTCACTTCATGGGTCGCCCGCACCACCCGTTGCGGCGTGCGGTATTCGAGGTTCACCGACTCCACCTGCAGCAGCGGCCGCAGGTGGGTGAGCGTGCTGGCCGTGCGGCCTTGCAGCGGGGCATTCATCACTTCAGCTTCCTTGCAGCGGGTGCGCTTCGTCCTGGAAGAAGTAGTCCTGCCAGGAGGCCGGCTTGTTCTTGATGGCGCCGACGCGGTGCAGGAACTCAGCCAAGGGGTAGGTATTGGTGGGGTTCACGCTGAACTGGATCTGTTCGTTGCCGATCACCTTCAGCAGGTCCTCGCGGCTGACCTTGGCGCCGGTCACGCGGATATAGGTATCGGCGGCCGCGCCCTTGTCCTTCTGGGCGAAATCGGCGGCCTCGGCCAGAGCGGCGACGAAGGCCTTGTAGGTCTTGGGGTTCTCCTGGCGGAATTTCTCGGTGGTGTAGAGCACGGTGGGCGAGTTCGGGCCGAGCAGCTCGTAGGTGTCGAGCACCACGTGCACGTCGGGGTTCTCCAGGGCCTGGTTCTGGAACGGCGGGTTGGAGAAGTGCCCGGTCAGCTCGGTGCCGCCGGCCTTCAACGCGGCGGTGGCGTCGGGGTGCGGCAGGGCCACTGTGTACTTGTCCAGGCGGTCATAGGCCTTGTCGCCCCATTGCTTGGCGGCGGCGTACTGGAGGAAGCGCGACTGCACCGAAACGCCCACGGCGGGCACGGCGATGCGGTCCTTGTCGCCGAGGTCGGCGATGGTCCTGACCTTGGGATTGTTGCTCACCAGGTAGTAGGGGAAGTTGCCCAGGGACGCCACGCCCTTGACGTTCTGCCGGCCGTGGGTGCGGTCCCAGATGGTCAGCAGCGGGCCGATGCCGGCGCCGGCGATGTCGATGGAACCGGCCAGCAGCGCGTCGTTCACCGCGGCACCGCCGGACAGCTGGGTCCAGTCCACCTTGATGTCGAGGCCCTCGGCCTTGCCGTGCTTCTCGATCAGTTGCTGGTCGCGCACCACGTTGAGCAGCAGGTAGACCACTCCGAATTGTTCGGCGATGCGGATCTCGCCTTCGGCCTGGGCCACGGAGGGGGTAGCGAGCCCCGCCGTCAACAGGCTGAGACCGAAGCCCAGGGTGCCGGCCAGTCGGCCGAAGCGCGGAATGAAAGGAAAGCGTTTGCCTAGAGACATATCGGGCTCCATGGAAAAGGGATCGCGGGAAAGGGTCAGCGGATCAGAACGGGGCGTCGCCCTGGATGGTCGTGCGGTGCATGCGCCGGCGCAGGTGGTTGGGGCAGCCGGTGGCCAGGTGGATCAGGGCGCGGTTGTCCCAGAACACCAGGTCGTGGGGTTGCCACTGGTGGCGATAGATGAATTCGGGACGGGCACTGTGGGCAAACAGCTCGGCGAGGATCTGCCGGCTTTCGTCCTCGGGAATACCGAGGATGTGGGTGGTGAAGTTCTCGTTGACGAACAGGCCCTTGCGGCCCGTTTCCGGGTGCGTGCGCACCACCGGGTGCACCACGGCCTTGACCTCGGCGAGCTGGGCCGCCGTGAGCTGCGGCCGCTGGATGCCCTCGAACACCTCGTCGGCGTAGCGCGCCGTGTAGGAGTGGGAGGCGCGCTTGCCCTCGATGGCGTGGCGCAGGGGCACCGGCAAGGTGTCGTAGACCAGGTGCTG
This sequence comes from Pseudomonas sp. GCM10022186, assembly GCF_042656385.1. Lineage (NCBI taxonomy): Bacteria > Pseudomonadati > Pseudomonadota > Gammaproteobacteria > Pseudomonadales > Pseudomonadaceae > Pseudomonas > Pseudomonas sp. GCM10022186. The sequence goes on from NZ_JBHSOU010000010.1 coordinate 345,225, forward strand.
GTTGGCGAACAGGGTATCGCCGCCCTCCTCCGGCAGCTCCTGGGCGAGCAGCATTGAGCCCAGGCTCGGCAACTCCTTGTACGACAGGTCCGAGTGCCAGAACTTGCCGGCATCGCCCAGGCCGACGGGGCGGCCGTTCTCGACGATATTGGAAATGATGAAGATCTCGGGGTGCCCTGCCAGCAGGAACTGCTTGAGCACATGGATCTGCAGGGGGCCGAAGCGGCGGCTGAAGGCGATCTGTTGCTCGGGGGTGATGCGCTGGTCGCGGAACACCAGCACGTGATGGTCCAGATGGGCGCGGTGGATGCGGCCGAAGTCCGCATCGTCCAGGGGCCGGGACAGGTCCAGGCCGATCACCTCGGCACCCAGGGCGGCGCCGGCGAAGGGACGAATCTCAAAACGCTGCGGTTGCGCCGCAGAAAGGGCTTGTGCCACGGACATGGCGACTCTCCATGCAATAACTGCGCGCTCATGGCGCGCATCGGTCAAGAACCGCGGGGTGTCCGCGAAGGTTCATCGAGCGGCGCGCCGATTGGTCGGCAGGTACGCATGGAGAAACAGTATAGAAATAAGAAAATTAATTTAAATATCTTTTAGGAATATGCATATCGCGCCCCAACGCACCGTTCGCACCGGAAAGCCGGGGCATGGCCTTGCATGGATGGGCTGGCCCGACCAAGGCGGGTTAAAGCACAGCCTGCCGGCTGGTTGATGGGTTTCGTTCCTCAACCCATCCTACGGGCGGCCCCAAGCGTTGTGCCGTGCGCATAAAAAGATCAAAATTGAATAAATAAATGAATATTAAGTATTTATTGTTCTAATTCGGAGCGACTAGGCTAGCGCCGTACCCCATGACTCCAAAGGAGCAACGCAAATGGACCGCACCGACAACGTCATCGACATCGCCCGCTACCGCACGCGCCGCCAGGCCCGCCGCATGGCCGAGCTGATGTGGCTGATGTACGCCTCGCGCGCGGGCTATGGCGCGTTCCAGGTTCTGCAGCAAGGTCGGGACAGCGGCATTCGAGAGGCTTGAAACCATGGGGCAGTCCGTTTCTGCCGGCGCCCTTGACCAGGTGTTGATCGCGGCCACAGGTGCCGTGGACGACCCCATAGGCCAACGAGTCGCCAGCAATCTCCTGCGCCTGCGCAGCAAGCGCAACCTCTCGCTGGATGGCCTGTCGCGAGTATCCGGCGTGAGCCGGGCAATGCTGGCGCAGATCGAGTCGGGACGCAGCGTTCCCTCCATCAAGGTGCTGTGCAAGATCGCCCAGGGCCTGAAGGTTTCGGTGGCCGCCTTCCTCGACGACCGCGCGTTCGACGGTGTCGCGGTGCTGCCGGCGCGCCAGAGCAAACGCCTGGTGAGCAGCGACGGCAGCTTCGTCAGCCGCGCGCTGTTCCCCTTCGATTGTTCGCGCCAGGTGGAGTTCTACGAACTGCGCCTGGGGGCACTGGCCAGCGAGGATTCCCCCGCTCACGCGCCCGGCACCCAGGAGAACCTGGTGGTGGCCCAGGGCGTGCTGGAGATCAGGGTCAACGACGAGCGCTTCCTGCTGGCCACGGGCGACTCGATCCTGTTCTACGCCGACCAGCCCCACACCTACCGCAACCCCTCGGACAGCGAAGCGGTGGCCTACCTGGTCACCACCTATGCCGAGCGGCTCGACTGAGTCGGCACGCCCAACTGGTGGACAGAAAAGCGCTGTCCACCCTACGGGGCTGGATGGTGGGAGCATCTCCTTGTAGGGGCGAATTCATTCGCCAAGGGCGGCGAAGCTGCCCCCTGCGGCGCCCGAATGGCAGACCTGCGGCCTGCTTGGCGAATGAATTCGCCCCCACAGGTAAAGCAGACCCGAATGAATCCCACCTTCCCTCTCCCGGAGGGAGAGGGGTGACTTGCGCCGGCGAGTCCATAGTCATTCTGAAACCAGAGTCTCAGGGTGGAAATCGCGAAGCGATTTCCACCAAAGGCGCCCGGAATGGAGGCACAAAAAAAGCCCGGCGGGTTTCCCGGCCGGGCTTTTTCGCATCCTGCCGATCAGCAGGTGCAGCACATCACGGGCATGCCGTTGCAGCTCATCATCATGGGCATGCCGCACTCCATCATCTTCATCATCAGGGCGCAGCAGCTCTTGAACATCTCCATGTTCATGCCCTGCATCGGCATCATCCTGCACATCATGGCGTCGCCTTCCATGGTGCACTCCATCATGCACTTCATGGACGGCGTGGGCATGCCCATCCCCATCATCGGCATCATGTTCATCATGCCCATCATCGGCATCATGGCCATGCCGGACTGGGACATGCACATCATCGACATGTTGCCGCAGTGCATCATCATCGGCATGCCGCAGTTCATCATCATCGCCATCATTTCGGCGCTGTTGCGGAACATCGCCATGTCCATGCCCATCGCCGGCATCATCTTGCACAGCATGCCGTCGGCCTGCATTTCACACTGCATGGTGGCCATCATCATCGGCATGCCCATCATCGGCATCATGGTGTTGGCGGTCATCGGCATCTGCATGGCATTCATCATGTTGGCGCTCCTTCAAAGGATGGAATGAGTAATCGGAATGGCGCCAATTCTAGGAAAGCGCGGATGCCGGACAAGATGGCGGGCCAGCGTCGGCGAACGGCGCCGGGCCGCTGATTTTTCGCGAGCCGCGAACGGATTCGATGCGGTAACGATGGATCAGCGGCTATAGCGATCAGCCAATCGGCCACAACGCCGAAACCGGCGAAATGGATATGCGATCAGACACTTAGCAAATAACCCTAGTGAATAAAGAATCTAAGCCCGGGCCATTTTTTCGAGCAGCGATGCCTGGGCTGCGAGCCGCTGCAGGAACACTTCCCTGCGCTCGCGATCCTGCTGCTCCTTGGCCAGCAGCTCAGGGAGCATATCCCGCGCCCGCTTGGCATCCAGGATAAAGACACCGTCGTCATCGCCCACCGCCAGGTCGCCTGGATAAACCCAGGTGCCGGAAACCTGGATCGGATGGTTGATCTCACCTTCCAGCCCGTTCCCGCGCGTGGTGCAAGCGCTGATCCCTCGGCAGAACACCGGCAGTCCGTGCTCGCGCAAGGCGGCGGAATCCGTGACGCTGCCGGAGACCACGACGCCGGCGAGCCCCTTGATTCTCCCCGCCAGTGTGCGCAACTCCCCCCAGCACGCGCAGTCATCGCCCAGGCACTCGATGACCAGCACGTCCCCCGGTTCGCTCAGCAGCAGCGCCTCGCGCAGGATGCCGCCATCGGGTGGGAAGACTTTCACGGTCACCACGTTGCCGACCATGCGCAGTCCGCCGAACAGCGGCCTTATTCCGCGCAGGTAGCCGACATCCGTCAGGTGGCCGATGGTCGATGAAGCGACGGCCCGGTAGTGGTCGAGCAGTTCCTCGCCCAGGGCTTGTCGCCGTGTTGCGATCCGATGGTTCATCGGCATTTCCTCCAGGATCATTGCGGCAGTTCCCGGGCCAGGGCGATCCACCCTGGCCCGCGCCAGTCGAGGGTTCAGGCCCTGCCGGCGAGCCGCTGGAAGGGGTTGACCACTTCGCCCTTGCCGAACGGCATGCTGCCCGGCCCCCCTGCGCGCTCGATCATCGGCCGCAGCAGCAGCTTCTGCGGCCAGCGCTGGGCTTCGAACAGCTGGCGCCGGATCATCGCCCGCGCTTCGTCGTCGAAGCCGATGGTCTCGATCAGCTCCTCCAGCACGTCGCGCAAGGCGCTCCACAGGGTCGTCACCGACAGCGCGTAGACCTGCGCCAGGGTGTCGATGATCGCCCGCACGTTGACCTGGATCGCCAGGGTCTGCAGCCAGAACAGCAGGTCCTCGGCGCGCTGGTGATAGAGGGTGTTGGCGTGGCCTTTCTTGATCCGGTATTGCGGGTCGGCCATGCCATTGCGTTCCAGCCAGGGCACGAAGAGGCGCAGCGAGTCGTGGTCGCGCAGCAGCAGGCCCTGGGCCTGGCCGGCTTTCCAGACCAGCACCGCATTCTGCCCGTGCACCTCGCCCAGCATGCCGAGGCGGAACATGCGCAGGTTGACGTCGAAGAAGCGCTGGCACAGCTCACGGAACAGGGTCAGTACCGAGGCATGGTTGGCCGGCAGCCCACGGTACTGCATCCAGTCGTCGAAGAAATGGCGCTTGCTGCCAGGCAATGGCGTGCCCAGTACGGCCATCGGCAACAGCCGGCAATCGGGATCGTCGAGCAAGGCCTGCGGATAACCACGGACCATCGCCGACAGGTGCCGCGGGGCCTCGTCGAACAAGGTCGCCTGGGGCGGCATGAAGGCCCACCACTTACTCTCGTCACACAGGTGCAGGCTTCGCTCCAGTACCGGGTCGAGACGGCGCACCTGATGCAACAGCGCTTCGCTCAGACCGCCGTTGATCATCTTCACCGCCGGAAGATAGCGGGACGCACCCAGGGAATGGATGGCCATGGGCAGCTTGAGGTAATCGGCGCTAGCGAAACTCGGTGTCATGGAACGCAGCGACGAGGTGGCGAACACAGTGGCCTCCTTGAACTCCAGGCGCTGGCAGTCGCCACGGGCGAAGGCCTCGCCCAACTGCACCTGCAACACATGTTCGAACTGCCAGGGGTGAACCGGCAAGGCCACATGGCTGTGGGCGATGCCGCGCTCTTCCAGTTCCCGGGCCAGGCGTGCCTGCAGCGGTTCGGGCAGCAGGTAACACGCCGGATAGACCTGCTCCAGATCCGCCACGCCGTCGCCGCACAGCAGCAGGGCCTTGTTCACCGCCACCCAGTTCAGCGCCACCGGCCGGGCGAACTCGGCCTGGTACTGCTGGTACTCGCCCTGAAGCAGCCCCTGCTTGGCCTTGGCCAGCGGGTGGTAGGGACGATCACGCAGCGAGGCCCACTGCTCCATGGTGCGGAAGAAGGTCGCGCCATCCAGGCTCATCAGCCCCTGGTGGTCGACCCGGTGCTCCAGGGACAGGGCGGTTTGCCAGACGCTGATGTGCAGCACTTCGAGAAACAGCGTCTGGCCTTTTTCGTTGTCCTGAAACCGCGCAGCCATGCCGGTGAACACCCGCTTCATGAAGTCCACCGGGGACAACAGGGTCCAGCGCTCGTCCTGGCGGGCCAGCACCGGCGTGCCCGGCACCTTCTCCCATTGCTGGGTAATGCCCGGACGCAGGGCAATGTTGATGAAACGCTGCTCCCGGGCGTCGTAGCACCAATCCAGGATGCGCTGTTGCGGGTCGGCCCCGTCGAGGGACGGTGCCTGCGGATGGGCCTGCCGCCATTGCGCGCCGTCCACCAGGGGCAAGCTGTCGTTGGCAAAGAAATCTTCTGCCAGCAGGCAGTCGATCAGGTCCTGCATCACCATGTCGGCGGCCAGTGAAGTGAAGTTCATCGAATCAGTTTCCTTCTGCAGAAAGGGTGGCCAACCTGGCCTGGAGGGCGCGAAAGGCAATGCCGCGATCGTCGCCCAGGACAAAAGCCTTGACCCCGCGGGCACGCCAGCGGCCAAGGTCACCGCCCTGGCGGGGGATGGCGCAGTACGGCACCCCGGCGGCACACGCGGCCTGCCAGGTATCGAGTAGCGCCTGCTGCACCTCGGGCTGGTCGATCTGCCAGGGCATGCCCAGGGACTGCGACAGATCGGCCGCACCTTCCAGGATCATGTCCAGGCCCGGCACGGCGGCGATCTCGGCCGCGCGCCGGACGCCCTCGGCACTTTCGATCATGGCCACCAGCATGGTCTGTTCGTTGGCTTGGCCCACGTACTGCGCCAGGCTGTCCTTGCCGAAGGCACCGGGGCGCCCGGCGTTGAGGCTGCGCCGGCCCAGCGGGTGGTATTTGCAGGCGGCGATGGCGTTCGCCAATTGCTCGGGGGACTCGATCATCGGCAGGACGATGCCCTGGGCGCCGCCATCGAGCAGGCGCAGCAGGGTTTTCGGGTTGAGGTCGGCCACCCGTACCAGCGGTGTCAGGTCGTAGGCCTCTGCCGTGCGGATCATGTTCTCCACGGTTTCCGGATTGATCAGCACGTGCTCCATATCGATGATCACGAAGTCGAAGGCGGCTTCGGCGATCAGCTCGATGGCCGCCGGCGAGGGAATGGAGCAGATCACCCCGTACGCCGCCTGCCCGGCGCCGAGCTTGCGTTTGAGCTGGTTGATTCTCAGCATGCTTGCGGCCTGTAGGCATACAGCGGGTTCGGCACCGACTTGAAGCGCCGCTCGGCGTCACCCAGCAGGCGGCGCTTGGTCAGCTCTTCGACCTCGTAGCTGGGCGCGAACACATCGAACAGCCCGAAGCGGTCGCGGTGCTGGGGATGGGCATCCTGGTAGCCCAGGATCACCTCGGCGGTCATCTGCCAGAACTGCGCTTCGTCCAGCTGGTAATGCTGGCGCAGGAAGATCGCCATTTCCGCCAGGCAGATGAAGAAGAAGCAGTCGCAGGAGAAGTCGCGGACCGCATTGACGTCATCGGTGAGGATGAAAGAGTTGCGGTTGAGCTTGGCATGGCTGGCCGGCAGCGGCACCAGCTCCGGGCAGAATTCTGGACGCGCCAGGTGCGCCGGCGAGTAGCGCACGCCGTCGTGGAAGTCCTTCAGGGCGATGCGTTGCGGCCAGCCCTGCTTGACGATCAGCACGATGTTCTGGCCGTGGGACTCCATGCCGATGCCTTCGGCGTACAGCATATGGATGATCGGAGGCACCGTGACCTGCAACAACTGGCGGGTCCAGGCCAGCAGGCCGTACCGGCCGATCCACGCGTCGATGAAGGGCCGCTGCTCGCCTGTGCCGTAGCGGTTCTCGACGTGACTGAGACCGTTGAAGGGCACCGCCTGCTCGTCCGCCTTCAGGTACTGGTGAATGCTCTCGCGCCAGATCGCCCCCAGGCTGCCGTAGGCCTGGGACCCACGGGACTCGGGCAGCTGCGGGTAGTCGAAACTGACGCCCGCCACTTCGCCGAGTATCACGAAATCCAGGCTGCGGGCGGTGCTGTCGCTGGCGATCAGCCCCTGCAGCCAGTCGGTGATGATCGGCCCGTTCAACACGGTGTGCCGCGCCAGGATGCGGGTGCTGGAGGTGTTGGTCATGTTCATCGCCAGCTTGACGTAGGGCCGCTCCCTGGCCGTGGCGTTGGCCAGGGTGCGGATCGACTGCTGGGCCTTGTACTGGTCATCCGAGGTGCCGAGGTGGATCAGCTCACCGCTGGCCAGCTCCGGGTAGAAGGTCGGGACGATCTGGTTCTCCCATTGCCAGGGGTGCACCGGCAGCAGCTGATAGTCCTCGATCGACCGGCCCTGGCTGGCGAGCTGCCGGGCCACCTGCTGCCAGCGCTCGGAGCCCAGCTCCTGCTGGATGAAGGCCGGGAAATCCAGGTGCCGGGAATGGTTGACCGCGGCCAGGGACCTGGCCAGCGCCAGCCAGACCACGGCGATGGGCGTGGCGAACTCGGGCCCATAGGCGCGGTTGTCCGTCAGGGAAAAGCCGATGCGCGATTTGTAGCAGGGGTGATAGCTGTGGGCATCCATGAAGTGCTGCTCCAGGGCGTCCACATCCAGCTCGTGGGCCGGGCGTTCTGCCTGGTAACCCTGGCTGCGGGATTGCAGGTCCTTGAGCTGGGTCTGCTCCAGCTCCTGGATGAAACGCCCCAGGTGCGGGCTGTCCTGATAGTCGCCGAGCAGTTCCGCCAGGGCCTGGTGCAGGTCCGGCACGCTGGTTTCACCCTTGCTGCCGACGCGCTCCAGGCTGAGAGGGTCGAGGCGGATCAGCTCGAAGCTGTGGCTGAGCAGCCCTTTGCAGCGGTACTCCACCCGCTGCTGCCGCCCATCGCGGCCGACCACGACAAACAGCTGCTGGCCATGTTCCAGCGGCTGGCTGTGGTAAGGCAGCACGGCCTCATACAGCAGGGTCTGCAACAGCTGGCCGACCACCCGCTGCTGCACTTTTTCATAGACGGGGGCATCGATCGTGGCCAGCCAGGCGGCCGGGCTGAAGGCGTGGGGAGTAGCGTCTGTGGCCTGTAAAGAGGTCGCCATATTCATACCTTGTGGAAGGAAGGGTTAACGGGGTTCGAGGGCGGCAGGCACAGCCGGGGCCGCCTCGTCGGACAGGGGAAAGCGCCAGGCGCAGGGCAATGCCAGCAGGATCAGGATGCCGGTGGCCACGAACACCTCGCCGATGGCCGAGGGCGTGGCGGCCTGTTGCGCCTCCAGCCCGGCCGCGGCCAGGCGGAACTCCAGCCACAGCGAAGCAATGACGATGGCCAGGGCCGACACCAGGCGCCGGGAAATGTTGTTCATCGCCGCCCCCTGGGTGACCATCGGCTCGGGCAAGGCATTGAGCCCCGCAGTGGTCACCGGCATGTAGGAAAGACCCAGGCCGGCACCGCGCACCATCATCAGCACGAACACCAGGCCGATGGCGGCATCGGCCTCGAGCAGCCCCAGGGCCAGGGTCGAGGCGCCCGTCAGCAGCAGCCCCAGCGAGACCACGGTGCGCGGTCCGTGGCGGTCCAGGGCGTTGCCGCCGAAACGGCCGAACAGGCTGGCGAAGGCCGCGGTGCACAGCAGCGCCAGGCCGGTCCAGATGGCGCTATAACCCAGCACCGTCTGCACCAGCAGGGGCAGCAGCACCAGGCACTCGAACATCCCCACCGACTGCACCACGGCGATGATCACGCTCAAGCGATAGCCACGCAGGGCGAAGATGCGCAGGTTGAGCAGCGGCGCTTCCCGGCCCAGTTCCACCCGGACGAAGGCCACCAGGCACAGCAGCGCTACCAGCAGCATCCCCAGGTTGAGCGGATCGGCCAGCCCTTCGGCGTGATGCAGGCGTCCGGTGGCGATCATCAGCAGGCCGACGCCTGCGGCAATCAGCAGGTAGCCGGCCAGGTCGAAGGGCTTGCGCTCGGCCGGCTCCGAGGCCGGCAGCACAGCGAAGCCCATCAGCAGTGCGAGCACCCCGATCGGCACGTTCATCAGGAACAGCGAGCGCCAGCTGAACCACTCCAGCAGCAGGCTGCCGCACAGCGGGCCCACGGCCGGGGCGAGCATCACCGCCGCGCCCCACAGGCCGGTGACCCGGCCCCGCTCGTCCTTGGGATAGACCGAGAAGATGATGGCCAGCGACAGCGGGATCATCAGGCCGCTGGCGATGCCCTGCGCCACCCGCGCGGTTATCACCAGGGCGATGGAGTCGGCCAGCGCCCCCAGCAGCGAGCCGCCGATGAACAGCGCCACGCCCCACAGGTACAGACGCTTGCGCCCGACCCACTGGCTGAGGTAGCTGGTCAGCGGCATGGTCATGCCCATGCTGGTCATGAATGCCGCGACTATCCAGGTGGCCATCAGCGGGCCGATGCCGAAGACGCTCATGAAGGCCGGCAGCGCCGGGTTCAGCGAGCTGTTGCTGAGGCTGACGGTCAGCGTGCCCAGCAGCACGTTGACCACCACCCAGCGGCGTGGCGCCTTTAAGCTCTTCATCACGGTTCGGTTCCCCCGAGCAGCGCGCCATCCCGCACGAAGTGCTGGGGCGGCCTCGGATGGCAGAGGAAATCCGCGTGGGAAATGTTGTAGCCGTAGGCGCCGGCCATGGGCAGCACCAGCAGGTCGCCGATGCCCACGCCCTTGAGCGGCTGGGAGCGGCTCAGTACATCCTTGGGCGTGCACAGCTGGCCGACCACGGTCCAGGCCTGCTCGGGCGACTCCGCGGTCCGCCGGCTGCGCGGCAGGTGGATCAGCGGGTGACTGTGGCCCTGCGCCGCCGGCAGGCGGAACTGATGGGTACCGCCGCGGCACACCAGGAAGTGCTCGCCGTGGCTGCTCTTGGTGTCCAGCACCTCGATCACGTAGTAACCGCAGAAGGCGCTGATGAAGCGGCCCGGCTCGAAACGCAGCAGCGGTGCATCGCGCAGCTCGGCCAGGCGCCGCTCCAGATAAGCGCACAGGCGCTGCCAGTCGAACTGCCGGCCGCCGAGGTAATCCACGCCGATGCCGCCACCGACGTTCAGGTGGGTCAGCTGCGCCGGGTAGGCCGCCAGGGCTCGCCACTGCGGCCAACGCCGCAGATAGAAGTCCAGCAGTTGCTCGTGGCGCTCCACCGAAAGCTGGTGGGACATGGCATGCACATGGAAGCCCTTGAGGCTCAGGTGGCTGGCCCGGTCCACCCGCCGCACCGCCTCGGCCAGCTCCGACTCGTCGATGCCGAACGGCGTGGCGGTACCGGCCATGGCCAGTTTGCTCGACAGCGTCGGCGGCAGCTGCGGGTTGATGCGGATGAATACCGGCTGCACCCGCCCGACGTCGTTGGCCAGGCGTTGCAGGCGGTCGATTTCGTTGAGGCTTTCCAGGTGAATGGCTTCCACCTGGTGGGCCATCGCCACCCGCAGGTCGGAGTCCAGCTTGCCGGGACCGGAGAAGACGTAGGGCTTGCGCGTCGGGCAGGCCACCACCCGCTCGATCTCGCCCCCCGAAGAGATCTCGAAGCCGCTGACCAGCGGCGCCAGGGCCGCCAGCATCGGCGCTTCGCTGTTGGCCTTGATCGCGTAGTACAGCTCGACCCTGGCCGGCAGCGCCGCCATTACCTGGCGTACATGCGCCTGCAAGGCATCCAGGTCGTAGATGAACGCCGCCAGCGGGTCGGCACTGCCGGCGCGGGCTGCGTCGATGGCGGCCAGGACCGCCCCGGGCAACTTAGCCATAGCGGGCCTCCTCGCCCCACGGCGAACACAGGTTGACGTAGCCGGCCTGGCGATCGGCCTTGGCCGCCAGACGGACCTTGAGATTGGTCTTGCAGGCGATTGGCTGGCCGGCGATCAGCGCGTCCAGCTCCGGCGCCGGGCACACCAGCTCGCTGCGGATACTCCGCAACTGCCGCGCCACCCGTTGCCACATCGCCGGCGCCAGGTGCGGGCGTTCCCAGCTCAGGGCCAGCACCGCTTCGGACAGGTTGTTGATCAGCAGGCAGTAGCTGATGCGGCTCCAGCCCTGGGCGCGGGAATAGAGCAGCGACTGGCGGACCCGCGGGTGAAGGCCGATGTCGATCTGCGCCATGCCCAGCTCGTCGGTGAGCTTCACCCCCTCGAAATCCCTGAGCAGCACCTGTTGCGGCCGGCCCTGGTCGTGGATCAGCACGCTGTTCTGCAGGTGCGGTTCCATCACCACGCCATGGTTGAAGAACAGCGCCAGGACCGGGCGCAGCAACAGCGCCTGGTACTGGTCGAACCAGTCCAGCAGCTGCTCGTCTTCGAGCTCGCCACCGTTGCAGCCCTGCAGGAAGTCATGCACCAGGGGCCGGGAATGGATGTCCCGGGCGAACAGGGTGCCGGCCATGACGCTGCGCTCGGCCCCGGTGCGCCGGCAGAAGTTCTCCCGCAGGATCGCCCCGGTCTGCTCGCGGAACCAATGGGCGTCGGCTTCGCTGGCCTGGGGCGGCGCCCAGCTCATGGAGCCCGGCTCGGCCACCGCCGCCAACCCGCCGAGGGTGTCCGGCCGGGTTTGCTGCAAGCGCTGGAACAGCTGGTCGATGATCAGCGTGCTTTCCAGTTCGTACCAGGCGTTCTTGCGCACGCAGTTGGTGATGCGCACATTCAGCGAGCCCTTGATGAAGTAATCGTGGCCCTCGATGTACCAGGTGCGCATCGACGCCGTCGGGCTGGCCAGCGGCCCGGTGGCGCCGTGGTCGACGATCTCCCCCTGTTCCAGCAGGCGCTGGACCCGCCGGTCCTGGATGAACAGTTCCGCCTGCACCGGGTGCATGCAGATCATGGCGTGGCCCGGACGCGCCCGGCGCTGGTCGGCGAAGCCGGCCATGACCTGCTCTTCGCTCAGGCCGTTGGCGGTGACCCGCAGGCCGCGCTGCGGCACTTCGAACAGGTGCAGCGCCGTCTGCGCCTGGAATTCCGGGGCGTAGGTCTCCTGGGCCAGGTGCGCCGGCCACAGGCGCGCCTTGGGCGCCGGATGATTGGGGTGGCCGAACCACAGCCCCTGCTCGCTGGCCAGATAACCGCTCAGCGGCGCCGGGCGCTGGCCATCCATGTTGTGGGCGACTATGGCCGCGGTCAGCAACTGGCTTTGCAGCACCTGGTCCAGCAGTTCGTCATTGCTGGCCCGGGTCATGTGCTCGCAGGCTCCGAGCAGTTGCTCGACGAACTCGGCAAAGGCCAGGCAGCGCCAGGTTTCCCGGCCGCGCCGGGCGTACACGTCGGACAGGTAACGGTGGCTGCCGAGACGGTCACGCCGGTCCACCATGACGAAAAACTGCTGCTGGTTGGGCAGGTTGATCGACAGGGGGATGCCCTTCCACTCGAGCCCTTCCAGATAACAGCCAGGCGCGATGCCGGTCATATCGTCCGGCCATGCATAACGCAGGCAGTTCTCCGGCAGGGCGAATTCCTTTATCAGGCAATTGAGCAAGGCGCGCGTGGTCGCCAATTCGCTCACGACTCTGGATAAAACGGTGCGATCGGGAATATTCATCTTTGCTCCATAACAGCTCGCGGGATTACCTCGAATGTTTATTCGCAACAAACATATCCGCCGCGAAAAACAGTCGATAATCACCCGCGCAGCTGATCTTCCTCAGCCACCCAATGGATTGCTTGTTACCAATTAAGAGAGTTTCTTCGAACACCCCGAACAGGGCGTTCAGGAACTATGAAAATTGCACTTCCGTTTCAGTATTCTCTTGTCGGATCGATGCGCATCATTAGCGCACCAAAACTTCAAGAACGGGTTTGCAACAACGCCGCGGCCACGGCTTTTTCGAAACGACTGATAACTTGCTGGCTTTGTTCTTCGTTGATGATCAGCGGCGGCAGCAGGCGGATCACATTGCCCTGCCGGCCACCCCGTTCGAGCAACAGCCCCTGCCTGAAGCAATGCTGCTGGATGGCGACGGCCAGGCCGGGGTCCATCGGGAAGCTGTTGAGGCGATCCGGCGCCCGACGCTCGTCGACGATCTCGATGCCCAGCATCAGGCCGCGTCCCCTGACCTGCCCGAGCGCCGGGTAGCGCTGTTGCAACGACTCCAGCCGCTCCTTGAGCCACTGGCCACGCCGTTCGGCCTGGGCCGCCAGGTTCTGCCGCTGCAGCACCTCGAGGGTCGCGAGCCCGGTGACCATGGCCATCTGGTTGCCACGGAAGGTCCCGGCATGTCCGCCCGGCGCCCAGGCATCGAACTCGCGGCGGATCCCCAGCACCGCCAAGGGCAGCCCGCCGCCGACGGCCTTGGACATCACGACTATGTCGGGCTCGATCCCGGCGTGTTCGAAGGCGAACATCCTGCCGGTGCGGGCGAAGCCTGCCTGGACTTCATCCAGGATCAGCAGGATGCCGCGCTCGCGGGTCACCTCACGGATCCTGCGCAACCAGCTGAGCGGTGCGCAGTTCACCCCGCCCTCCCCTTGCACGGCTTCGAGGATCACGGCTGCCGGCAGCGAAACCCCGCTTTCGACGTCGTCGATGAACTGGCTGAAGTAATGGGTCAGCGCCTCGACCCCGGCCTCTCCGCCAAGCCCCAGGGGGCAGCGGTATTCATGGGGATAGGGCAGGAACTGCACGCCCGGCATCAGCGTTGCGATGGCGTCCTTGGGTGCCGTATTGCCGGTGAGCGCCAGGGCGCCGTGGGTCATGCCATGGTAGGCGCCGGAGAAGCTGATGATGGTGTTGCGCCCGGTATGGGTCTTGGCCAGCTTGAGCGCGGCCTCCACCGCATCGGCGCCGGACGGCCCGCAGAACTGCAGGCAGTAGTCCCGGCCCTGGCCCGGCAGCAGGCTGAGCAGCATTTCGCTGAAGGCGTCCTTGACCGGAGTGGTCAGGTCCAGGGTATGCATGGGCAGGCCCGAGGCCAGGAAGCCGTCGAGGCTGGCCATCACCACTTCGTGATTGTGGCCCAGGGCCAGGGTGCCGGCGCCAGCCAGGCAATCCAGGTAGGTCTTGCCTTCGACGTCCGTCACCCAGACGCCATGCGCCTTGGCGATCGCCAGGGGCAACTTGCGCGGATAACTGCGTACATTCGACTCGAACCTGCTTTGTCGAAGCAGATAGTCGGCATTGGTTTTTTCCAGAGGTTCAGTGCGCAATACGCCATCATTCAACATCTGTACACCCTCGTTAAGATTGAGATGCAAATTATTCTCATTAACAGGACAATGCAACAGGTTATTGCCGATTATTTAAAAAATTACATATCGAAAAATGGAATAAGAAAAAACAATGCGCGCACGCCAACAGCCAGATTAATAAACCTGGCAGGGCCATCAGGAGTGATATGAACAGGCCATGCCATTGCCATGACGCAAACAGCTGTCAGTTTCCATCAGCGAGCAATAGCGTTATTCGGAAAAGTGCAATTCAAGTTTCAATCAATAACGGGCAAAGTCCTTCCTCGGCCGTCAAACAGTCATGGTCAACCAGGCCGGATGCGCCCTTCCCTGTGGCGCACCTTGCCTTGCAGCTTCAGAAACCCACGGTTGCCGAAACCAGCCAGGTCCTGGGGGTCGACAGGGTCAGGCCCGCCGCACTGTCGGACGAAGTCGCGGCGGAGGCCCAATAGGTCTTGTCCAGCACGTTCTCTACCGTGGCGCGCAGGGTCACCGGGCTGCTGCCCAGCTTGAACGCGTAGCGGCCGCCCAGGTCGTAGCGTTCCCAGCTGTCGATCTTCTGCTCGTTGGCCGGGTCCAGGTACTGGGAACCGGTGTGGATCGCGCGGGCGGTCAGGGTCAGGCCCTGGACGGCCTGGATGTCCCATTCGACGCCAAGGTTGGCATTGACCTCCGGCGCGCCGGTGCCATCGTTGCCGTCGAATTCGCCGTTGGTGGTGTCGCTCTGCTCGCTGTCGAGGAACATCACGCCGCCCAGCAGGCGCACGCCCTCGAGCGGTTCGCCGAACAGGTTGAGCTCCAGGCCCTGGTTGGTCAGCTCGCCGTTGGGCTTGAAGGTGTTCTGGTTGTCGAACTGATAGGCGGGCTGCTCGATATGGAATACGGCGGCGGTCAGGGCGAAGTCGCCGAGGTCGTACTTGGCGCCGATTTCCCCTTGCTTGCTGGTGAACGGCGGGAAGATCTCCTCGGCGTTGCTGGCCGTGGAGGGTGCGGTTTCGCCCTGGGTCAGGCCTTCCACATAGTTGGCGTACAGCGACAGCTCGTCGGTGGCCTTGTACACCACGCCCACCAGCGGCGAGGTGTCGGTTTCGTCGTTCTGCTCCTGATCGCGGACGCCGTTGGTCCAGTTGGTGATTTTCACCCGTTGGAGGCGGGCACCGAGGGTCACCAGCAGGCGATCCTCGAACAATCCCAGGGTGTCGGCCAGCGCGGCGCTGGTGAAGCGGTCTTCGGTATGGGTGCTGGCGTCGATACGGTTCGGCCGGCCAGGCGGGGCGATATCCACCGGGTCATAGATATTGCCGATGCTGCGCAGGTAGCGCTCGCCGGCGTTGTCGAAATCCATGTCGAACCGGTTCAGGCTCAGGTTCAGCGTATGGTTGACCGAGCCGGTGCTGAACCACTGGCGGGCGCCGACGGTGGCGGTCTTCACATCTTCATCGCGGCGGAAGGTGCGCGGCACCAGGGTGAAGTTTCCATTGTCCAGGGTGTTCTGCACGCCGTGGCGCAGGAAGTCGTAGTTGCCTTTGCGCGCGCCATAGGCGGCGTAGACCATCAGCGACTCGTTGACGTCGTACTCGCCACGCAGGGCGCCGAAGCTGTCCTTGGTGTTCGAGAAGGTCCAGGGCTGGGCGAAGTTGTCGTCGATGTCGTCGGCATCGGGCACCCTGGCCCCCGCAGCTAGCTCCACCCGCTCCTGCGGTGCGTCGACATGGCGCTTCGAGTGACCGATGTCCAGGGACAGGCGCAGCCTCTCCTCGCGAAGGTCCAGGCCGAGTACGCCGGTTTCGCGCTTGACTGCCTGGTCGTCCCATTCGGTATCGCCATCCTGCTGCACACCGTTGAAGCGCACGCCAAAGCGCTGCTCCTCGCCGAAGCGGCGGCCGACATCCACAGCGCCACCGAACTGGCTTTCCGAGGCGAAGAGCCCGGTGACCTCGGTGATCGGCTCGTCCGTGGCGCGCTTGGGCACGATGTTGATGCCGCCGCCGATGCTGCCGCGCGGCGCGATGCCGTTCAGCACCGCGCTCGGCCCCTTGAGGATGTCGACGCGCTCGGCGATTTCCATGTCGATGGCATAGGTCGGCAGGATGCCGTACAGGCCGCCGTAGGACACATCACTGTTGAACAGGCTGAAGCCGCGCACGGTGAACTGTTCGAAGCGTCCGCCGGCCGGGTTGGATGAACGCACCGACGGATCTACCGCCACGGCATCGTTCAGGGTACGGGCCTGCTGGTTCTTCAGGGTTTCCCTGGTGTAGGAGGTGATGCTGAAGGGCGTGTCCATGAAGTCCTGGTTGCCGAGCATGCCCAGGGAGCCGGATCGGGACACCTGGCCACCGGCGTACACCTCTTCGGTCGCCCGGTCGCTGACGCTGTGGATCGAGGTGCTGGGCAATTGCATGCCGGCGCCGTCCGCGGCCGGAGAGAGAATGTAGGCCTGGTCGCCCACCGGCTGCAGCTGCAAGCCGGAGCCCTGCAGCAGCCGGGCGAAGCCCTCCTCCACCCCGTATTCGCCTGATAGCCCACCACTGCTGCGCCCCCTGACCAGCGCCGGGTCCACCGACAGGCTGACCCCCGCCTGGCCAGCGAAGCGGGTCAGCGCCGCACTCAGGCTGCCGGCCGGCACCTGGTAACTGCGGCGTGCGGCGTCGTCCGCCCAGCTGGACGGGATGAGCAGCGGGCTCGCGCTCAGGGTCATCATGAGTCCCAGGTGCATCAGCGGGCGCAGGCCGGACGAAGTCGGGAACAAACGGAAAGGCAATACTGCTGGCATTGATAAAATCTCTCATTTTCATTTATCTGCCTGTGATGACAGGCGACGCGAAAAAAAGGGACAGCCTTCAGGCAGTATTTTTTCGAGGGACCAAGGTGACCCAGAAACGCGTGCGCGAATGCACCTCCACCGGCAGGCTGGCCGCCAGCAGCGAGAGCACTCGATCGGTGTCGTCGAGACGGAAGCTGCCGGTGACGCGCAAGGCTTCCAGCGCCGGGTCCCAGCGAAGCAATCCGGAACGATAGCGGCCGAGCTCGCGCAGGAAGTCCCCCAACGGCTGGTTGTGCGCCACCAGCACCCCTTCGCGCCAGCCGGGCTGCGCGGCGTCGAAGGTTCCGACAGGTCCGGCGCCCGTCGCCCGCAGGCTGACCTGTTGCCCTTCGCGCAGTTCCAGAAGCGGACCGTGCAGCGGCTGCACCCGCGCCGAACCGCTGACCACCGACACCCGGCAATCCCGCTGATCGAGACGGACGCAGATTTCGCCACGGCTGACGATGATCCGACCGAAGGCCGCATGGATGGCCAGCGGCAGGCTTGCGGGGACCTCGAGTGCAATTTCCCCGCGCACCAGGGTCAGCAGGCGGGCGACCAGGTCGACGTTGACCGCACTGTCGGTGTTCAGTTGCAGCAGGCTGCCGTCGGCCAGGGGGAACCGCTTGTGTTCGCCGGTAGCGGTGTGCAGATCGGCGCTCCAGGCATCCAGCGGCAGTTCCCGGCCCAGCAACCAGGCAGCCGGAACCAGCGCGGCGACCCCGAGGGCGCGTTTGACGACGTCGCGCCTGGCAAGGTCCGGACGGTCCAGAGTGGCCATCGCCACGCCGCTCGGCAGGCCGGAGAACCGCTGGCGCAGGTGCTGCGCCTTCTGCCAGGCGCGTTCATGGCTGCTGTGGCTGTTGCGCCAGTCCTGCAGGCGGCCATGGTCGGCTGCGCTGGCCGAGCCGGATTCGAGCAGTACCAGCCAACGAGCCGCTGCGCGCGCCACCTCACGGGCGTTGCTGGAATGATCCTGGCTCATTGCAGCTCCACCCGCAGGCAATGCTCGTAGGCCTGCGCCATGTAGCGCTTGACCGTGCGCTCCGACACACGCAGACGTTCGGCGATTTGCCGATAGCCCAGCCCCTCCAGTTGGCTCCATAGAAAGGCCCGGCGCACCGGCGCCGGCAACCCGTTGAGCAACTCGTCCAGGGCTTGCAGGGTTTCCAGCAGCAACCAGCGTTGCTCGGGAGACGGCACGCTGTCCTCGGGCAATTGCGCCAGGGCCTCCAGATAGGCCTGTTCCAGGCTGCGCCTATTGTAGAAGTTGCTCAGCAGGCGCTTGCCCACCGTCAGCAGGTAGGCGCGCGGCTCCCGCAGGTCGGCGATCTGCTGGGAGCTGGACAGCACGCGCAGGAAGGTGTCCTGGCTCAGGTCCGCCGCATCCCAGGCGTTGCCCATGCGCCGCCTCAGCCAGCACTCCAGCCAGCCACGGTGGTCGCGGTACAGCGCGTGTAGGGTTTTCTCCGCGGGCGTCGCTACTTCGTTCATGTCAAAGGGGCCTGCACGTATGACAGCACAAATGCGACTGATTCTAATTAATGATAGAGCCATAAACCAAGTCCTTTCGTACATCCGGCGCAACCCGAATCCCACATCTCATTTCGCGCGGGGGAAATCGAAGGACGCCACGGCCTAGCGCAGCGCCACCCACCTGATCGGGGTCACGAAGCAGCCTGGCCGGCCGCAGGTCATAACCCGTAGAACTAACAACCACTGCCGATGAGCCGCAAGAATCTAGCGAACCCTTTCTGAAACAATCAGTTGCACTCGTTCAAGAATTCATGCTGATCTAAAATAATTCTTGATATTTCTAGCAATTCAACTCTGTCTTCGAGACGTCCGCGATTCACCAGAAAGGAGAGCTGCCCCCAGTGGCAGGGCCTGAACAGCGACGGAGCCGATCATGAGCAGAGGAGCACTCGCGCGCATGGCTGCGCCACCAGTGACCACCCCCCTCCTGCTGCACAGCTGCGCCCTTCCTCCGCCGCTCGAATCCGGCCGACTCTCCAGGGTCATCCATCCACAGCCCCCCATGCAGCTTCACGCTGAAAAGCGAAAGCGACCCAGCGGCGTTCGGCTGTAGGTCCTCTTCCCGTACCCGGCAGCCAACCTCCTGGTACGTCTATAAAGCTGGCGCGCCGCCACGACGCCAAGCGCAGCGTTGCAGTCAGCGAAATGCAAGCAGCCTTCTGAGGGAGGGACAGCCATGAGAACCGCAGACTCGAAACGTCGAAAAAGCCACTTGCCAGCCCCGGCGGCCCCAGATGCTGACGACGGCCGGCGCGACTTCCTCAAGCTCGGTGCCGCAGCCTTGCTGTCACCGCTGCTGCTGCGATCGAGCAGGAGCAGCGCCAAAAGCACGCCGGAGTTTCCGCCCAGCCCGCCCACGACTCCCTGGCTGACCACCTTGCCCAATCAGGTCACACCCCTGCAAGCGGTGGCGACACTGACCCCGAGCCCCACAGTGGTGGCCAACACCGCGGGTGGCGAAGCCGGTCGGGCACCCCACCAGCGATACGCCGAACTCACCGGTGTGCTCGGTGCGCCGCTGCTGTATGAACTCAAGGCCAAGGAGCGCCCCGACTGGGTGTTCCACCCGGCCTATCCGCCGCAACGCATCTGGGGCTTCGAAGGCAACACCCCGGGCGCGGTCACCCCCGGTCCGGTCATCTATGCCCGCTATGGCAAGCCGGTCATCGTGCGCTTTCGCAACCAGCTGCCGCAGAATCACGTAGGCTTCGGCACACCGGAAATATCCACCCACCTGCACAATGCACACACGGGGTCGGAAAGCGACGGCTTCCCGGGTGATTACTACAGCGCGAACAAGGCAGGTCCGACCCTGGCCTCGCCCGGGGCTTTCAAGGACCATTTCTACCCCAACATCTACGCCGGCTACGACCAGCTGCAGAACCACATCGGTGATTCGCGCGAAGCCCTGGGCACGCTGTTCTACCATGACCACACCCTGGACTTCACCGCCCCCAACCTGGTGCGCGGGCTGTTCGGTTTCTACCTCCTGTTCGACGACATCGACTCGGGCAACGAGCGCGATCCGAGCCCGAGCGCGCTGAGGCTGCCCAGCTATCCCTACGACTACCAGCTGGACTTTTCGGACCGGCGCTTCGACGCCAATGGCATCCTGTTCTACGACCAGATCAACCCCGAGGGAGTGCTGGGCGACAAGGTAGTGGTGAATGGCCTCATCGAGCCGGTCCTGAAGGTAGCGGCGCGAAAATATCGCCTGCGCTTCCTCAACACCGGACCGAGCCGCTTCTATGCCTTCTATCTGGTTTCAGCGGGCGGCGTGACACAGAGGTTCACCTACATCGCCAACGACGGCAACCTGCTGCCCGCGCCGTTGCTGAATCAGACCAGCTTCCAGATCGGCGTTGCCGAACGAGCCGACATAGTCGTCGACTTCTCCAAGTACCCGATAGGCACCGTGCTCTACCTGGTCAACAAGATGCGCCAGGAAGACACCCGTGAAGGCAAGGACATCAAGGACCCGGGCACGCGGGTGCTGAAGATCATCGTCGATCGCTTCCCGCCCGAGCAGGACCTGAGCCAGGTACCTGCCGTGCTGCGCCCGCTGCCACCGATCACCGCAGCGGAAATCGCCGCCGCACCGGTGCGGCGCTGGGTATTCGCGCGCAACAGCGGCATGTGGACGATCAATGGCCAACTCGTCAACGTAAAAGTTGCGCGAGCTCTGATCCCCCAGGGCCGCGCCGAGATCTGGGAGCTGGTGAATGCCGAAGACGGCTGGACCCACCCGATCCATATCCACTTCGAAGAGGGGCAGATCATCGGCAAGATCGTCAACGGGGTGAGCGTGCCGGTGCCGGCGCAACAGCGAGGTCGCAAGGACGTCTACGTGATCGATGCGTTCACCACCTTGCGGGTGTTCCTGCGCTTCCGTGACTTCAAAGGCAAGTACGTCATGCACTGTCACAACCTGATCCATGAGGACCACTCGATGATGCTGAGGTGGGACATCGTCTGAGTTGCGCGGCAATTACGCATACAGGGCGGAGGTTGCATATGAACACTCGCAGATATCTGGTGACTGGTATGGGCGTCGCCGCGCTCGGATTGATCGCCCTGCCCGGTATCACGGTCGAGCGGCCGCGCCCGGCCAGGGACGCCGACGACGGCAGCTATTTCCCCAATACGCGACTTCTGACCCACGAGGGCAAGGAGGTCAGGTTCTACGACGACCTGATCCGTGGAAAGGTGGTCGCGATCAACATGATGTATGTGTCCTGCGCCGGGCGCTGTCCGATCGCGACGGCGAACCTGTTGCGCGTTCAGAAGATGCTCGGCGACCGTGCAGGGCGGAACGTGTTCATGTACTCGATAACCCTGCAACCGGAGTTGGACACACCGGAAAGTCTGAGGGCATACGCAGAACGACACCACGTCGGGCCCGGCTGGCTGTTCCTGACCGGCGCGCCGGAGGACATCGAGCAGTTGCGCTTGAGCCTCGGTTTCTACGATGTGAACCCGGAGGTGGACGCCAACAAGGCCAACCACTCGGGTGTGGTGCGCATCGGCAATGACGTCTACCAGCGCTGGACCATGGCACCGGCGCTGACGGATCCGGAGCAGATCCTGGCGACCATCAACCATGTGGACAGTCGTGCCGTGCATACGGGCTAGGGCTCCTGGGCAGGGCGATGGCCGATGCCTTGACCCTGCCCATGGCCTTTTTCCTGCCATGGCAAACACGCCTCCCGCTGCCTGACCTTTCAAAGGCCGGACGTCGGCTCAGCGACGGATGATCTGGGCAAAGCGAGGAGCTGTACTAGACTGCACCCCTACCGCGCTGGCGGGCACTCCTGGCGGTGGTTCCAATCGCTGCATCACCAGGGTTTCAGATCACTGCAACCTGTCATTCGCGGGCCAGGAGGGGCCGACGTCTGAGGGGGAAAGCGAGCCTACTCATGCCGTACAGAACGCGTCTGATCGTCGCTGTCGCAACCCTTGCGGCTGGCGTCATACCCAGCGTCCACGCCAGCGAATCGGCCATCCAGGCACATTGCCTGGAGAAGTGGAGCGGTGACGCCATGCGGGCCTACTGCCTGGAGGAACAGCGCGAGGCGTCCGAGGCGGTTGCCAGCTACAGCGGCCCGATCCGCGGCCGCTGCGAGTCCGATTGGGGCAGTGACTTCCATATGGTGCTGTTCTGCATCAAGGAACAGCAGCGCCTGGCCCAGGCATCCCTGGCCGATGTGATTGCGCATGAGTGACCGCTAGGGTGCGCCGTGCGCACCAACGCGCAGGGGCAGCCCCCGCAATCGGTGCGCACAGCGCACCCTACGGCGGGCCAAGTGCAGAAGTCATGCTTCGCAGGAATGCAGCCAGTCCCGACAACTCACTCCAACAACCCAGCCACCCCATAGAGTTCCGGCCGGCGATCCTCATGCAGGTGGTTGTGCCGGCTGATGCGCTTGTTGCGGGCTGCGTCCAGCTTCAGTGTGGCCATGAGGATCCGCTCTCCGCCCTCCTCTGCCGGCCCGGCCAGGGGGTAGCCGTCCGGGTCGACTATGACCGAGCCCTGCACCCAGTTCACCCCGCGCTCGCTGCCGTGGCGGTCGCAGGCGGCGATGAAGAGGCGGTTGACCGCGGCGTTGGCCTGCACGCGCACCACTTCGGCCGGGCGCTCGATGGGCGGGCGCGGGCCGTCCGGCCAGTTGACCGGCGCGCAGAGCAGGTCCGCGCCGGCCAGTGCGGGCAGGCGCACCCATTCGGGGAATTCCAGGTCGTAGCAGACCATCACGGCAATCCGCCCGAAAGCGGTTTCCACCACCGGCGGCGGCTCATTGCCGGCGGTGAAGATGGCGTTCTCGGCGTCCCACAGATGGGCCTTGCGGTACAGCGCTCGCCGGCCCGTGGCGTCCACCAGGGCAGCGCTGTTGGCGACCCGCTGCTCATCCAGCCGCTCGCAGAAGCCGCCGACGATGACGATATCCAGCTCACGGGCCAGGTCCTGCCACAGTCGCAGGGTCGGCCCATCCAGGGTTTCCGCCATGGCCAGCGCCTCGGCCAGGTCGTGGAAGACGTAGCCGCTTTGCACCAACTCCGGCAACACCACGACTTGCGCGCCCTGCAGCGCCGCCGCGCGGATAGCCCGCTCGCTGATGCGGCGGTTGTGGGCGAGGTCGCCGATCTCCGGTGCCAATTGGCAGCAGGCGACCTTGATGGTGGATGGGTTCACGGGGCGGTACTCCCTGTTGTCGGGTTCACGGCTCCTGGCCTGCGCCAGGTCGGGCAATGGCAAGGATGTCGCGCTCGCTGATGGCATCGATGATGCGTTGCTCGGCGGCTAGGTCCAGCGAGCGGCTGAGGATGAAGTAGGTCAGGCCGGACACCACCAGCCCCACCAGCCAGGCGATATCCACACCGTCCAGCAGACGCGCCATGGGACCGACGAAGACTTCCCGGCCGGCGGCGGCATCGAAGATGAAGAAGAACGGGATCATGCAGACGAAGCCCACCACATAGGCGACTATGCCGCGCAGCTGCCAGGCACCGTAGATGCCCCTGGGCGTGAAGAAGTGCGGGATCGCGTAGCGGCCCTTGCGCACACAGAAGTAGTCCACCAGGTTCACCGCGGTCCAGGGCACCAGGAAGTAGAGCATCAGCACCAGGAAGGTATTGAGGATGGAGATGCCGTTGCCGGGTATCGACAGCACACAGGCCAGCAGCACCAGGGTGATGAAGACGATGGACAGCACCCGCGCGCTAGGCGTCGGGTGGATGCGGCGCACCGAGTCGATCCCGGTGAGCAGCGTGAGCATGGCGCTGTAAGTGTTCAGCGCGATCACAGGGAGGAAGCCCAGCACCGACACCAGCACCAGCACATGGCCCAGCCCCGGCATGAGGGACGAGCCCACGCGGTCCAGCGCCACCAGCGCATCGGAGGCCTGCAGCAGCTGCGCCAGCCAGGCGCCGAGACCGATCATCCAGGCGCCGGACAGGGGCGCGCCGAGGAACACCGCGGCGATCAGCCTGGGCCGGCTGGTGTTCTTCGGCAGGTAGCGCGAGTAGTCGGAGACGTAAGGCGCGTAGGAGATGTTGTAGCTGGCGGCGATGGCGAACTGGGTGGCGAAGGCGACCCAGCTGAAGCCGAGGCTGGCCGGCTCGGCGGCCCCCTCCTGCCCCGCGCCGAACATCAGCGCGACGGTCACCAGTGCATAGAGCGGCAGGGTCAGCATCAGCGCCCACTTGAAGGCCTTGTGCATCAGGTCGTGGCCATAGATCGACAGCAGCGCGCCGACGGCGATCACCGCACACGCCACCGGAACCGGGTCCAGGCCGAAGACGTTGCCGAGGCCGTCGATGATCAGGGTGACGTTCACCACATTGAAACCGACGAACACGAACAGGGTCGCCAGCAGCGCCAGCACCACCCCGCAATAGCCGAACTGGGCGCGCGACTGGATCATCTGCGGCAGGCCCATCTCCGGTCCCTGGGAGCCATGGAAGGCCATGAACAGGGTGCCGAACATGATGCCCAGGGCGCCGGCCAGGGTTGTCCACAGGGCGGACAGGCCGAGGCTCGGGCCGACGAAACCGATGGAGATGGTGAAGAAGTGGAAGTTGCCGAGGAACCAGAACGGGCCCTGGCTGCTGAGCCGGGCGTGGCGCTCGGACTCGGGGATGTAGTCGATCGAGTGGCCTTCGATGGCCAGGCCGGCGCCGGCTTCGGCAGCGTGGGCGGGCTGG
This sequence comes from Pseudomonas sp. GCM10022186, assembly GCF_042656385.1. Classification (NCBI taxonomy): domain Bacteria; kingdom Pseudomonadati; phylum Pseudomonadota; class Gammaproteobacteria; order Pseudomonadales; family Pseudomonadaceae; genus Pseudomonas; species Pseudomonas sp. GCM10022186. Next base: position 369,867 of record NZ_JBHSOU010000010.1, read on the forward strand.
GTGGACCCTGACATGGGATGCTCCTTCGCTCCTGGTCGAGCGAACTGTTGTTCTTGTGATGATGCTGTCGGCGGCCATGGGCGGCCCCGGCCATACATCGGGTTCATCTATGTTGGGTGAGGTAGCATCGCCCTGGCCCTGTGGCGCACGCTGCCTGGGGCGGCCTATGATGGCGCGCCCGCGACCGGGCTCCTTCCTGCGTCCTGGCAGATTTCGAGCCGTCGCTGAGGCAGCAATCTAGGTGGCCTGGCTGCTACGTAAAATAGCGCGAGCCAACTGTTCACATAGATTGCGCTCTATGTAATGCGCCACTGGAGGCCACATGCTGGGCAACGTATCCGAGCTGGATATCCGCTTGATCAGAGTCTTTCTCGCTGTCGTCGAGGCGGGTGGCATCTCGGCCGCGCAGACCGCGCTGAATACCTCGCAGCCCACCATCAGCGCGCAACTGGCCTCGCTGGAAACCCGCCTGGGCTTTCGCCTCTGCCAGCGCGGCCGGGCCGGCTTCGCGCTGACGCCCAAGGGCAGCCAGTTCGTCGAGGCGGCGCGGCGCCTGCTGGCCGCCGCCGAAGGCTTTCGCCTGGAAGTGCAGCACATCAACCGCACCCTCTCCGGCACCCTGAACATCGGCCTGCTCGGGCAGATCGACCCGGCGGCAAACAAGAAGATCGCCTTGGCCATCGCCCGCCTGCGGGCGCGCAACCAGGGCCTGTACTTCCAGTTCACCGAGCTGTCGTCATCCTTCCTCGAGGAGAAGCTGATCAATGGCCACCTGGACCTCGCCATCGGCTATTTCTGGCGACGGCTCGACAGCCTCGACTATTTCGCCCTGTTCAACGAAACGCAGATGGCTTACTGCAGCGGCTCGCATCCGCTTTATCCACAGGCCGGCACCCTGGGCCACGACGATGTGGCCGAACACGAATGGGTCTGGCCCAGCCACCCGCTGCCGGAAATGCCGGCGCCCACCTCCATCGACCGCCTGACCGCCCTCACCGACAGCATGGATGGCGCCGCCCTGCTGATCCTCTCCGGCCAGCATCTGGGCTTTCTGCCGCAGCACTACGCGGCGCGGCATGTGGACCTCGACCAGTTGCGCCCGCTGAACCCGCAGCAGTTCCGCTACGAAGTGCAGTTCCACGCCGCGGTGCGCCACTCCGCCCGGCAGAGCGAACTGGTGACGACCTTTCTGGCGGAGTTGATGGAGGTGTTCGGGGCGGAGTGAAACACCTCCCGCCAAGCGCGTTGAACGGACTGCGGCCACGATTACGGCGTGTACGCCAGGCACTCCGGATCCAGTACAAAACTTCCCACGCGGCATACCGGCCCCTGCATGCGTACCTCGTAGTCGTCGCTCAGCTCGATGCGGATCGTCCCGCCCGGCATCTGTACATTTACCCGGGACTCCACCAGGCCGAGACGGCGAGACACAGCCGCGGCAGCGCAACTGCTGCTGCCTGAGGACAGCGTGTAACCGACGCCACGCTCCCAGATCCTCACCTCCAGGTTCCCACGGTCGATGACCCGCACGAACTGCACGTTGGTGCGTTGGGGAAAAAACTCCAGATGCTCGATGGTCGGTCCCATGAGTCGTGCCATTGACTCAGTGGGTTGGTCGACAAATATCACGCAGTGCGGATTGCCCATGGACACCGGGTACAGATGCAGTTCGAGCCCTTCGATACTCAGCTGCGGACGATCCGGCTCCAGAAAACGCGCCCGCCCCATGTCGATCGAAACGCACCGGCCCTCTTCCAGCACCTGGCAGGTGACGATGCCGCCTCGGGTACTCAGCCGAAATGGCTCGCTCGTGACATGGCCCTGGTCCCACAGGTAGCGACAGAGTATGCGCAGACCATTGCCACTCTTCTCCGCTTGCGAGCCATCGGTGTTGTAGATCGTGACGGCAAGCATTCCGTCCGCGGTGACGGAGCGGACCAGGATGCCGTCGGCACCAAGCCCTCGTTGCCGCTCACAGGTACGAACGATCTCTGCGGCGGACAGCTCGAACGGCCGGTCATCGGCATAGACGAGATAATCGTTACCAGCGGCGTGGTACTTGACGAAGTTCATGGCAGCTCCGTTGAAATTTGCCATCAGGCAGACGCGGACTATGCCGAAGGCGCTTGCCCACGGACAAGGCCGGGGGCTTCATCCGAGCCATCACAGCTCGTACTTGGCCGGCTCGGCAGCCTGGCTTCGACGTAACCAGTGCCGGCCATGGGATCGAAATCGGCCTGTAGCCTTCGAACCCACCAGCCGACGGCCGGCCGGGAACTGCGCAACCAATCCCTGCCGCCGCTGTCCATAATGGCGCGCTCCGTCAGTGCCTCCGGGAGGCCCATTTGCTCGCCGTATCCCTACGCTCGCTGCTTCGCCAGACCATCCTCGCTTTCTCCTTCGTTTCCACCGCAGCCCTTGCCTGCCCCACCGGGCAGTCGGAAGTCTGCGTGGTGACCTGCTTCTGCGCGCCGGGGAACCCGGGGGACATGGCGCCCCTGCTGGAAGGCGTCAACCAGATGGCCTCCAGCAGCCTGCAGCAGTGGATCCTGGAGTCGCGCAACAACATGGCCGCCAGCCAGCTGCAACCCATTCCGCTGCATATCCGCGCGCAGCTGGAGCCCTACTACGACCTGCAGGTGCTGGACACCGCGCGCTACAAGGTGGGGGTCGACACTGAGATGAATGCCGCCAATACCCTGATGCAGAACCCCGACGTGGAAGCCGTGACCCTGGTGGATGTGATCGTCTTCCGCAACGAAGACGACGCAGAGAACGACGTCGCGCTCTGGGCCCATGAACTCCATCACGTGAAGCAGTACCTGGAATGGGGCGTGGCGGGCTTCGCCCAGCGCTACACCCGCGACTACAACACGGTGGAGGCGCCGGCCTACAAGATCCAGGGCGAAGTGGCGAGGGCGCTGAAGCCCACGATGGCGAGCGCTGGCGCCCAGCGTTCGACTGGGCAAGGTTCGACACCTGGTCAACCCTAGGGTGCGCCTTGCGTCTCCGCTCAGAGCGAAGCGTTGAGCTCGGCGATCAGCGCCTCGCGGTGCTTGAGCGCCGCCACCGAGGCTTCGCCCAGGCGGCTGGCCACGGCGCTGAGGATGCCTTCGGCGAGCAGCATGAAGGCGCACATGCTGTTGCTGAAGAACAGGCTCTGGTTGGGCACGTAGAAGCTGTAGCGGGCGATCTTCGCCAGCGGCGAGCTGCTGGAGTCGGTCAGCGCGACGACCTGGATGCCGTGCCTGGCCGCCACTTCCGCCGTGGCCAGTACGCTGGGGGTATAGGGGAAGCAGCTGGCCACCAGCAGAACATCGCCTTCATCCAGCTGGGCCAGGGCGTCGGCCACGCCCTGGCGGGCGGCGTCCAGCGGCGCCACGTCCGGGCGCAGCATGCCCAGGGCATAGGCCATGAACAGCGCCAGGGAATTGAACTGGCGCATGCCGTGGATGCGCACGCGCCGGGCGCTGGTGAGCAGCTCGACGGTGGCGTCGAAGTCGGCGCAATCCACCTGTTCGATCATGCTGGCCATATTGGCGCTTTCCTGGCGGCCGAGACGGGTCAATTGGCCGATGCTGTCGTTGCTGCCGCTGGGTACCAGCAGGCGCGACGCCTGGTCGCTGTAGAAAGTACGGCCCTCGGTGACTTCGCGGCGGAACACGTCCTGGAACTTGCTGAAGCCACCGTAGCCGAGCTTCTGCGCCAGGCGCGAGAAGGTCGAGGGATTCACCCCCAACTGATCCGCCAGTTCGCTGATGGAGGACACCGCCGCGCGCTGGGGCGCCTCGATCAGGGCAGTGAGGACGCGGCGCGAGCTGCTGCCGAGGGAAATGTCGGCTTCCCGCCGCTCGATGGCTTCGAGCAGCAGTTTCAGGCCGGCCAGGGTATCTGGGGGATTTGCCATGACAGCATCCATCTGAAGGTTTCCCGGGACGCGGCCCGGTGGCAGGCGCCCATACTACCGAGCCTTGATCCCGGCCGCGATGGCCGGATTCGGGTCAGGCGACCACTCTTCCGCTGAGGGTCGGGGTGCAGGTATCGGCGTTCGTGTACACCGCCCAGTCCACCGCGTCCGCGCCGATCAGAAACAGCGCCGTGGCCAGGGTGTTCTCGTCGTCCGGATCGTCGGGAGCGCAGCGGTAGACCGGCAGGTCGCCGCCCGATGTGTCCCGCAGGATGGCCAGCGCCTGGCGGCCGTCCAGCCGTTCACCCAGGCCGGCAACCAGCCCATCCACGCAGCGCTGGCGATTGCCGGAGCTGCCGGTGATGCGCTGCGCCACACCGCCGAGCGCCGGGTGGACCAGGTGGTTGGAGTGGCCGAAGGGGCGCTCGACCTCGATCACGGATGCCCCTTCGGAAGTGCCCTCGAAACTGACCAGACGCTGGCTGCCCACCTGCCCCAGGGCATGGTGGAAGGCACCGGCGCGGCCCTCGCTGGCCAGGATATCCACAGCCTCGTCGAGGCTCGCCGCATCCAGGCTGGCGCGTCCCAGCACCTGCCGGGGCAGACCGGCGGGAATCGCCTGTGGGCGGATGTTGTTCACCGTCACCACCAACCCCTTCTCGTTCACCGCGAAGGTGTGGCCGGGAATGGAGCCGGGATAGACGAAGGAGGTGAAGCCCAGCCCCTGCTCCGGGGAAACGCTGACCAGGGCGCAGTGCCCACGCAGCTGCGGCAGGCCGTCCTCGTTGTGGGCGAGCAGGGTGCCGCTGGCCGTGGGGCCGAGCACCGTGGTGCAGCCGTCGACGCTCTGCTGCTGCACGAAATCGCCGCGACAGTTCCACAGGAAGACCTCTTCCACCGGCAGTTCCAGCCCGGCCGCCAGGCCCTCGAGTTCTTCCCAGTACCGCGGGAAGCGCCGCTCCACGGCACCACGCATGCGGTGCGCCGCATCGCTGCCGGCAAGGCCCGCCAGGCGCTGCCACAAGGGCAGCGGGCGCAGGTGCTGGTGTACTGCCTCGCGGCCAAAGACACCCAGGCCGTGGCCGATGTCGTAGGCGCTGCCGCCCAGTTGGAGGTGAGGAAATGCCATGGGGCTCTACCTTCCTAGGAAACGTGCTGGAGGAACTCGCGCAGGCGCGGGCTCGGCGGGTTACTGATGAGGGATGCCGGGTCGCCGTCCTCGGCGATGCGGCCCTTGTCGATGAAGATCAGGCGGCTGGCCACCTTGCGGGCGAAGTCCACCTCGTGGGTGACGATGACCATGGTCATGCCCTCCTCCGCCAGGTTCTTCATCACCCCCAGCACTTCATGGCGCAGCTCCGGGTCCAGCGCCGAGGTGGGCTCGTCGAACAGCATCAGCTTGGGCTTCACCGCCAGGGCACGGGCGATGGCCACCCGCTGTTGCTGGCCACCGGAGAGCTCCGACGGATAGTGCCCGGCGCGCTCGGCCAGGCCCACCTTGGCCAGCAGCTCGCGGGCCAGGTTCTCGGCATCGGCCTTGCTGGCGCCGCGCACGCGGATGGGGCCGAAGGCGACATTCTCCAGGGCGGTCATCTGCGGGAACAGGTGGAACTGCTGGAAGACCATGCCGGCCTCCTGGCGGATCAGTCGTTCCTCCACCTTGGGGTCGTTGACCTCGAAGCCATCGACGTAGAGTTGCCCGCCGCTGATGACTTCCAGCTTGTTGATGCAACGCAACAGAGTGGACTTGCCGGACCCGGATGGGCCGATGATGACCACCACTTCGCCGCTGCCGATCTTAAGGTCGATGTCGTGCAGCACCTGGGTGCTGCCGAAGTGCTTGGAGACGCCCTTGAACTCGATCATAGAATTTTCAGCCTCGATTCGACGCGGCGCAGGGAGTAGCTGAGGGCCAGGGTGATGATCAGGTAGATCACCGCCACCGCCGTCCAGATTTCCATCGCCCTGAAGTTGCCCGCGATCACTTCCTGCCCTTGCCGGGTCAGCTCGGCGACGCCGATGACGATGAACAGCGAGGTGTCCTTGATGCTGACGATCCACTGGTTGCCCAGGGCCGGGATCATGCGCCGGAAGGCCAGCGGCGCGATCACGTAGCGCAGGGTGTCACGCCCGGAAAGTCCGAGGGCCAGGCCCGCCTCACGAAAACCGCGATTGATGGAAAGCACCGCGCCACGGGTGATCTCGGCGATGTAGGCACCGGAGTTGATCATGATGGTGACCACCGCCGCGCTGAACGGATCGATGCGCACCGGCACCATCAGCGGCAGGGCGAAATAGATGAACATCACCTGCACCATGATCGGGGTGCCGCGGATCAGCTCGATGAACACCAGCGCCAGCCGGTTGCTGAGGAAACCGCCATAGGCGCGGGCGAAGCCCGCGACCAGGCCGATGACCACCCCACCCAGGAGCCCGAGCACCGAGATCCACAGGGTGAGTTTGGCGCCCTCGAGCAACACCGGCAGCGCGCCCCAGATGGCATCCCATTGGAAAGACATTGCACTGCTCCTGTTTCAGTTCCGGGGGCGGGATTATTGCGGGTCGGTGCCGAACCACTTGCGGTAGATCTCGGCGTAGGTACCGTTCTCGCGCAGCTTCTTCAGCGCGCCATTGACCGGTTCACGCAGGTCGCTGCCCTTGGGGAAGCCGATGCCGTACTGCTGCGCCATCATCTGCTGGCCAACGGCTTTCACCTGCCCTTCGCCGGCGGTCTTGATGTAGTAGAGGACGTTGGGGGTGTCATGCATGGCGGCGTCGACGCGGCCGGTGCGCAGTTCCAGGTAGGCGTTGTCGATGTTGGGGAACTGGCGCAGGTCGCTGGCCTTGAGGTTGGCCTTGGCGTAGTCGGCCGATGAGGTGCCGCTCTTCACCGCCAGGGTCTTGCCGGCGACATCCGCCTCGCCCTTGATGCTGTCGTTGTCGCTGCGGACCATCAGCAGGAAGCCGCTGTCGTAGTAACCGTCGGAAAAGTCGATGGCCTGCTTGCGCTCTTCCTTGATGGTGATGCCGGCCAGGGCCAGGTCCACGTTGCGGGTCTGCAGCGCGGGGATGATGCCGTTGAAGTCCATGGGCTTGAGCTGGTACTTCCAGCCCAGCTCCTTGGCGATGGCCGCCCAGAGGTCGATATCGAAGCCGACGTACTGGTCGCCCTGCTTGAACTCGAAGGGCACGAAGGCGGTATCGGTGGCGACCAGCAACTCCTTGTCGGTGGCATTGGCGTGGGTGGTTGCGGCGATGGCGAGCGCAGCCAGGGCTGCTTTGAGCAGGTGCTTCATGTGCATGCTTCCTCTCGGTCGTGGACGAACTGGCCCTGGCCGGTACGGCTTCAGGCGTTTCTGGCAGTCAAGGTTCGGCAAGGGCCCGAGGAAGGCACCCTGCCGGTTTGTTGTTATCAGCTGCTAGGCCAGTCAGCTACGCGCTGCACGGCCACCATGCTTTCGAGCAAGATAAACATGCATTTTCTATAAATGCAATATCAATTTGCACAATCCCTAAAGACATCCTCTCCCCCAGCAGTCCTCTACAGCCCAATAAATACGGGCATATAACAATAAAAACCGCTGAGTCGTGGAAATCATACGCACCGAAGGCAAGGCAAAAAATTATTGCATAACCAGTTTTTGCATATATTCTTTGCCAAAATGCACCGGAGGGCACCATGAGCCACGTATTCCACCGCAGCCTCACCCAGAGCTACCCGACCGCCGTCCAGGGCGACGGCCCCTACCTGATCGACAGCCAGGGCAAGCGCTACCTGGACGCCAGCGGCGGCGCGGCCGTGTCCTGCCTCGGTCACAGCGACGCGGCGGTGGTCGAGGCGATCCGCGAGCAGGTCGGCAAGCTGGCGTATGCGCACACCTCCTTCTTCACCAGCGAACCCATGGAGGCACTGGCGGACTTCCTCATCGAACGGGCGCCGGCGGGGCTGGAGTCGGTGTACTTCGTCTCCGGTGGTTCCGAGGCGGTGGAGGCGGCGCTCAAGCTGGCGCGCCAGTATTTCGTCGAGATCGGCCAGCCCGATCGTCGCCATGTCATCGCCCGCCGCCAGAGCTACCACGGCAACACCCTGGGCGCCCTGGCGGCCGGCGGCAACGCCTGGCGGCGCCAGCAGTTCCAGCCGCTGCTGATCGACGTCAGTCATGTCAGCCCCTGCTACGCCTATCGCGAACAGCGCGCTGACGAGTCGCCGGAAGCCCTGGGCATTCGCCTGGCGGCGGAGCTGGAAGCGGAAATCCTCCGCCTGGGCGCGGACAAGGTGATGGCCTTCATCGCCGAGCCGGTTGTCGGCGCCACCCTCGGCGCGGTGCCGGCGGTACCCGGCTACTTCAAGCGCGTGCGCGAGGTCTGCGACCGCCACGGCGTGCTGCTGATCCTGGATGAGGTGATGTGCGGCATGGGCCGTACCGGCACGCTGTTCGCCGCCGAGCAGGAAGGTATCAGCGCCGACCTGGTCACCATCGCCAAGGGCCTGGGCGCCGGCTACCAGCCCATCGGCGCGACCCTGGTGAGCGGCCGTATCGTCGATGCGATCCGCAACGGCTCGGGTTTCTTCCAGCACGGCCACACCTACATCGGCCACGCCACTGCCTGCGCGGCGGCCCTCGCGGTGCAGAGTTCCATCGAGGAACGCCAATTGCTGCCGCGCGTGCGGGAGCTGGGCGCGGCCTTGCAAACCCGGCTGCGCGAGCGTTTCGCGGACCATCCCCATATCGGCGATATCCGGGGCCGCGGCCTGTTCCAGGGCCTGGAGCTGGTGCAGGACCGCGCCAGCAAGGCGCCCTTCGACCCGGCGCGCAAGCTCCACGCCCGCGTGAAGAAAGCCGCCATGGCCCACGGCCTGATGTGCTACCCCATGGGCGGCACCCTGGACGGCCGCAGCGGCGACCATATCCTCCTGGCGCCACCCTTCATCCTGGAGGAGCCGCACCTGGACGAACTTGTCCACAAGCTCGACGCCGCCCTGCGCGACGCCCTGGCCGACGCCTGAGGAACAGGCAATGAAGATCGAATCGAGACTGGCAGCCCTGGCCGAAGCACAGATGGACGACGCCCAGCGCGCCGTGCTGAAAGACATCCTCAGCGGCCCGCGGGGCAACCTGGACGGTCCCTTCCTCGCCTGGATCCACAGCCCCGAACTGGCCGACCGCGCCCAGCGCCTGGGCGCCTTCTGCCGCTATGGCACCCGCCTGGAACTGCGCCTGACCGAGCTGGCGATCCTGTTCACCGCATCCTGGTGGCAATCCCAGGCGGAATGGCAGATCCACGAACCCATCGCCCGCCAGGCGGGCGTCAGTGACAGGGTGATCGACGCCCTGCGCCAGGGGGTGGAACCGCCCTTCGAGCGGGACGACGAGCGCCTGGTCCATCGCCTGGGCCGCACGCTGTACGCTACGCGGCGAATCGACGATGCGCTCTACGCCGAAGCCGTCGCGGCCTTCGGCGAGCCAGCGGTGGTGGAGCTGGTGGGGGTGTTCGGCTACTACGCCCTGGTGGCCATGACGCTGAATGTGTTCCAGGTGCGACGCGGGACGGATGCGCCGCTGCCCTTCCCTGAGCCCTGAAGCCCCAAGGCAGGGGGCGAGCCACCGATACCCATCGCCAGTCACCGATGGGTATCGCTTAAGCATTTGACGCTCAGGCGGGCTTGAAGCAGTAGGCAGCGACCTTGTTGCCGTCCGGGTCACGGAAGTAGGCCGCATAGGCGTTCTCCTTCCAGTTGCGCGGACCGGGAGCGCCTTCATCCTGGCCACCTTGGGACAGGGCCGCTCGGTGGGCAGCGTCGATGGCAGACCGGTCGGGTGCCGCGAAGCTGACGGTAACGCCATTGCCGACGGTGGCCGGCCGGCCGCTGGCGACGATGCGCACCAGCACTTCGCCGGCCCTGGGCGGCGCCACATCCACTTCGACGATCTGCAATGGCCGCCGTTGCTCGAAGGCGACGGCAGCACGGGATTTGATCATGCCTGTATCTCCTGGCCTGGACCGGCCCGGCGCATCTCCCGGGCCGGCCGCGGCGTTCAACGGTTGGCGAGGGTGCGGTCGACGGTGGCGAGGATTTCGCCCGAGCGCAGTTGCTCGGTCACCGCGACGATGTCGGGGTAGAAGGCGCGGTCCTCGTCGGCCTGCGCCACGCGGCTGCGCACCAGGTCATAGAGCGCGCGGGTGGCGCTGGACGACTTGCCCACATCGTAGAAATCCAGGGCCTGGCAGCCGACCAGGATCTCGATGGCCAGTACCGACTCCAGCTTGCGCGACACCTGGTAGGCCTTGATCGCCGCGTTGAAGGCGAAGCTCACCGGGTCCTCCTGGTTGCCGCAGGTGGACACGCTGTCGATGGTGGACGGGTGGGACAGCACCTTCATCTCGCCGAGCAGCCCGGCGGCGGTGTACTGGATGATCATGTAGCCGCTGTTCAGGCCGGGGTTGCGCACGAGGAAGGCCGGCATCTCGCTGAAGTGCGAGTTGACCATGCGGTCGGTGCGCCGCTCGGAGATCTTCGCCAGGTTGGTCATCGCGTTGCACAGGGTGTCGGCGGCCATGCCGATGTAGGAGCCGTCGAAGTTCGCCCCGGAAATGGCGATGCCGTCGTCCTCGCCGGTCGGGTAGATCACCGGATTGTCGCCGGAGGAGGCGATCTCATTGTCGATGCAGGCCTGGGCATAGGCGATGAACTTCTTCGAGGCGCCGTGCACCTGCGGGATGGCACGCAGGCTGTAGGTGTCCTGCAGGCGATAGTCGATGTTCTCCTCCACCAGCCGGCTGTCGGCCAGCAGGCGCTTGATGTAGCTGGCGGTCTGCGCCTGTTCGGCATGGGCCTTGATCGAGTGGTAGCGCGGGTCGAAGGCGCGGATGGTGCCCTTGAGCGCCTGCAGCGAGAGCGCCGCGGCGATGTCCGCCGCCTGGGCGGCCTGGTTGGCGTTGTACTGCGCCAGGGTGGCGATGGCGGTCACCGAGGTGGTGCCATTGAGCATCGCCAGACCTTCCTTGCACTGCAGGTCGATCGGCTGCATGCCGACCTGGCGCAGCGCGGTCGCACCGTCCACCCACGCGCCACCGGCGACGCTGGCCCTGCCTTCGCCGAGCAGCACCAGGGCCAGGTGGCCTTCCGGGCCGAGGTAGCCTACCGAGCCTTCGCCGGGCGCGAAGGGCATCACGTCGTGGTTGAGCAGGCCGGCGATCTGCTCCAGCAATGCCATGCGCACACCCGAGTACCCCTTGCCGAGGCTGACCAGGATCATCAGCTGGATGGCACGGACCTGCTCGCGGTTCAGTGGTTCGCCGACCGACACCGCGTGCGAACGGACGATATTCACCTGCAGGGTCTGGGCGTCTTCGGGCGAGATGACGTGGCGCACGTTGTCACCGAAGCCGGTGGTCACGCCGTAGACCAGGCGGTTCTCCCCGAGGAAGCGCTCGACCAGCCGGCGCGAACGCGCCACCCGGGCACGATAGGCGTCGGAGAAGCTCACCTTCGCCGAGTAGCGGGCGACGGCGATGAACTCCTCGATCGAGGGTCTGGCGTCGTCCAGGATCACGTTGGAAATCTCTTTCGGGTGCATGGGCATTGCTGTGCTCTCTCGGTTCATTGGCCTTTTTCAAGGCGAAGGAAGCCTGCCCCGTCGCAGGACAGGCGAAAAAATCGGGGGATCGGGCGGGCGTCAGGCCTGGTTCAGGATGAACTTCCTGAAACGTTCCGAGCGCTGCTCCCTGAACATCTCTTCCGGGGTGCCGTGGGCCTCGATCAGGCCCTGGTTCATGAACACCACACGGTTGGAGACATTGCGCGCGAAGCCCATCTCATGGGTCACCACCAGCATGGTGCGGCCCTCCTCGGCCAGCGCGCGCATGACCTTCAGGACTTCGCCGACCAGCTCCGGATCGAGCGCCGAGGTGGGCTCGTCGAAGAGGATCACCCGCGGCCGCATCGCCAGGGTGCGGGCGATGGCCACGCGCTGCTGCTGGCCGCCGGAGAGAAACGCCGGGTAGTGGTTGCGCTTGTCCGCCATGCCGACCTTCTCCAGCAGGGCTTCGGCCTCGTCGACGCACTCGGCGCGCGGACGCTTCTGCACATGCACCGGGCCTTCGATGACGTTCTGCAGCACGGTCATGTGCGACCACAGGCCGAAGTTCTGGAACACCATGCCCAGTTCCGGGCGAATGCGGTCGACCTGGCGGCGGTCGGCGGGCACCAGCATCTGGTGGCGTCCGTGCTTGAACGCCACTTGCTCGCCGGCGACGCGGATCTCGCCGGCATCGGGAACTTCCAGCAGGTTGATGCAGCGCAGGAAGGTGCTCTTGCCCGAACCACTGGAGCCGAGAATCGACACCACATCGCCTTCGTAGGCATCCAGCGAGATGCCCTTGAGCACCTCCAGGTCGCCGAACGACTTGCGGATATGCTTCACCTGCAGGACCGGATCATTGCCTGTAGCCATGCCACTTACCCTCTTCGCATGCTGAGTGCGTGATTTCTTGTTGTTGGACGCGCAGCGACCGGTAGCCGGGGGGACAGCCAGCGTTCGACCTGCGCCAGTGCGCGGACGATCAGGAAGTTCAACACCAGGTAGATCAGCGCGGCACAGAGGAACACCTCCATCGTCCGGTAGGTCTCGGAAATGATCCGCTGCGCGACGCCTGAGACTTCGTAGACGGTCACCAGGCTGGCCAGCGAGGTCGCCTTCATCATCAGGATGATTTCCGTCGAGTAGGCCGGCAGGCAGCTGCGCAGGGCCACCGGGATGATGATCCGCCGCGCCAGCAGCCAGCCGGACATCCCCGCCGCGCGCCCGGCTTCGATCTGCTGCGACGGCACCGCCAGCAGGCCGCCGCGGAAGATTTCCGCCATGTACCCGGCCGTGCACAACGCCAGGGCGATCACCGCGCAGGTGACCGGCTCGCGCAGCACGGGCCAGAACAGGCTCTGACGCACCGCCTGGAACTGGCTCAGGCCGTAGTAGAGCAGGAACATCTGGATCAAGAGCGGCGAGCCGCGGAACAGGAAGATGTAGCTCCGCGCCAGGTGCCGCAGCGCGGCCACTTCGCAGACCCGCAGCCAGGCCACCAGCATCGCCAGCAGCGTGCCGAGGGCGACCGAGGCGGCGAACAGCACCAGGGTCATGGGCAGGGCCTGCAGCAGTTGCAGCAGGGTGTCACCCAGGAAAGTGAAATCGATCGGCATGGTTCGCTCCTTGTCAGCTGCGGCGGAAGGTTCTGCCGACACGCAGTTCGGCCCGCGAGAAGACCAGGTTGGAAAGCCCGGTCAGTACCAGGTAGAGCGCGCAGCCGGTGATGAAGAACAGCACGAACTCGCCAGTGGAGGCGGCGGCCACCCGGCTCGCACGCATCAGTTCCACCAGGCCGGTGACCGAGATCAGCGCCGAGTCCTTCAGGCTGATCTGCCAGACCCCGCCCAGCCCCGGCAGGGCGAAACGCAGGATCTGCGGCGCGATGATCCTTCGCAAGCGCAGCAGGACCGGCATGCCGATGGCCTTGGCCGCCTCCAGCTCACTGCGCGACACGGCCTGGAAGGCGCCGCGATATACCTCGGCCTGGTAGGCCCCGGACACCACGCCGACGGCCAGCGCCCCCACCAGGAAGGCGGGCATGCTGATGAAGCCGCTGGCACCGAAGAGCCCGCCGACGCTGCTGACCAGCGCCGAACCGCCGTAATAGAACAGGTAGATCACCAGCAATTCCGGCACCCCGCGGAATACCGTGGTGTAGGTTTCGCCGAGCAGGCGCAGGAGCCCGCTGTGGTGCAACTTCGCCGCGGCGACGAGGGCACCGAGCACGGCGCCGACCAGCAGCGCGGCCAGGGTCACCAGTACCGTCATGAGCGCGGCCATGAGCAGGATGCTGCCCCAGCCTTTCGCGCCAAAACCAATCAAGTCGATCACGTGCATACCCGCTGATTACCGAGTCAGGAGAGCGGCCGGCAATTGCGGCCGCATGAACAACCCTGCGCCTGGCGTGGCACCGCGCATCGCGATGCCCGCCGGCGGATCACCCGGTTACTGGCTGGGCGGTGTGAAGTCGTGCTTGAACCACTTGCGGCTCAGCTCGCTGATCGTCCCGTCGGCGATCAGCGAGGCGATCGCCGCGTCCAGCCGGGCCTTGAGCTCGGGCTCATCCTTGCGGATGCCGAAGGCTTCGCCTTCGCCCCAGATCGGTCCGTTGATCGCCGGGCCGACCAGCACCAGGCCGCTGTCCGAGGCCCGCTGCATTTCCCCGGCGAGAAAGCCGAGGTCTTCGAACACCACGTCCACCCGGCCATTCTTCAGGTCCATCAGCGGTTCCGGCGGGGTCTTGTATTCGCGGATGGTCGCCACCTCGCCGAACTGGTCGTGAATGAACTTGCTGTACACGGTGCCGGAGACGATGCCGATCAGCTTGCCCTTCAGGCGGTTGCGCAGGTCGTCGACGGCCGGCGTGTCCAGTTCGGGCTTTCCGCGCAGGTGCAGGGTGCCGCGGCCGAGGTCGACGCCGCTGGACTGCAGGGCGATGAAGGTGGCGGGCGCCTTGGTGTAGGGGCGGGAGAAATCGATGACCTTGCGGCGCTCCTCGCTGATCGCCAGGGCATCCATCACCACGTCGAACTTGCCGGCGCGCAGGCCCGGGATCAATCCATCCCAGTCCTGGGCGACTATCTTGCAGCGAACCTGCATGCGCTCGCAGAGCACCTTGGCCATCTCCGGTTCGAAGCCGTCGAAGCTGCCATCCGGCAGGGTGCGATTCCAGGGTTCGTACACCCCCTCCGTGGCGATCTGGATAGTCTCCAGGTCCTTGGCCTGGGCATTCAGCGAGCAGCTGGCGAACATCATCAACAACGAGCAGACGGCGAATTCGATTTTCTTGTTTTTCATCTTTTTATTCTCCGATGCGAAACCACAGGGGGGTCGTAAGGGGCGTGCAAGGCAAGGCGAATCACAGCTCGGGCGTCGGTTCGATAGGCACTCCATCCGTACTCGGTCGATATTCGGCAGCCGTAGGCGCCATCAGTTATCCAGCGCCAGCACCACCGGCGAAGTCGGCCGCGCGCAGCACAGCAGCACCCGGCCCGCTTCGGGCTCCACCAGGGGTGCTTCGCTGTACTCGACGCTGCCGCTCAGAAGGGGCGTCAGGCAGGCGTTGCACAATCCGGCACGGCAGCTGAATGCCGGCTTGAGTCCCGCCTGTTCGGCGCAATCCAGCAGCGACGGGCAGGCCGGGTCCCAGGCGACGGCCTGGCCGGAAGGCTCGAAACGCACCGTCAGTTCCGTGTCGGCCACGGGAGCAGGACTGGCCGGCGTCGGCGTAGCTGGAATGGCAGGCGTCTCGTCTTCGTCGAGAATCGTCGCCGGGCCGAAGAACTCGTAGCGAATCCGCGCCTTGTCGATGCCCAGGCCGCGCAGCAGGCGCCAGTTCGCCTGCATGAAGGGGCGCGGCCCGCACAGGTAGACGTCGTAGTCATCCAGCGGCAGGAGCGCCTGCAGGGTCTCCTTGCTGACCAGGCCGCTGCTGTGATGACGGCCGTGCTCCAGGTCCTCGACAGTCGGCACCCGATAGCAGAAGTGCACGGCGATCCCGCTGCGCCTGGCCGCCAGCGCCAGCACCTCCTCGCCCAGGGCGTGGACGGCACCGTTCTCGCAGGCGTGGATGAAGTACACATGGCGCATCGAGCGGGTGGCCAGGCGGTGCAGCATGCTCACCATGGGCGTCAGCCCGACCCCGCCGCTGAACAGCAGCACCGGACGCTCGCTGTCCTCGTCGAGGACGAAGTCGCCGGACGGGCCGGCGATATCCAGCTCTTCGCCGACCTCCACCGCCTCGTGCAGGAAGCTCGAGCCGACGCCCGCCGGCACATCGGGCAGATGCGCCGGAGGCAACTCATGCTTCACCGAGATGCGCACCTGCGTATGGTCGTCCGGATCGCCGGACAGGCTGTAGGCACGCAGCACCTGCGGGCCTTCGCTGCCGGGGACACGCAGCACGATGAATTGCCCCGGGCGGAACTTCACGGGAATGCCATTCGCGGCGGGCCTCAGCATGAAGGAGGTGATCGACGCGCTCTCCCGTACCTTCCCGGTCACCTGGAAGCGAGCGAACCCCCTGGTGGCGGGAATCGGCTCAAACATGGGCCTGGACCTCATGAACGATGCGCATGTCGGCTGCGGCTTCCTGCTCCTCACGGATCAGCCGTTCCATGCCACGGCGAAAGCGCAGCGGGCCGGAGTCGATGGCCAGGTCGATGTTCGGCGTCTGGCGGTTCTTCATGCCCGCATGCACGGCGGCGAGCACCACGCGGTCCTCTTCGAAGGCGCGACGCACGTCGGCGGCGAACCGGCGGGACACGGCCTCGTCATCGGCATCGAAGTTGCGCAACTGGAACCAGTAGTAACGGGTCCGGTTCTCGTCCACCGGCGTCATGAAGTTGTACGAGTCCATGAGGAACGCCTTCTCGTGGACCGGGGCATGGTCGCCACCGGTGCCGGCCGGGGTGTGCACGCCCTTGATGATCGCGTGGGACGGATAGCGCACCTCGTAGTACTGCAGGCGGTCGCAACGCCCCTCGAACTTGAGGTACTGGGTGTAGAACGGCGCCACGTCGATGTCGTACAGCCAGCGCGAAACCACCACACCGTCGTCGGTCACCCGGGTCTGCAGGGGCTCCGATTCGCAGGCCGAGGTGCCGAAGGTGCTCTGGTGCACCCAGGCGACATGGGACGGATCCAGCAGGTTGTCGGTCATGTACAGGTAGTTGCAGTCGACGGTCATCGAGTCGCCGCGATTGATGCCCCAGTCCGGGTGATCCCATTCGGGGATATCGACGATCTTCGCCGGATCGGCCAGCAGCGGGTCGCCCATCCACAGCCAGACCAGGCCATAGCGCTCCTCCACCGGGTAGCTGCGGACCTTCGCGGCCTGCGGCACCCGTGCCACGCAGGTGGCCCTCACGCAGGAACCCGAGCCATCGAAGGTCAGCCCGTGGTAGCCGCATTCGACCAGATCGCCCTGCAGGCGCCCCATGGAGAGCGGCAGCTTGCGATGCGGGCAGGCGTCTTCCAGGGCCACGACACCACCGTCTGCCTTGCGATACAGAACGATGGGTTCGCCAAGGAGGATGGTCGCATGCAGGGCCTGCTTCACTTCGTTATCCCAGGCGGCGACATACCAGGCATTTCTCAAGAACATGGCTCGTAGCTCCTCTTGTTGTTATGCGAAGCGAGGCTTCTTGAGGCAGAGCGTAGGAGCCGGAGACTCAAAAGAATAGATGGTCTTTTCTGTTGATTGTTTTAGATTTTCTAAACAATATTAATCGTCATTCCCTTGGCCTCAGGAACCGTCATGAGCCACCTTCCCCCCTTGCGCGCACTGGAAGTATTCGAGGCTGTCGGCCTCTGCGGCGGAATTTCCCAGGCGGCGAAACGCCTGGGCATCTCTGCCGGAGCGGTCAGCCAGCAGATGAAGCTCCTCGAAGAAGCGGTTGGCCTCAGCCTGACGGTCAAGGAGGGCCAGCGCCTGCGCTTGAACGCCGCCGGCCAGCGTTTCCACGAAGGGTGCAGCCAGGCCTTCGAACGGCTACGGGCGGCGGCGGCGGAACTGGAGCGCTCGAAGAACGCCAACAACCTCTACATCAGCGCCCTGCCCTCGCTGCTGTCGAAATGGCTCGCGCCGCTGGTTGCAGAGTGGCAGCCGGAATATCCGGAGCTGAGCGTCTACCTCGACGGCACCCACACCGAGCCCTCCCAGGCCGAGGCCAACGGTGTCGACTTCCGCCTCAGCTACGGCGAAGGCATCCAGGATGACCAGCACACCATCGAGCTGTTCCGTGACTGCGTCGTACCCGCCTGCAGCCCTGCCCTGCTGGCTACCGCAGTGCCAGCCGAAGATGCCCGCAAGCTGCTCGAGTACCCGCTGATCACCATCGATTGGCGGCCCAAGTTCGACTCGCCGCCATCCTGGGAGGAATGGTTCGCCGAAAACGCCGTCGAAGTTGCGACGGTCAACAATAGCCGGATCTACTCGCTGTCCTCGATGGCCATCCAGGCGGCCATCGAAGGCCAGGGCCTGGTGCTGGCGCAGTACTCGATGATCAGCAAGGACCTCGAGGCAGGCCGCCTGGTCATCCCGCTCATGCACGCCATGCCGATGCCGGCCTCGTACTATCTGAGCTGGAACCCGAACCACTTCCACAAGCCGCAGTGCCGCGCCTTCCACCGCTGGCTGATCGCACGGGGGCGGGATCAGCAACGCGTCACCGACGAGCTGTTGCAGAACTAGCGGACCAGACATGGCCCTGCAAGCAGGAGCAGCGCGCAGAGCCATGCCTTTGCCAGGTCAGCCGCGAATGAACTTCAGCAGCTCCCGATTGATCACCTCGGCGTGCGTCGTGCACATCCCGTGCGGGTACTTCTCGAACACTTTCAGGGTTCCGTTCTTCAGCAGCTTGCAGGACAGCAGCGCGGAGTCGGCGATGGGAACGATCTGGTCGTCGTCACCGTGCATCACCAGGGTAGGCACGCTGATCGCCCGCAGGTCATCGGTGAAGTCGGTCTCGGAGAAGGCCTTGATGCAGTCATGGTGGGCCTTGGCCGAACCGGCCATGCCTTGCCGCCACCAGTTCTGGATGCTGCCCGGCGAAACGACGGCGCCAGGGCGGTTGAAGCCGTAGAACGGGCCACTGGCGACATCCAGGTAGAACTGCGCCCGGTTGGCTGCCAGCTGCTTGCGGAAATCGTCGAAAACCTCGAGGGGAAGGCCGCCCGGATTCGCCGGGGTCTTGAGCATGATGGGCGGCACCGCGCCAATCAGAACCAACTTGGCCACGCGCCGCTGAACCTGCCCATACCTGGCGACATAGCGCGTCGCCTCGCCGCCACCGGTCGAATGACCGATATGCACGGCGTTGCGCAGATCCAGATGCTGCACCAACGCCGCGACGTCCGCAGCGTAGTGGTCCATGTCGTGGCCGTCGCTCACCTGGGCGGAGCGGCCATGGCCGCGCCGATCATGGGCGATGACGCGATAGCCCAGGCCGACGAAGAACAGGGCCTGGCTATCCCAATCGTCACCGCTGAGCGGCCACCCATGGTGGAACACGATTGGCTGTGCGTCCTTCGGCCCCCAGTCCTTGTAGTGGATTTCAACGCCATCTCGGGTGGTCACTTTGCTCAAGGTCATGATTCCGCTGTTGATGGAAGAAGAGTCGCCTGACGAGAGTGCCGCGAAGGGCGCCGGGGAAAAGGCAGCCACGGCCGCGGCACCCAAGCCGAGCAGCAGAAAATCTCGCCGATCCGGGCTGGCGGGCCCGAAGTTCTTGTTAGTGCTCATGCGTGACTCCGCGTCGGTCGGCCCGCACGGGAGCCACAAGGACTCCCGTGTCCGGGCGGGTGATTGGTCGGCCACATGGTCAGCGGCCTTCCAGCTTGTCCACCACTTCGTCGGTAGTCACCAGGTCGTTGGCGATGTAGCGGAAGTCGACCAGTGCGCTGCCGTATCCGTCGCCGTCGGGAAGCTTCGGGCCGGCGACGGCGTCACGCACGACGACCACCTCGAAACCGCGCTCCAGGAACTCGCGAAGATGCGATTCGACGCACAGGTTGGAGGCCATGCCGGCAAGGACGATCTTGTCGATCCGCTGCTTGTTCAGCTGCAGCATCAGGTCGTTGCTTTGCGGGCCGTACAACTTGTGCGGCGAGGCGACGATGGTCTTGCCGTCTTCGATGAAGGGCTTGAACTCCACCATGAAATCGGCGCCCGAGTTGCGGAATCCATCCAGCGTCAGGGCGCCCTTGCGATCGAAGAGGCCAAGCTTGTGCTGAACGGTCTCCGCCGGCGCCTCGTACTCCCATTTGTGGTCGTGGGGATAGTAGTAGTGCGGCGAGATGGCTACGGTCGCTCCGGACTTCTTGAACGCCGCGAAGAGCCGGCGCAGATTCGGCACCAGATTCTGCTCGGTAACGCTCTGGCCAAAGACCGGCCAGCCTGCACCTTCCGGGCTCATGAAGTCGATCTGCGGGTCGATCACGACCAGCGCGGTTCGGCTCATGTCCCATTGAAAGCTGGAAGCCGGGAGCGCGGGCTTGACCGGATCGGCGTAGGGGTTCTCGGCGGAGAAGCCGATGCCGGGTGCCATCAGGATGGCGCCCAACAGGGTGGCGTAGATCATTCTCCTGGGGTGCGTTCTGTTGAAGGTCATTTGCATGTCCTCGAAGTGGGGTGGCGCGTTAACGGTACGGCGAGGAGGAGGAACGAAAAGGACGTTTATCCTTGGATTTCGGCCGACAAGCTCGCGCCATCGATCAAGGCCCGAGCCTCGTCGTTGCACCCGTTGACCAGCCAAACAGGAGGGGCGTCTAATGACGCTCCAGCCAGGCTTTCGGCAATCAGCTCATGCCGCGTCACGTCTGCTTCCTGATCTATTCGGGCTTCGTCTTGCTGGACCTGAGTGGCCCGCTGGAAGCCTTCTCCAATGCCAATCGTGCGCGCCCTTCGGGCTATCGCTTCACGGTCGCGTCCCTTGACGGCGGCTTGGTCAGCACCTCGGACGGACTGCAGATGGCGACCGAAGCACTGCAGGATGTCGAGCGCCTCGACACGCTCGTCATCGTTGGCGCGCCAGCCGCTCCGGCCGGTGACTGGGTGATGCCGATGGCGGCGGCGATCCGGCAGATGTCCTTGCGCTCCCGCCGCACGGCCAGCGTCTGCACCGGCGCCTTCGTGCTGGCCGAGAGCGGCCTGCTCGACGGTCGTGTCGCGACCACCCATTGGAACTACGCGCCGCAATTGCAGGCACGCTATCCCTCGCTGCGGGTGGATGGGGATCGAATCTGGACCGAAGACGGGAATGTCTGGACATCGGCAGGCATGTCGGCCGGCATCGACATGGCGCTGGCGATGATCGAGCAGGACCTGGGCAAGGAGGTGGCGCGTTTCGTCGCACGCATGCTGGTTGTCTACTATCGGCGACCAGGTGGTCAGTACCAGTTCTCTTCGCTGCTGGATTTCGACCCCGGCTCGGATCGCATCCGCACGGTGCTGAGCTATGCGCGCGACCATCTGCGTGATGATCTGTCCGTTGAGCGCCTGGCAGACGTGGCGCACATGAGCGTGCGCCAGTTCGGCCGCGTGTTCGCGGCATCCGTCGGGGTGACGCCGGCGAAAGCTGTCGAGCGCCTTCGCATCGAGGCGGCGAGGCCGCTGGTCGAGGACGGCCATCAGAGTTTCGAGGAGATCGCCAGGAGCTTCGGATTCGGCGATGCCGATCACATGCTGCGCAGCTTCGTGCGAGTCATTGGGCGAACGCCACAAGAACTGCGCCGCAGCGCTCGCCAGGTCAAGGGAGAGAAAGGCGGATCGGTAGCGAAGTAGGATGGGTCGGGCGGCGCTCCGCGAGCGGAGCGATACCCATGCGGACAGGGCTGATGGGTATTGCAAGCTCAAGGATCGTATTTCGATCGTCACAGGCAGCGCCCCATGACTCATGACCACGCCCTGAGGACGCGCTTTCCCAAGTTCGAATGAACCGCCCCGCCAGCTCCCTGGTTCAATTGCTCTCGATGCGATTGCGGCCAGCCCGCTTGGCGCGATACAGGGCGATGTCGCTGCGCGACAGCGCGGACTCGGCACTTGCGTCATTGGCGTCGAGTGCGGCGATACCGACGCTGATGGCCAGGGGGATTCGTTCATCGCCATGCACCACGGGGGCGCCGCTCAGCTCATGCTGGATGCGTCGCGCGAAGGTGACGGCTTCGTCCATATCGGCATCGCTCAGGATCACCGCGAACTCTTCGCCGCCCATGCGTCCGGCCGCGTCGGTCTTGCGCAACTGCTTGCCCAGGATCGCCGCGAAATGCCGCAGCGACTGGTCACCCACCGAGTGGCCCCAGCGATCGTTGATCGCCTTGAAGTGATCCAGGTCGAACATCAGGATGGCGCCGCGATGGCCGGCGCTGCGCTGCACACGGGCCAGTTCGGCTTCGAGCTGCTGCATGAAGTGCCGGCGGTTGGCGAGCTGGGTGAGGGAGTCCGTGGTGGCGAACACCTGCAACTCGGCCTCGATCTGCTTGCGCTCGGTGATATCGGTGATGAAGCCGTGCCAGAGCACGCTGCCATCGTCCAGCCGCCGGGGTTGCGCCTCGCCCTGGCGCCAGGAGATGCCCTGCCCCGGCAATTGCACCCGATACTCCAGGTACCAGGGCGCCAGGCTGCTGGCGGACGCCTCGAGCGATTCGAGGAACAGCGGCAGGTCGTCCGGGTGAATGATCGCCTGCAGCGCCCGGGCATCAGCCTTCAACTGTTCCGGCGTGAGCCCGCAGATCTCCCAGACCCCGGCACTGGCGTAGGAGAAGTAGGAGCGGCCGTCCGGCTTACGGCGAAACTGGAAGACCATGCCGGGTATCTCGTCCGTCAGGTCAGTCAGCAGCTCGGCGGTCTGCTGGACCTGCTCCGACATGTTGCGCATGGCGGTGATGTCCGTGGTCGTACCTATCATGCGCAATGGCTTGCCGGCGCCATCGCGCTCGACCACCTTGCCGCGGCTGCAGACCCATTTATAGCTGCCGTCCCGGCAACGGATGCGATGCTCCACTTCGTAGGCCTCGGTGCGCAGCTCGAAGTGGGCCTGGATGGTGGCCCGCACATAGTCCAGGTCCGCCGGGTGGACGCGGGTATAGCTCTCCTCGATGCGATTGCCGACTTCATGCTCGGCGTAGCCCAGCATGGCCTTCCAGCCCGTGGAGTAGTGGATCTCGCCGGTGGTCACATTGCGGTCCCAGATGCCGGTACCGCTCCCGGCAATGGCCAGCGCCATGCGCCGTTCGCTCTCGCGCAGCAGCTCCAGTTCCCGCTGCAGCTCGGCATCGGCTAGCTCCCGCGCGAGCATGTCGGCCGCCAACCGGGCCAGTTCGCGCAGCAGGAGCTGCTGGGTCGTATCCAGCTCCCGGGGTTGGTCGTGCAGCAGGCACAGCATGCCGAGCACACCACCGTCCCGGGCCAACACCGGGCAACCGGCGAGGAAGCGCACCCGGGGTGCGGCCATCACCAGTTCGTGATCACGGAAGCGTTCGTCGCAATGGACGTCGGGTACCACGAGCACCGCGTCGGTGTGAACCCAACAGGCGCCGAAGGGGCCGATCCGCTCGGCATTGCCGAAGGCGAGGCCATCGCAGGTCCTGACCCGCTGCCATTGCCCGGCGCCCGTGGTCAGCAACGCGGCCATGACGCCGAAATGGCGTCTGGCCAGGCGGGTAAGGCCATCGAATCGGTCATCATTGGCGCTCTTCGGCACCTCGAGCGCAGGCAAGGGCTGCATCTGGACTCTGCTTCACCAGGACTGAGGGAGCCGCCTGGCGCTGATCGGCCATAAGGAACTCGAGTCTACCCATAATGGCGATCCGCCGTCATGACCCCGGCGAAGTGCTGAAGGTTTTCCAGGCCCGGCCGATACAGGCACGCGACACCTCCCCGAGCGGGACTCAGGCCTCCAGCACGAAAATGCCCACCTGCGGCTCCGGACTCAGCCAGTGACGCACCAGATGCCAGCCGGACTCGGCGGCCAGGTCCGCCACCTGCGCCAGGCTGTACTTGTGCGAGTTCTCGGTGTGCAGGCGCTCGCCGGCGCGGAACTCGAAGGTGCGGCCGGCCGCGTGGACCCGCTGGTTGCGGCGGCTGACCAGGAAGATCTCCATGCAGCTGCGCTCAGGGTTCCAGCGGGCCAGGTGATCGAAGGCGTCCAGGTCGAAGTCGCCTCCCAGTTCGCGGTTGATGCGTGCCAGGAGGTTCTTGTTGAACTGTGCGGTGATGCCGTCCGCGTCATCGTAGGCCGCTTCCAGGGTGGCGACATCCTTCTGCATGTCCAGGCCGAGGATGAAGCGCGACTCGCGTCCCAGGTAGCGACGCACCGAACGCAGGAAGCACCGGGACTCCTCCGGAGTGAAGTTGCCCAGGGTGGAGCCGGGGAAGAACGCGACCCGCGGGCGCCGGGCGGCGTCCGCCGGCAGGTGGGGCAAGTGGGTGAAGTCGCCCACCTGGGGCAGCACCCGCAGGTCGGGATAGGCCCCCTGGAGCATGGCGGTGGCCTTGCGCAGGGCCGACTCGCTGATGTCGATGGGCAGGTAGAGACCGATCTGCGGCGCGGCATCCAGCAGCAGCCGCGTCTTCAGGCTGGCGCCGCTGCCGAACTCCACCAGCGCCGCCCCCTGGGGAATCACCGTGGACAGCTCGGCGGCGATATTGCGCAGCAGTGCCGTCTCGGTGCGGGTCGGGTAGTACTCCCGGGTGTTGCAGATCGCCTCGAACAGCTCCGAGCCCACCGCGTCGTAGAAATACTTGGGCGGCAGGCTCTTGGCCGGCGCCGACAGGCCGGCGCGCACGTCCTCGGCGAAGGACTCGTACTCGCTGACCGCCTGGCCCGCCACGGCATCCCGCGCCAGGCGCAGGCCGGAGAACATCCAGCGCTGGGCCGGATAGAAGAAGTTGCGGTAGCTGGGCCGGGCGTGCCCGGCAGGGGTGATGCTGGCACCGCCGCGCAACACCATCTGGCTCACCATGAACTTGCCGTTGTACTCGCCCACCGCATCGCGGGACGGCCGGAAACCTGGGTAAGGCGCATAGGCGCTGGCGGTCCACTGCCAGGCACAGTCCTCCACCTGGCCGAGCACCCCGGCGCGGGCGGCCACTTCCCACTCCGCCTCGGTGGGCAGGCGGGCATCGACCCAGGCCGCGAAGGCGCAGGCCTCGTAGTAGCTGATATGGCTGACAGGCGCGGACGCTACCAGCGGGTGCAGCCCGCCCAGGCCCATCTCCATCCAGGCGTCGTCCCGTTGCTGCCAGTACATGGGTGCCTGCCAGCCGTCCTCCTGTACCCGCGCCCAGCCTTCGGAAAGCCAGAGATCGGCGCGCCCATAGCCGCCGTCCTCGATGAACTCCAGCCACTGGGCATTGGTCACCAGGCGGTCGCAGATCTGGAACGGCTGCAGGTACACCTTGTGGCGCGGCCCCTCGTTGTCGAAGGCGAAGCCCTCGCCATCGTGGCCGATCTCCACCAGCCCACCGGGCAAGCCGACGAAGCGGCCCTGGCGGTCGCCGCCGGGCTCGCGCCAGCCTTCGTTGTAGGCCGGGCGCAAGGGCGAACGGCTGAAGAGATGGAGCAGGTCCATGAGCAGCAGCTCCTGGTGCTGCTGTTCATGGGCCAGGCCCAGTTCCACCAGGGGCAGCGCCTCGTCAGGGGCATCCCGCAGCAGCACCTGCATGTGCTCGTCCACATGGCGCCGGTAGGCCAGCACCCGCTCCAGGGAAGGCCGGGTCAGCAGCCCCCGCTCCGGGCGTGGCTGGCGTGGCCCGAGGGCCTCGTAGTAGGAGTTGAAGAGATAGGCGAAGCCTGGATCGAAGACGGGGTAGCCGGGCAACCGCTCCCGCAGCAGGAAGGTCTCGAAGAACCAGGTGGTATGGGCCAGGTGCCACTTGGCGGGGCTGGCATCGGGCATGGACTGCACCACCATGTCCTCTTCGCTGAGGGATGCCACCAGCGATTCGCTGTGGCGGCGTACTTGCAGGTAGTGGTCGAGCAGTGCGGTGCTGTTCATCGGCGTCTCTCTGCAGCGCTGTTGTCAGGGCTGTTGGATGCGCGGAATACAGGCGTCCGGGCATTCGATGGGAACGACACGGATCGTCACCAGGCTGGGGGTATAAAAGTTCTGATGCGCAGCGGCCGGGGAAAGTTCGGATTGTTCGCACCAGGACCGGCATTCAGAGAGGATAGGCCGAGCGAAGCGCTACCCCACCGCGGGCTGATGGATAACCTGTCCCCTCATCAGCACCGCCCCTTGCCCCGCCCTCCCCGCTTACCTATGCTGCGGTCCGTCACGGTCAATCCCGTGGCCGGGTTTGACAGCCCGACGCTCGGCGCGAATGCGCCATCAGGTGCATGCGAAAAACGGCGGACGTTTTTTGCAGGCATCGGCACGCATGCAGTTTCTACTGCTCTGCTTCATGGCAGATCGCGTGGGGAGACCCTTGCGGTCTGCCGGCTCCGAGCGTCCGGTCTGTCAACCCCGCGCGGTCTGCCACCCTTCGAATGACAGCGAATGGCGGCAGCTCCTTAAATGTGCTCGGAGCTGCAACATGCATGACGCATACACCCCAATCGTTTTCCAACGCCACTGCCACCAACTGCGCGCCGTGATGATCGACAACCAGCCCTGGTTCGTCGCCTTCGACTTCGCCCTGATGATCGCCGCCGCCCGCCCCTACCGCCTGACCAAACGCATCTACCCCCACCAGCGCCGCTACGCCGTCCTCCAGCACCACAGCGGCCGCTGCGAAGAACTGGAACTGGTCAACGAAGCCGGCCTCTACCGCGCCCTCTACCGCTTCGGCCATCCCGAACACTGCGCCCTCAGCCAGTGGCTCAGCGACGAGGTCGTCCCCACCCTCCACGACCACCACCGCACCCCGGACGCCAGCCCGCAACGGGCCTTCATGACCTGGGCGGAGCAGCGCATCGGCGTGGTGAAGTGGCAGGGGGAAATCTGGATTGCACGGAAGGATCTGCCGCGATTCATGGCGGCGAATGAAGACCACGCGCTGAGTGAGCGACCGAGCTGGAGGCGGTTGCCGTAGGAGGCGGGTGATACACGAACGCCGCAGCGAGGCTGCGGTGTTCTGAGTGTCGGGGTGGCAATCAGGTTGCGGAGAGGCAGCCAATGACCGATCGAGTAGTGGTCTGACGTTCAAGCCTGCAGTGATTTGGTAGCCCTGGAGCAGCCACCACTCAATCCTGAACCCGCTTCATCCGTCCCAACAGTGCTCGCATGCCGTCACTGGCGCCTGGTCCATGCACCACTTCGCATTCATCCCACGGCACCACTCTGCCGTCGACGACATCGACCATCATGGGCTGTAGCGTCCGACCTGTCGCCCTGTCCACAACCTGGACGCTCACTTCGTCCTGGGCGAAATGCCTGTTACCCCAAGCGATCAGTGCGAAGAGAACACCCTTGAGGTCACGACCGCGCTCTGTCGGAACGTACTCGTGACGCAACGGTTTGATGCTGTAAGCGCGCCGCTCCAGTAACCCAGCTTCCACCAGCGCGTTGAGCCTGCGAGTGAGCATGTTCGGCGAAATTTCCAGGCTCCTGGAAAAGTCGTCGAACCGACTCAAGCCCTGCAGGGCATCGCGCATGATCAGCAGGCTCCACCACTCGCCAACGCGCTCCAAGCTGAGCGCGATCGGGCATTCAGAATCCAGAAGAGTCTTGCGCTGCATCG
Organism: Pseudomonas sp. GCM10022186; assembly: GCF_042656385.1. Lineage (NCBI taxonomy): Bacteria > Pseudomonadati > Pseudomonadota > Gammaproteobacteria > Pseudomonadales > Pseudomonadaceae > Pseudomonas > Pseudomonas sp. GCM10022186. The sequence goes on from NZ_JBHSOU010000010.1 coordinate 397,042, forward strand.
AGATTACTCACCGCTCGTATAGGGAGAGATTTTAGGCTGTACGTCACTATCATTATGGTAGTAACTTCTTTCATCCAGATACTACCAAACAGCGAAAGGAGCGAAACCTTCATGCGAAAGCGTATCGTCGTTACCGGAATGGGGGCGGTCACACCGCTTGGCTGTGGCGTCGAACTCGTCTGGCAACGCTTGTTGGCAGGAAGATCGGGTATTCGTCAGCTCCCGGAGACACTGATAGGCGACTTGGCAGTGCGAATCGGCGGCCAAGTTCCTGGCATCGAGGAAGACACTGCTGGCGGGTTCGACCCCGACCCTGTGCTTCCCCAGAAAGAACAACGCAAGGTTGATCGTTTCATCCTATTCGCGCTGGCGGCTGCGGAAGAAGCACTGGCGCAAGCGAAGTGGGCGCCGGAATCGATACGGGAACAAGAGCGCACTGCCACCATCATCGCTTCCGGAATCGGCGGCTTCCCAGCAATCGCTGACGCCGTGCGTACCACAGACAGCAAGGGTCCCCGCCGTCTCTCGCCATTCACGATCCCTTCGTTCCTGTGCAATCTGGCTGCCGGTCAGGTCTCCATTCGCCACCGCTTGAAGGAGCCGCTTGGAACCCCGGTGACGGCTTGTGCTGCAGGCGTACAGGCGATTGGCGATTGGCGATTGGCGATGCAGCTCGCATGATCAGGGCCGGTGAAGTGGACGTGGCGCTCTGCGGCGGCGCCGAGGCCGCTATCCACCGGGTCAGCCTGGCCGGATTCGCTGCCGCTCGTGCCTTGTCCAGTTCCTTCAACGACAGGCCGGAATGCGCCTCCCGTCCGTTCGACGAAGCACGGGACGGCTTCGTAATGAGCGAAGGCGCCGGCCTGCTGGTAATCGAGGAGCTCGAACATGCCCTGGCACGCGGAGCCAAGCCAATAGCCGAACTGGTAGGCTACGGCACCAGTGCTGACGCCTATCACATCACCTCGGGGCCAGAAGATGGCGACGGCGCACAAAGGTCAATGCGGCAGGCATTGCAACAAGGAGGCATCGCGCCAGGACAGGTCGGCCACCTGAACGCCCACGCCACCTCGACCCCCGTGGGAGACAAGGGCGAGCTGGCAGCCATCAAAGCCGTCTTCGAGGGCGGGCCATCGCCGGCAATCAGTGCGACCAAGTCTTCAACGGGACACCTGTTGGGCGCAGCCGGTGGAATCGAGGCGATCTTCACCGTGCTCGCCCTGCGAGATCAGGTCGCTCCGGCGACGCTCAACCTGCTCAGTGCCGACCCCGCCGCAGACTGGCTGAACATCGTGGCTAACGGCCCCCTCCCGCTTGAAACCGACTATGCGCTTTCCAATGGTTTTGGCTTCGGGGGTGTAAATGCCAGCGTCCTGTTCCGCAAGTGGACCGATCAGTAAACATCCACGTTCGTAGAACGTGGACTTGCGCCAGCCCCCTGGAAGGGGGCGAATCCTCCCCGTGCACAAGACCGCCCCCTTTCGCCAGGCCTGGACTCTAGGGTGCGCTGCGCGCACCGAGTCCGGGTTCGGCTTCGGCACCACGTCAAACCGCCGGTGCGCACGGCGCACCCTACCCCATCGGCTTCATCCTGCTAGCCCGGACATTCGAATCGTCACAAGCAGAGCCGCTGACTCATGACCACGTCCTCAGGACGTGGTTTCCCAAGTTCAAATGAACGATCGCAATCCTGCATTTCACTACCCGACACCGGGCCACAACGGAGCCATTGCGCGACAAGCGACGTTCGAACCTTTCCTTGATCGTGTTCGCGGGGCCATGCCGGCCCCGTGAAGTTCCTGCACAATCGCGCAAACGGGTTGTAACAGCGCTACCTTTGGGCCACCTGGTGCGTGCCGTGTCGCCGGGAAATGCCGACCTTGGATCGTCTCCAGGCAAAGCTAGGGGGCAACGATTTTCAGGTCGTCGCGCTCTCGCTCGGCCTGGGGCTCCCATTCCGGCTGACGGCCTGGTTCACCAACCAGTTTCTGGCCCACCTCAAACGTCTGCGGCGTTGGAGTCGGGCCATCCACATCGGCGCGGGCATCATCCTGATCCTCATGGGAGTCGCCATGGTCACCGGGCAATTGACCGACTCCGCCTGGTGGTTGCTGGAAGTGTTCCCCATCCTCGGCAGGATCGGCTAGCCAGCAATACCCCCCAAGAAATAGATCGCCTTCGATCACTCAGTGAGGCATAGGCCAGTACCCCGCCCCTCGTTGGAGCTCATTCACCATGATGAACGCTAAGCGGTTTACCTCTCTGGCCGTGGGTATATCCCTGGCCGTCCATCTGGGGCTGGCCATGGCAAACCCGACTGGCAACGTCTACACGGCCAACGAACGGGCCTCCTCCATCAGCCAGGTGGATCTCGCAACAGGTGAGGTACACACGGTCGCCCTACCGATTGCCCCGCACAACGTCCAGGTATCGCCCGACGGCAGTTTGCTGCTCGTGGTTGGAATATCCGGCCACGCCGGGCATTCGAGCGGTGAAAAGGCCGGCGGGCAGTTGCTGGTATTCAGTACCACCGCGCTGGAGAGACCCCAGTTCAGCCTGCCGGCAGGCGAGCAACCCGATGGCTGGCCGGGTATCTCGCTCGGACCAGAAGTTAATTGGCCGGATATTCGGCAATCACCTGGTCGGTACCTGCCTGGGTCAGGCCAATCACCTGGTAGGCGTCCTGCTTTCCGCCAACCTCCATCCCGGGCGAACCGGCTGGCATACCGGGCACGGCAATGCCTCGCAGATCGGAGCGTTTGCTGAGCTCCACCACCTGGGCGGCCGGGACATGACCTTCGATGAATTTGCCGTCAATCACGGCGGTATGGCAGGACGCTAAGCGAGGGGCGACCCCCAGACGCTGCTTGATCGAGGTCATATCCGCCTCGACATGATCGATGACCTTGAAGCCATTGGCTTCCAAATGATCGACCCATTTCTTGCAGCAACCGCAACTGGCGCTGCGGTGGACATCGACTGTCAGCGCTTCTGCTGCCTGGGCAGCGGAAACCAGGAACAGCGAGGCGAGCGCGACAAGTCGCAATGCTCGATGAGACTTAGCTTTCATGGACATGCTCTTTGCCATCGGCGTGAGTGTGCTTCTTCGGAGCCGGTGCGCTGTCATCCTGAGCCTGTTCGGCCTCGTGATGGGAGGCCTTGCCTTCCTCGCCGGCATGGTGATCATCGCCTGCCTGGCCAGCATGGTGATCTTCACCCGCGCCATCGTGATGCCTGCCACCGGAAACGTTGTCGCCGTGCTGGCCTTCGTGGTTATGCATCCTGGATTCGCCGCCACCGTGCTGGTGGCCACCGCTGCTGGCGACCAAAGCCCGATACTGCTCAGCGTCCAGCGATGGCAGCTGCTGCAGGAAGGCAACCATGCCCCAGATGTACTGGTCACCCATGCTCTTGCCCCAGGCCGGCATGCCGGTGGCCTTGATACCGTGCTTGATGATCCAGAAGGCGTTGGCCGGATTGCCATCCACACCAACTTTGGCCAGATTCGGCGGCGCTGGATAGAGACTCTGGCTCAGCTCGGTCTGAGCCACGCCGGGAGCGAGGTGACAGCCGATGCACATGGAGTTGTAGTTACCGGCACCGGCGCGAATCAGCGCTTCATCCTTCAGGCTCGGCACTTCGAGATCCCGTGCACGCACAGCAATCGAGCGTTCCCGGGCCATCGTCAGAAATGCGTGCACCGGTGCCCAGTGCGGGTCGTCAGCGCCTACGTTCACGAGGCCCGCATAAGCAGCCCCCATGATCCCGGCCACAGCTACGCTGCTCGCAATGGCTATGGTCTTGATCGCTCTTTTCATGTTCGGGGTCTCAGAACCAGAAGCGGATACCGGCAACAAAGCGTGCCTCGTCGTTGTCCTCACCTTCCTCGCGGGCGAAGTCGGCGGTGTTGCCGTAGTTGCGGTTCCAGGTCACCCCGATGTAAGGCGCGAACTCACGGACGATCTCGTAGCGCAGGCGCAGGCCCACTTCAGTGTTGCCCAGCCCGGAACCGATGCCGCGCTCGTGGTCGTTGCGGCCATAGAAGTTCACTTCTGCCGTGGGTTGCAGGATCAACTTGTTGGTCAGCAGGATGTCGTAGTCGCCTTCCAGCCGCAGGGCGCTCTGGCCGTTCTCGCCAAGGAAGGCCGTGGCCTCGGTCTCCAGGCCGTACAAGGGCATACCTTGAGCGCCGAAGGCCGCCCAGGTCTGCGGCGAGCCGGGCTTGAAGTCCTGGCGCACGCCGGCGACCAGCTCCCACCAGGGGCTGACGGCGCGGCCGTAGAGCGCCTGCACTTCGGCTTTCTCGGTCTTGCCGTTGGCGCGTTCGCCTTCCGAACGGAACCAGAAACGGTTGATGTCGCGGCCTATCCAGCCCGAGGCATCCCAGCTCAGCACGCTGGCGTCGTCGGCGTCCTGGTACTCCAGCTTATCCATCAGGAACAGGCTGTTGATGCTGCCGGTGTGCATGTGGTGGGGCGGCAGCTGCGGGAAGGCGGCGGCGCGGGCGGCCTCGGTCGGCACCGGGATGGGCGTGCGGCTGCCATAGCCGGACGGCTGGGCCTGGCCTTTTTCGTCTTGCCCCATCTGGCTATGGTTCATCTGGCTATGGTCCATGGCGCCGTGGTCCATGTTCTGCATCTGGCCATGGTTCATCGGCTGACCATTGGTGGCCTGCGCCTTCTGGTGCTCGTCATGGGCGTTCTGGCCGGCCCAGGCGGCGGGCGCCAGCAGGGCGAAGGCCAGGGCCGCGGCGGCGAGGGTCTGCGCAAATTTGCTCATCGGTCTCTCCTTATTCGGTAACACGGACTTCACGGAACATGCCCATGTCCATGTGGAAGAGCAGGTGGCAGTGATAGGCCCAGCGGCCCAGTGCATCGGCCGTGACGCGGTAGCTGCGGCGGGTGCCGGGTGGCATGTCGATGGTGTGCTTGCGCACCATGAAGTTGCCGGCCTCGTCCTCCAGGTCGCTCCACATGCCGTGGAGATGGATGGGGTGGGTCATCATGGTGTCGTTGACCAGGGTGATACGCAGGCGCTCGCCGTACTTGAGCAGCAGCGGCTCGGCATCGGCGAAGGGGATACCGTCGAAGGACCAGGAGAAGCGCTCCATGTGCCCGGTCAGGTGCAGCTCGACGGTGCGGCTCGGCTCGCGGCCGTCCGGGTCGGGGAAGGTGCTGCGCAGGTCGGCGTAGGTCAGCACGCGACGGCCGTTGTCGCGCAGGCCGATGCCGGGGTCGGCCAGCTTGGGCGTGGGTGTCATGGTCTGCATGTCCACCAGCGGGTTGTCGGTTTCCGATGCAGGGTGGGTCTGCATCTGGCCGCCCATGCTGGCCATCTTGGAATGGTCCACACCCGCCATCTGTGAATGGTCCATGCCGGCCATCTTGGAATGGTCCATGCCCGCCATCTGCGAGTGATCCATCCCGGCCATCTGGGAATGGTCCATGCCCGCCATCTGCGAGTGATCCATTCCCGCCATGTCGCCGTGCCCCATGCTGCCGTGGTCCATGCCCATGTCGGCCATGCTGATCAGCGGGCGCGGGTCCGGCTCGGGGACCGGCGCGCTCAGGCCCTCGCGCACGGCCAGGGTGCCGCGGGCGTAGCCGGAGCGGTCCATGGACTGGGCGAAGAGGGTGTAGGCCTCGTCGCCGGCGGGCTCCACCAGCACGTCGTAGGTCTCGGCCACGGCAATGCGGAATTCATCGACGCTCACCGGCTCCACCGGCTGGCCGTCGGCGGCGATCACCGTCATCTTCAGGCCGGGGATGCGTACATCGAAGTAGGTCATGGCCGAGCCGTTGATGAAGCGCAGGCGGATCTTCTCGCCCGGCTGGAACACGCCGGTCCAGTTGCCGTCCGGCGCCTGGCCGTTGAGCAGGTAGGTGTAGGTGGCGCCGCTCACGTCCGCCAGGTCCGTGGGGCTCATCTTCATTTCCGCCCACATCTTGCGGTCGGCCATGGCGGCGGACCAGCCCTGCTCGCTGACGTCATCGATGAAGTCGCCGACAGTACGTCTGTGCTGGTTGAAGTAGTCCGACTGCTTCTTCAGCTTGGCCATCACGCGGGCCGGGTTCTCGTCGGTCCAGTCGCTCAGCATCACTACATAGTCGCGCTGGTACTGGTAAGGCTCCGGCTCCTTCGGGTCGATCACGATGGGGCCGTACACGCCCACCTGCTCCTGCAGGCCGGAATGGCTGTGGTACCAGTACGTGCCGTGCTGCTTCACCTGGAAGCGGTACTCGTACATGCCATCCGGGGCGATGCCGGCGAAGCTGAAGCCCGGCACGCCGTCCATGTTCGCCGGCAGGATCACGCCGTGCCAGTGGATGGAGGTGTCTTCCTTCAGGCGATTGCGCACACGCAGGGTGACGGTGTCGCCTTCACGCCAACGCAGAATTGGCCCCGGAATGGTGCCATTGATCGCCATGGCCATCCGTGCGGAGCCCGTAATGTTCACCGGGGTTTCCCCAATGAACAGGTCGAATTCGGTACCGCTCAGCACGGTGGGCTGACCAGGGCTGGTCACCGCCCAAACAGGGGTGCGCCAAAGGCCCAGTCCGCCCAGAATGCCGCCAGCGGCCAGGCCCTTGACGAAGGTTCGCCTTGAGGTTTTGCAATGCATGCCGTGTATGTCCAATGAGTCAATGGAGCCAGCGCTGAACGACCAACGCGGAGAGGCTGCCGCACCGGGTGATTCCTCCACCCCAGTAGGCTTGCTCGCGGTCGCTATCCAATTGGCGCGAGGCCGCGAGCATGAAAGCTGCCATATCCCAACCTTTCAGATGATTACATTTCTGTAAGGTTGGCCAACGCACCAGACTCAGCAGTTGGCATGTTCGGCGGATTTTTCCTTTTCAGCGACCGAGGACTCGGCCTTCTGCTGCTCCTGGCGGTAGGCCTCCATCGACGCCTGGGCGAGTTTGTCGGCACGGGCCATGGTCCGATCGCCACCGCCGGCGGCCATGGCGAAGGACGAGGCAGTCAGAGCGGCAACAACGAGCAGGGCTTTCATCGATTTCATAAACGTTTCCTCGACTAGGGACGTGGTAGCCCGGCATGTGCGGGCCGAGTGTCAGACTCGATGCCACACTAGCCACCCCGTGCTGTCAGTAACCTGAGTTGAACATTACAGTTTTGTAAGGTTGGCATTTCCTCCTTGTGGAGCCTTCGCCTCGATCTGTAGTGTCCCCGACATGCCGGGCAAGACCAGCCGTCGCCACTTCGGACCGACGTGCCAGGCTCATCGCTTGCCGCGTGCCTGACGGCAACGAATACCCGGCAGGACTCCAACCACCACCATGAGAGAAAGCCTTATGTCGACCAAAACCACTGCCGCCACTGGCGCTGCACTGGCCCTTGCTGCGGCCAGCCTGTTCGCGGCCCTGCCTGCTCAAGCGGCTCAAGATGCCAAAACCGCTGACGTGAAGTGTTTTGGCGTCAACGCCTGCAAAGGCCAGAACGATTGCATGACCGCCAAGAACTCCTGCCAGGGGCAAGGCGCCTGCAAAGGCCAGGGCTTCAAGTTGATGCCCAAGGCCAAATGCGATGAGGCTGGTGGCCGGACCAGCGAGTGATGTCTTGCCGTGGGGAGTGCTCGTCACTCCCTCTTGGGAGCCCAGCATGAACGAGCACGGCACTCTTGGATTTGGCTTGGGGCTCCGCAGTGAGTATTACCAGCAGATACTGGAGCAAGCCCCTGACATCGACTGGTTCGAGATCATCTCGGAAAACTACCTGGTCGAGGGTGGCAAGGCCCTCTACTTCCTTGATGCCATCAAGGAGCGGTATCCATTGGTCATGCACGGCGTATCACTGTCGATCGGTGGGCCACACGCCCTTGACCATGACTACCTTCTCCAGTTGAAACGGCTCGCCGAGCGGGTCCAGCCTCAGTGGATTTCCGATCACTTGTGCTGGAGTCGTGGCAGTGCGCACCACCTGCACGATCTGCTGCCGCTACCGTTTACCCAGGAAAGCCTGGAACACGTGGCCGCCCGGGTTCGCCTGGTGCAAGACATCCTTGAACGGCCGCTGGTGTTGGAGAATGTTTCCGCCTACGTGCAGTGGGCCGAATCGACGATGAGCGAAGCCACTTTCCTCCGTAAGCTAAGCGAACTGACCGATTGTGAGCTGCTCCTGGACGTCAACAATGTCTACGTGAGTGCCCGTAATCAGGGCTTTGATGCCTGGCAGTTCATCCAGGAACTGCCTCAGGAGCGCATTCGCCAGATCCATCTGGCTGGCCACAGCGACTATGGCCACTACCTGATCGACACCCACGACCAGCCGATTGCCGATCCGGTGTGGGACCTCTACGCCCGAACGATCCAGCACTTGGGGCCACGGGCGACCCTGATCGAGCGCGACGACCTCTTCCCCCCGTTTCCTGAACTGTTGGCCGAGCTGGCCAAAGCCCGGGCGCTCATGGCCTGCCAGTTGGAGGCGGCAGCATGCGCCTGATTGCTTTGCAGCAGGCCTTTGAACGCTACCTGCAGGGAGGTGACAGTACCGCCTCCACTGAGCTACTGCAGCACCTGCGGGGAAGCAAGGCGCTCTCAGCCGAGGATGGCTTGCAGGTCTATCACCATGCTTACCGGGCCCGGCTGCTGTCCGTGTTGCGCGAAGACTTTCCGGCCGTCCACTACTGGCTGGGCACCGAGGCTTTCGACCAACTGGCCCAGGCCTATCTTGCGGCGTGGCCTTCCCGGCATTTCAGTCTGCGTTGGCTAGGTGAGCAATTTCCCGAGTTCATCAGCGAATTCCTCGACGAACCTCAGGCCTCCCAGTTACGGGAACTGGCGGCGCTGGAATGGGCGTTCACGCTGGCCTTCGATGCAGCCGACGAAGCGTCCCTGTCGTTCCAGGATATCGCCTCATTCGGTCCGCAAGACTGGACCGGCCTGAGCGTTCAGCTCCACCCGAGCGTGTGCTGGCTCACCTTCAACTTCAATACCATCGACATCTGGAAGGCCGCCAAAGCCGACACCACCGTTCCCCCAAGCTTGCCGCTTGAACACCCCATGACCTGCCTGGTCTGGCGTGACGCACTCATTTGCCATTACCGGACACTCGATCCGCTGGAGGCTGCGGCGCTGCAACTCATGGTACGGGAGCAGCGGACCTTCGCGGACCTCTGTCTCTCGTTACTGGAAAGCAACGGCGATGCAGCTCCCGCCCAGGCAGCCAGTTGGCTAAAACAGTGGGTAGTGGATGGAATCGTCTTGCGGGTCAGTCGACATCAGGCTGTATCTGAAGAATCCGCGCCATGAACCATGGCGCGGCAGCTTGCAAGCTGAGTGGCAGCGAGACTTAGCGACTGATTCTGGTTGGGTAACCGAGCGCCTGGACCAGTTCACCGAGGCGTTCGACTTCGATGCTGCTTTCGACACTCACCGTACCGGCAATGCGGTCAACGATTACCTTGGCGTCGCCATCGGCAGCCTGGAAGGCTTTGGTGATCTTGCTGACGCAACTGCCACATCCCATACCGGAAACTTCCAAAACGAACATAGCGGGCCTCTCATGCTGGAACGGCTTCTCTCGCCGCATTTACAGCTTCAACCTTGACGCGATGGCAAGGTCAAGGCCATCGGCGATCCAGATGCTCTTCTCCATTCGCGCCCACATCTCCTTGGCCATCGGCTCATACACCAGCTTGTCCAACGGCGCGCGAGTCAGGTCTTCTCCCTGGGCGTCGAACAGAGTGCCGACGATGACATGTTGGCCATCTTCGGTGAGATAGAGCGCCATACCCTGACCGTTGTAGCGGGCGGCATTTCCCTTCAACCCGCCGGGTGCTGCAAACTGGCCCACGATGGTCACACCACGTGCCTCCAAGGCCCCATGTCGACACTTGGCAATTGCCCATCTCAGCCCGTGGCCACGCGTTTCAGGCGCAGCGCGTTGAAGACCACGGAAGCCGAACTCACGCTCATGGCCAATGCCGCAATCATCGGCGACAACAGATGGCCGGTCAGAGGGTAGAACAGGCCGGCTGCCAGCGGTATGCCCATAGCGTTGTAGAGGAAGGCGAAGCCCAGGTTCTGGCGCATGTTCTTCACCGTGGCCACGGATAGCGTCCGGGCCCGCAGGATGCCCATCAGATCGCCCTTGACCAGGGTCACCTGGGCACTGTTCATGGCGACATCGGTGCCGGTTCCCATGGCGATCCCGACATCCGCCCGGGCCAGTGCCGGGGCATCGTTGATCCCATCACCAGCCATGGCAACCCGGCGCTTATCGCCCTGCAGGCGGGCCACCAGTTGCTCCTTGTCCTGGGGTTTCACTTCGCCGTGGACTTCCTCGATGCCGAGTTGTTTCGCGACCGCACGTGCCGTGGTCAGGCCGTCGCCGGTGGCCATGATGACCTTCACATCCACCGCCTGCAGCCGGGTTACCGCTTCCTTGGATGTGGGTTTGACCGGATCGGACACCGCCAGCAGGCCGGCGAGCGCACCGTCGACGGCCAGGTACATGATGCTCATGCCCTCCAGGCGCAGCAGCTCGGCCCGGTCCCGCAGCGGACTGATGTCCAGGCCTGCCTCTTCCATCAAGGTCGTGTTGCCGAGCTGTAGCCGTTTGCCGTCCACCTGACCGCGTACACCGATCCCAGAGCCCGACTCGAACGCCTCGGGTTTGGACAAGCCGTGTCCCTCCGCTCTTGCATGATCAACAATCGCATGGGCCAGCGGGTGTTCGCTGCCCTGGTCCAGGCTGGCGGCGAGGCGCAGGACTTCGGACGGCGTGAACTGCCCGGTACCGACCACGCTATGAAACACCGGCCGGCCTTCGGTGAGGGTGCCTGTCTTGTCGACGATCAGCGTGTCGATCTTGCAGAGGTTCTCGATTGCGCTGGCGTCCCGGAAAAGCACGCCACTGCCGGCAGCCTTGCCGGTGGCGACCATGATCGACATGGGGGTGGCCAGGCCGAGCGCGCAGGGGCAGGCAATGATCAGCACCGCTACCGCATTGATCAGGCCGAAGACCCAGCCGGGCTCGGGACCGAACAGCCCCCAGCCGAAGAAGGTGAGCAGTGCGACCAGGATCACCCCCATGACGAAATAGCCAGCCACGGTGTCCGCCATCCGCTGCATCGGGGCTTTCGAGCGCTGGGCCCGCGCGACCATCTGCACGATCTGCGAGAGCACCGTCTCGGCGCCGACCTTCTGCGCTGCCATCACCAGGCTGCCGTGGGTATTCAGCGTGGCGCCGATGAGTGCATCACCGGCTTTCTTCATCACCGGCACGGGCTCGCCCGTCAGCATGGATTCATCGACGGCACTTTCGCCCTCCAGGACTATCCCGTCGACCGGCACCTTCTCCCCGGGGCGAACGCGCAGGTGGTCGCCCGTGTGCACGTGGGTGAGCGGAATATCTTCCTCCTGGCCATCGGCCCCGATGCGGCGGGCGGTCTTGGGGGCAAGGCCCAGGAGCGACTTGATGGCGGCGGAGGTTTGCGAGCGCGCCTTGAGTTCGAGCATTTGCCCGAGCAAGGTCAGCGAAATGATGACCGCCGCCGCCTCGAAATAGACGCCGATGCGGCCATCCTGCATGAAGGTCGGTGGGAATACTTGCGGGAACACGGTGGCAGCAACGCTGTAGAGGTATGCCGCAGCCGTACCCAAGCCGATCAGCGTCCACATGTTCGGGCTGCGGTTACGAATCGATGCGACCCCGCGCACGAAGAACGGCCAACCAGCCCATAGGGTCACGGGTGTGGCCAGAATCAATTCCACCCAGTTCTGTGTGGCGCCATGCAGCAGTTGCAGTTGGTGGGCAGTCATGGCCAACACCGTCACGATGACCGTCAGCGGCAAGGTCCACCAGAAGCGGCGGGAGAAATCCTTGAGTTCCGGGTTCTCATCCTCCTCAAGCTCCGGTATTACCGGCTCCAAGGCCATGCCACAGATGGGACAGCTGCCCGGCCCCCGCTGACGGACTTGGGGATGCATCGGACAGGTGTATTCGGCGTCCGCCGCGTTGCTTGGTTGCGGGGCGGCCGGGTGGTGATGGCCTGCGTGTTCTTGGTCCTGCGGGGGGCTAAGGTAGCGTACAGGCGCAGCACGGAATTTCGTCAGGCACTTCTCGCTGCAGAAACGGTATGTCTGTCCCTCGTATAGCTCGGAGTAGCGACTGTCCGGTGGCACCGTCATACCGCACACCGGATCGCGCTGACTTCCATCCGGTTGCTCATGGGGAGGTGAGTGGTCATGGTCGTGCTGGCACGATGCGGTGTGCATGGACTAGTTCCCTCTGTTGTCCGGCTTGGTCGAGTCCTCGCGGTCCTGATGAGAATGCCCGCCATGGTTGTGCCCGAAGAGGTGCATCAGCGGACAGAGCAACAGGATCAAGTAAGGCAGTGCCTGCGACAGGTGGCCGTAGTGCTCACGAGCCACATAAAACAGGCCGATCACGACCAGCATGATCAGTGCGATACCGCCCTTGGTCCGCCAGAAAGGCGTTGCCGGTTCGGTACCATGGCGATGGGGTTCAGTCATGATTCAACTCCCAAGCTGAAGTGGAAATGTCGTCCGCTGCCGCCTAGCTCAGCCTAGACGACACCCCCGTGTTCACCTGTTGACGCCAATCAACGCTGCTCACTGCACGTTTATCGACGCCGGCATTGAGAGCCGAGCGAGCAAAGGCTCATTGCGCATCCTTTCACCCTGGACAGTGCTCCCTGACAGGTACCTGAGCCCAGAATTACATTTTTGTAAGCTTCGGCTTGGAGGACCTGTTTGCCTGCAAACTTTGGGCACCTGACATTTTGGAAAGACCGCGGATGAAACTTCTGGTCGCTGAAGACGAACCGAAAACTGGCACGTATCTGCAACTGGGGCTTAGCGAGGCCGGGTTCAACGTGGACCGGGTGATGACAGGCAGCGATGCCCTGCAGCATGCCCTCAGCGAGTCCTATGGCCTGTTGATCCTCGACGTGATGATGCCGGGGCTTGATGGTTGGGAGGTGTTGCGGCTGGTTCGCGCCGCCGGGAAAGACGTGCCGGTACTGTTTCTGACCGCTCGGGATGGGGTCGAGGATCGGGTAAAGGGGCTTGAGCTGGGTGCGGATGACTACCTGATCAAACCGTTCGCTTTTGCCGAGCTCCTGGCCCGGGTGCGAACCCTTCTGCGGCGCGGTACCACCGCTCCCACCCAGGCCATCCTCAGGATTGCCGACCTGGAAGTGGACTTCCTGAAGCGTCGGGCGGTTCGTGGCGGGAAGCGCATCGAACTCACGGCCAAGGAATTCTCCCTCCTCGAACTGTTGATACGCCGACGCGGCGAGGTACTGCCCAAATCACTGATTGCCTCCCAGGTCTGGGACATGAACTTCGACAGCGATACCAATGTGATCGAGGTGGCCGTCCGCCGCCTGAGAGCCAAAATCGATGATGACTTTGTGATCAAGCTGATCCATACCGCACGCGGCATGGGCTACATGCTCGATGGGCCGGAGCCAGAATGAATCACCTCTCCCTTACGGCGCGGATGAGCCTGATGTTCATGCTCGCCGTCACTGCCGTGTTGACTGTAGCCGGTCTTAGTTTCAACCATCTGAGCCAACGCCACTTCAAGTCGCTCGATTACCAAGTCCTGGTGGAGAAACTTGAGTCAACACAACGCATTCTCCAGGGATTACCCAGTGTCACGGGCATTGCCGAACTGAAGCCGCAGCTCAATGCGCTGCTGGGAGCGCACCGGGATCTCGCAGCAATCATTCTGGACAGCGAAGGCCAGGTCCTGTTTGCCGAGCCGGCCATGGTGAATGTGCCCCAGGGACTTCGCGTCAGATCGGCCCCCACCATGTGGGAGTGGCAGGATCAAGCGGTCATGTACCGTGGCCTGACGGCCGAGATCAATATCCCTGGCCTGGCAGCCCCGTTGACGCTGTTGTTGGTGCTGGACGTCACCCATCACATGGCGTTCTTCGAAGCCCTGCAACGCTGGTTCACCATCGGTCTGATCATCAGCGCCCTGGTCAGCGCCGCCCTCGGCTGGGTGGTCGCGCGCAGTGGTCTGCGTCCGTTGTGGCAGGTGACGCAAATGGCTGCGTCGATGTCGGCCAAGTCCCTCAAAGAGCGCATTCCCATGGAGCCGGTGCCCATGGAGTTGCAGCAATTGATGGCGTCGTTCAATGCGATGCTGGCCCGGCTCGATGAGGCTTTCGTTCGGCTGTCCAACTTCTCCGCCGACATTGCACACGAGCTGCGAACGCCGGTCAGTAACCTGATGACTCAGACGGAGGTTGTGCTTTCGAGGAGGCGCGATATCGGGGCGTATGAGGAAACCTTGTACTCGAACCTCGACGACCTCAAGCGGATGTCGCGCATCATCGATGACATGCTGTTCCTCGCCAAGGCAGACAATGGACTGATCGTTCCCCAGCGTGAGCAGGTCCAGCTGGAGAAGATTGTCGACAAGCTGTTCGACTACTACCAACTGGTGGCGGAGGACCGAGGTCTATCGCTCAAGGCCTCTGGGGATGGCAGTGTTCTCGGCGATGTCCTGATGTTGGATCGCGCCATCTCGAACTTGCTCTCTAATGCCCTGCGCTATACCCCCCGGGGCAACACCATCACGGTAAACATCACCCAGACCGGCGAATCGACCAGGCTAAGCGTCGAGAACCCAGGCGAGATGATTCCTGCAGAACACCTCAAGCGGCTCTTTGACCGTTTCTATCGTGCAGACCCTGCGCGCCGCGAAGGCGGCCCGAGTAACGCGGGTTTGGGGCTGGCGATCACTCGGTCGATCATCGAGGCGCACCGGGGGAGAATCTGGTGTACCTCGGCGGGCGGCCTTACCGCCTTTCACATGGAATTTCCCCGCTCAGCAGAAGCCTGAGAGGTAATTGAAGCTACTGAAGAGATGGCCAAGCCCAGGGGCTCAGCGAGGTGGGCTTACGCCACCTTCCAAGCCACCAACATGGACGGCTGCAAAGACTGTCTGAGAGGATGGGACTGAGAGGCACCAGTGGAAAGTGCAAGTAACAAAAAGCCGGGGCATTGCCCCGGCTCAAGCGAAAATGTCGATATAAGCCATTTAGGTCCCAATGCTCAAAAGCATAGGCAGCAGCTCGTGCTGCCGTCAGTTGCCAGGGTCTGTACGAAAAGTCGTCGAGCGAAGGTCAGGCGAGGCAAAAATCGGTGAGGAAGCGGAGTTAACGAGCTGTTAATGAGCATTCCGAACCGATTTTTAACGAAGCATCACCGAGCGCAGGCACTTTTCGTACAGAGCCTAAGGCACCTTCGTAGCCTTGAACAGGCGACTTACAGCCTTGTGGCACTTCCGGTCGTCCAGGGCGTTTGGAGGGAACCAACGGCACTCCGCAATTTCGTTCAGCGGCTGCGGAGCCTGCGACGAGGGAAGCTGGGCATGGAATACATGATGTAGGGTTTCGAATCGAAGAGAGCCAGATCCCGGGTTCTCTCCGCAATTTGGAGCCGTACCCGGATCGCCCAGATATCTCTGAGTCGGAGCGGGGCTTTCTGCCCGACCAATTTTCCTTTGTTCCAAGGTTGATAGCCGCAGGTAGCGATGTTCATAGCTTGTCCTCCATATGAGGGAGGACAAGGATGGCCATCCAGTGCACGGGGCGTTAGCCGGCCAGAAGCGGACATTGGCTATTCGCCCCAAGCCTCAAGCCTGGCGTCGAAGCGTCTTGCCCACTGCTGTTCGCGGGAATACTCGACGAGATAATCGATGAAAGCCCGTGTCTTGGCCGGCAGCAGCTTTTGGCTGGCAAAGTAGAGCGAGATGGGGCCGGCATCGACATACCAACCAGGCAAGACCCTTTGCAGCGCACCGCTTCGCAGATGCGCCAGCACATCCGGTACCGCCAGCAGGGCCACGCCCAGCCCGAGCAATGTGCTCTGGCATAGCGCTTGCGGATCGTTGACTAGCATCCGCGGACGCAGCTCCAGCGGCACACGCTCGCCCGCCGGCCCCTGCAACATCCAGCTGCGCACCTTGCCGCTCTGGGTCGAACGCATGGCCAATTGATCAAGCTCGGCCAGTTGCTCCGGCCGCCTGGGCACAGGCCGTCCGGCGAGATAACCAGGCGCCGCTACCAGCACCAGATGCGCCGGCGCCAACTCGCGCGCTACCACCCCGGGTGACAGCTCGATACCACCTCCAATAGCGGCATCGAAGCCGTCGGCAATCAGCTCCACCTGGCGATTGTCGAAGTGCCACTCCGGTGTTACCGCCGGGTAGCTGGCGAGAAACCCGGGCATCAGTGGCAGCAGGAAGTCGCGGCCGAAGGCCGGGGCCGCCGACAGGCGCAGCACGCCTGCCGGCGCACCAGCGCTGCTGGCGAGATCGGCAATGGCCGCCTGGATGCTTTCCAGCCCGCCGCCGACGTTGCCAAGAAAGCGTTCGCCGGCCTCGGTCAGGGTCAGGCGCCGGGTGCTGCGCTGGAACAGGCGCACGCCGAGGTTGGCCTCCAGTTGGGCGACGTTGCGACTGATCGCCGCCGGGGTCAGGCCCAAGCGACGCGCCGCAGCAGAGAAGCTGCCGCACTCGGCGCTGCGCACGAAGGACTCCAGATTGGCCAGGGTTTCCATAGACCCACCTTCAACCATTAGTTGAAGGTGATTCTAGCCATTACCCGCTACTGCAGATAAAGCCCAAGGCGTTTCATGAGCACACCCACCACCCACACGAGGTTTGCATCATGAACAACACCACTCTCCCCCTCAACGGCCAGGTCGCCCTGGTCACCGGCGGCTCGCGCAGCATCGGCGCCGCCATTGCCAAGCGCCTGGCTGCCGACGGAGCCAGCGTCGCCATCACCTACCACGCCTCGCCGGACAAGGCCGAGGCACTGGTCGGCGAGATAGTCGCGGCCGGCGGCAGAGCCATCGCCATCGCCGCCGATGCCGGCGATCCGCAAGCGGTACGCAGCGCCGTGCAGCAGGTTGTAGGCACCTTCGGCAGGCTGGACATCCTGGTCAACAACGCCGGTATCAGCGTGCTCGGCGCCCCGGAGGAGATCGCTTTCGAGGACTTCCAGCGCATCCTCGCGGTGAATGTCACCGGCGTGTTCGTCGCCACCCAGGAAGCGCTCAAGCACATGGGGCGCGGCGGTCGCATCATCCATATCGGCAGCTCCATGGTGCAGTACGCCGCTTTCGCCACCGCCTCGGCCTACACCTTGACCAAGGGCGCCCTGGCCGGCTTCAGCCGTGGCCTGGTGCGCGACCTCGGCCCGCGTGGCATCACGGTCAACACCGTGCATCCCGGTCCGACCGACAGCGACATGAACCCGGCGGACGGCCCGGTGGCCGACTTCGTCCGCCCCAATATCGCCGTCGGCCGCTATGGCGAGGGCCGCGACATCGCCGCCGCCGTGGCCTGGCTGGCCAGCCCCGAGGCGGCCTTCGTCAGTGGTGCCGAGCTGCTGGTCGATGGCGGCTTCACCGCCTGAGGGAGGAACGGGACATGCAGATAGGCATCATCGGCGCCGGTGCCATAGGCAGCGCCATCGCCCGCGCCCTGAGCAACGCGGGCATCGAAGTCGCCATCGCCAATAGCCGCGGGCCCGAGAGCCTGCAGGCGCTGGCCAATGAACTGGGGCCGAAGGTCAGGCCGGTCAGCCGCGAGGAGGCTGCCCGCGCAGAGATCGTCTTTCTCGCGGTGAACTGGTCGAAGATCCCCGCCGCGCTGGACGGGCTCGGCCCCTGGAACGGGCGCATCGTGGTGGATGCCAACAACCCCATCGAGGCACCGAGCTTCCGGCCCTTCGACCTGGGTGCACAGAGCTCCAGCGAAGTGGTGGCGCAGCTGCTACCGGGGGCCCGCCTGGTCAAGGCCTTCAACCACCTGGCGCCGGCGCTGCTGGCAGGCGACCCGCAAGCCGAGGGCGGGCGCCGCGTGCTGTTCTATGCGGGCGAAGATGCCGGGGCCAAGACCGAGGTGGCGGCGCTGATCGAGCGCCTGGGCTTTGCTGGCATCGACCTGGGCGGTCTCGCCGAGGCACGCCTTGCGCAATTCCCCGGCGGGCCGCTGCCGGCTCTCAACCTGGTGAGGTATAGCTAGGGCCCGAGCGGCGGACACCGATTCAAGGTGTCCGCTCTCGCAGCCATAAGCAGTCACTCACCAGACTCGCCGGCCAATGCGCAGCTGTAATCACACGCCAGCGGCGAGTCGCACTCTTGCGCGTATGAGGGCAGGTAATGTGAAAGCACCAGTTACAGGGCAATCTCCATTCGCTTTTGAATTGAGCTCACCGCTTTTCCTTTGCAGGCGTGTCCGCTGAGCAGGAAGTAGGACAGCGCCGGGATCAGGACCAGCGCGCCGATCATGTTCCAGACGAACATGAAGGTGAGCAGGATACCCATGTCGGCCTGGAACTTGATGGGCGACCAGGCCCAGCAGACCACGCCGGCGGCCAGGGTGATACCCACCAGCCCCACCACCCGACCGGTGAAGGCCACCGCATTCTTGTAGGACTCCGCGAGCGACAGGCCCTGGCGCTGGAACTGCAACTGCACGCTGAGCAGGTACAGCGCATAGTCCACGCCGAT